>CAUQAO010000001.1:0-60957 GCA_963515815.1 uncultured Prevotella sp.
GATGATGGCATTGACACCGTCTTTTTGCAATTCGTCCAGCTGATAAGCAAGCTCTCGTTGCATGCCGGCCGTTCCCAAACGTTCGAACTGCCCGTTGACACACTGTATCCATGCCCCACGAAACTCACGCTTGCGATGACTTTGCGCATAACTCGGCCCAACGATACCACCCACTAATAAAAATAGAAAAAGCCTGTTCAAGGCCAAAATACTTTTCATGTTATTTCTTCTTTTTTCTGCAAAGATAATGGTTGCCAGATAAAATACCAAAAATAACGGATAAACGCGCCGCTCCCCGGCGTTTCTCAACCACTCGGAAGCCCGCCCGCCCGCAACCCCCCCTGCCGAACATCATTTCATGCACATCATTTTTGGATATGTGCAAATAAGAGCGTATCTTTGCACACAAATTCGATCATTGTGCAATGAAATCAGTGCCAAATTTCAATTCATATATAGAGCAGAGTATTATTAAGAACTGGGATAAAGACGCTCTGACAGATTACAAAGGTGCAACGTTTCAATACAAAGATGTTGCCCGCAAGATAGAGAAGCTGCATATCCTGTTCGAGAATAGCGGTATACAGAAAGGCGATAAAATAGCCCTCTGCGGGCGCAACAGCAGCTGTTGGGGCATCGCCTTTTTTGCCACCTTGACGTATGGTGCCGTTGCCGTACCCATTCAGCACGAGTTTACACCCGAACAGGTTTACAATATCGTTAACCACAGCGACGCCAAGTTGCTGTTCGTGGGCGATATCGTAGCACCGACACTGGATGCCGATCAGATGCCTCGGCTCGAAGGCATCATTTATATTCCCGACTACTCGCTGGTCGTATCCCGGACAGACAAGCTGACCTATGCCCGCGAACACCTCAACCAGATATTCGGCTCGAAGTTTCCGAAGTATTTCAGACCCGAACACGTCCACTATCATGTTCCGAAAGATGCCGAAGAGCTGGCCATCATCAATTATACCAGCGGAACCACCGGCTTTTCGAAAGGAGTCATGCTACCATACCGCGCTCTGTGGGGCAATTTGGATTTCTGCTTCCACGACATCGGCAGCCATCTGACGCCCGGCAGCAGCGTGTTGAGCATTCTGCCGATGGCCCACATGTATGGCATGATGGTAGAATTTATTTTCGAATTCTGCTTCGGAAATCACATCTATTTTCTGACGCGCTTGCCCAGCCCTACTTTCATTGCCGAAGCGCTTCAAGAGGTAAAACCGGCCATCGTAATTTCGGTCCCGATGGTCATTGAGAAGATCGTCAGAAAAAAGATATTCCCGTCGTTTCAAACTCCTTTGCTCAACATCCTGCTCAACATGCCCGTTGTCAACAAACACGTAAAAGAACGAATCTGCAAACAAGTGATCGACATCTTCGGCGGCAATCTGTACGAGGTCATGGTCGGCGGTGCCGGCATGAATCAGGAAATAGAAAGCTTTTTACACGATATCGATTTCCCGCTGACGATGGGATACGGCACTACCGAAACCGCACCGATGATCACCTTCAGCGACCACACCGACTTCGTACCAGGCTCGTGCGGAACGCCGGTCAGGCACATGGAAGTAAGAATTGACAGCAACGATCCCAAAACCGTCGAGGGAGAGATCGTTACGCGCGGCATCAACGTCATGCTCGGCTACTATAAAAACGAAGAAGCAACCCGTAAGGTAATCGACGCCGACGGCTGGTTCCACACCGGCGACCTGGCAACGATGAGCCGAGACGGGCACGTATTTATCCGGGGGCGCAAGAAGAATCTGCTGCTGGGATCGAACGGACAGAATGTTTATCCCGAAGAAATAGAAGGAAAGCTGAACTCGATGACAATGGTCAGTGAATGTCTCGTTGTACAAGATGGCGACAGAATCGTCGGACTGGTACACCCCGACCTCGAGACCGCAGCCTCGATGGAATTTACAGACGAAGACATGGCAAACATCATGCAAGAAAACTTGCAAGAGCTCAACAAACTTCTGCCATCGTTCAGCCGGCTCTCCGAAATCAGAATACAACAAGAAGAATTCGAGAAAACACCTAAAAAGTCGATCAAACGATATTTATACCAAAACAAGATTTTAAAAACAACCGAATAAAACAAATAAAACATCATGGAAATACCAAGTTTCAACGCCCTTATCCAAAAGAGTATTATCGACCACTGGTCATTAGATGCGCTGACAGACTATCAGGGAGCCACGCTACAATATCACGACGTGGCCCGGAAAATAGAAAAGCTGCACATTCTATTCGAAAACAGCGGCGTACAGCGAGGCGATAAAATAGCTCTCTGCGGGCGCAACAGTTCGGCATGGGCATGCGCCTTCGTGGCCACGCTCACCTACGGAGCCGTAGCCGTTCCGATACTGCACGAGTTTACGGCCGAACAAATTCATAACATCGTCAACCACAGTGAGGCCAAACTGCTCTTCGTCGGCGATGTGGTATCCACTATTGTCGATGCCACCAAAATGCCCGACATAGAGGGAATCGTCTACTTGCCCGACTACTCGCTGGTCGTATCCCGGACAGACAAACTGACCTACGCCCGCGAACATCTCAACGAAATTTTCGGCCGGAAATATCCGAAGTTCTTCCGGCAAGAACACGTAAAATACTACATCGAACAAAATCCCGACGAACTAGCCCTGATTAACTACACCAGCGGAACCACCGGTTTTTCGAAAGGCGTCATGGTACCCTACCGCGCCCTTTGGGGCAATGCCGATTTCGCTTTCCACGTGCTGGGCGACAAACTGCATGCCGGCGACAACGTGATGAGCATCCTGCCCATGGCCCACATGTATGGCATGGCCTTCGAATTCATCTACGAGTTCATCACCGGCGCCCACATTTTCTACCTCACCCGCATCCCCAGTCCGGCCATCATTGCCCAAGCATTCGCCACTGTCAAGCCCGCGCTGGTCGTTGCTGTTCCGCTGGTCATCGAGAAGATTATCAAGAAAAAAGTATATCCGAAGATACAAAACAACAAGATGAAGTTGCTGCTCAATATGCCCGTTATCAGCAAGAAGGTGAACGAGAAGATATGCGAAGAAGTGGTCAAGGCTTTTGGTGGAAATTTCTATCAAATCATTATTGGCGGAGCCGCGCTCAACCAAGACATCGAGCAGTTCATGCGCAAGATCGGATTCCCCTACACCGTCGGATACGGCACCACCGAATGCGCCCCGATCATTGCTTACTCCGACTGGACCACCTTCGTACCGGGCAGTTGCGGAAGAGCGGCCCACCACATGCAAGTAAAAATTGCCAGTAACGATCCGGCCAACATTCCCGGCGAGATATTGGCCAAAGGTCCCAACGTAATGCTCGGCTACTACAAGAACGAGAAAGCCACACGCGAGGTGCTCGATGCCGACGGGTGGTACCACACCGGCGACTTGGGAACCATGGATGCCGAAGGCAATATCTTTATTAAAGGGCGGTCGAAAAACATGCTGCTCGGCGCTTCGGGGCAGAACATCTATCCCGAAGAGATAGAAGACAAGCTCAATTCGCTTGCAATGGTCAGCGAAAGCATCGTGATACAAGAAGGCGACAAGCTGGTAGCCCTCGTCTATCCCGATTTCGACGAAGCCGGCGTCATCGGCCTGACACGCGCCGACCTCGAGGAAGTAATGGAACAAAACCGCCAGCAACTCAACAATATGATGCCGACCTACAGCAAGCTGAACGCCATCCGCATACACGAAGAAGAGTTCGAAAAAACGCCCAAAAAGAGCATCAAACGCTACTTGTATCAAGGCAAGGCATAATCTTTATAAATATCTGTTGTATGAAATAACTGAAATTTGTATGCTCCCTATTGGGGCTTTGCTGCGTAATGGGTTGCACGAATTCGGACAAAACGGAGAAATACCAGCAGCAGCGTAACGAGATAGTCAACGTACATTCTTCGGTCAAAGAAATACCGATCAAAGATGTGATGATAAGCTCGACGGCTCATTTATATTTGTTAGACCATTACCTAATCATCGCCGATTACAAATCGCCAGACAAACAGATACACATATTCGACAAGAATAGTTTTAAATATTTAGTTAGCACGGCACAAGCAGGGCATGGCCCCGACGAGATAACGATAATGGGGCATATCGGTGTAAATAACAACGAACGCCTGTTCTACGCGTCGGACTATGGCAAACGGAAGATATACAGTTATGCGATTGACAGCCTTTTGGCCAATCCCGATTACTGCCCGAGAATAAAAACGACGATGAATGCGTTGAAGTTTCCCGACAGATACCAATATATCAACGACACCCTGTCGTTTGCCTTGATGATAGAGCCGACCAGCGTCTCAACATTCAAGCAGTCGGTTGCAAAATGGAATATTCAGGCAGACACGTTCGAGCCGATGAAATACGAACATCCCGATATAACGAAAAAGCGGATCAGCTTTGCCGTCTCGGAAGAAAAAGGATTATGTGTAGAATGCTATACTTTCCACGATTTGATGTCGATCCTCACGCTCGATGGCGAATTAAAGTACAACATCTATGGACCTGCGTGGGATAAAAAAGAGTCGAATAAGATTCACCATTATGACGATGTAGTGTTCTGCGGCGACAAAATTATAGCAGCTTATTCGGGTGGCGATAATTTTTCAGACGCTTATGCGCCTACCAAACTCCTCGTTTTCAACCTTGAGGGAGATTATCTGAAAACGTTGGATGTGGGCTATCGTATTTCGTCGTTTTGCTATGACAAGGATCGCAACAGGCTGATCATGGTTCTGGATGATGAAATACAGTTCGGATATTTGGATTTGGATCATATTCTTTGATCATTATACGTAGAAAACGATGAAAACAGCGCGTCCCAAGTTTGGGAAACCTCGAAAATGAGAAAAACCACGTTTCCCAATGTTGGGAAGCTAAAACACAAAGACGAAAGAATAAAACAGCTGGGCTGCCAAGACGTACATAACAAGCAGCGGAGCAATGGAGCCGACGCCATAAGACAGGCTCTTGAAAATATCGGTCAGCGAACGATACGAGGCGCTCAGCCAGCCGAATGTTACGGAAAGGCAGCAGACCGTAAAGCACAACACGGGGATGATGCTCTGCGAAAAACTGCTAGGGTAAAGATAACCCGTAACGCCCAACAGAATGGCTTGCGGCATGAGCGTCAGCAAGCCTAATATAACGGCAAAGATGAGCAGTTCGAATAAAACGATTTTGAGCGCAAAACGCTGTCGGTATTGATTTCGTGCCGGACAAACAAGCGCCGTCCACAATCCGCTGAGACGCAAAGTTCCGGCCGCCATCCCCAACAGTATCAACCAAACGAGCAGGGGCGAAGCAAGGTTGTCGGTAAATTGTCCGAAGAACCATCTGATGCCTTCGCTACCCAGCAACGAACGGAACGGCAGTTCGGGCAATGCGGCTGTTATCAGCCACGACAGCAGGATCAAGAGCAACTGTACAACTCCTAAACCGAATGTAACGACAGCAAAGATTTTATGCTTCATCCGAATGTAGATTATCTATGTCGAGAATACGCAATTCGATGGCCCTGACAACCAAGCGAGTTGCATTGATGCCTACCCCGCCGTTGCCGTCGGGAAAAAGTTTTTGTACCAGTTCGTTCTGCCGCTTCTCCAAACTCTTTACGCCGAAAGGCATGCCACGCAGATTGGTAATCTGCTCTTTTGTGTAACCGAGCGCAAGATGGCGCAGAAAACGTTCGTCGTATTCGTCGATCTCGTAATTGACAATCGCCTCTTGCCGCATGATTTGGTTGTTGATGCTCGACTTAAATCTTTCAACGATTCGTTCGAGTATAGGTTGGTTGAAGACCATTCGTTTGCCGTCCATCACGCTCGCAACATCGCCGCGGGTGAGCAATTCGCCGCTCTTGAGAATGATGCCGTCGCACCCCGCATCGAGTACATCGATCCACAGCTTCTCGTTCAATATCTCACCCGTAAAGATCAACACTTTTACGTGCGGATAACTTTGCTTGGTTTGCCGGCAAATCTCTACGCCGACGGTTGTCGACCCGCCGAGCCCCAAATCGAGCAACACCAAGTCGGGCAACTGTTGTTTGATCAACCGCCAATATACCTGTTCGTTCTCTGCCGTACCGATGATCTCGGCTTCGGGTATCTCGTTTCTGAAAATACCTTCGGTGCCTTTCAGTTCAAGCGGCACATCCTCTACTATGATAATCTTAAATGGTTCCATACTGCTGTTGTTAAAATAATATGAATGTTAATTGTTCCTTGTTCATTTCTGGTTGCCTGTATTCCGCAGGCTCTTGCGTTGGTGGCCTCGCCTATATCCCTGATAATCTGTCGGCAGAGCATATACTGCAAATTTATCGTGTTGAGCGTGAACAGAGACGCCACTTGTTCGTCGGTTAGCTGCAGGTTGACCATCGCCACATGAATGCGGCTATAAATATCGTCTCTAACTTCGGCCGTGACGAGCGGCATCGTACCCGCGTTTCGCTCTTTAAGAATATCGAATAGGTAGTTCAGCATTTTGTAGTCGACTTGCGTATGCTTGTCGAGCTGCCGCATGGCCTGAGCGCTCAAAAGCGCGTACAACTCTTTGTAATAGGACGAAACTTCATTAAGCGCCTTAAGATTGTCGTCTCTACCGTCGACTAGCAAGCGTATCTTCGAGGGATAATACATGGTCTCGTGCTTCAGCGTCGATAGGCAATTGTCCAGTACACTGTTGCTGATATACAGCTGGTCGTTTTCGTAACCGGTACGCCTCAATTCGTCTTCGGCCAGTTCGATATTAGCGTACTGAATGCTGTCTGCCTGAATGCTCTGTCGCAACGCCTCTTTAATTTGTTCTACAATCTGGTTCAGCATCGGAAACTGCGCATTGAACATCGGCCGGTTGAAGGTCCAAACGTGTTCTATCTTGCGCAGCTTTTCGCTTGGCGAAATATCGCTCAAAAGAATCTGGTTGATACCATTGATCTTGTCGACACAGAATCGGTAATAAACCCGATGACGATAATAAAGAAAATAATAGGCGGGGAAGATCAGGCCGAAAATCAACAAAAGGATAATGATGGCTACATTCTTGTTGGTTTCCGATTCTTGCATCATATTGACGTATGTGCCCAGGGTGTTGTCAGCACTCCGCTCTCTGAACAGCTGCGTGTAGACCCTGTTATTGAAAGAATACAATGCCCACCGATGTAGGGCCAACGCCGCAACGGCGCTCTCGTTCCTGATGTCCAATATGATGTTATAGTTAATGGGAAGACTGTCGTGCAGCCACTTCAGCTCTGCAGGCGTTTCAGTGCTATTAGACATCAGCACCATTTCGCTTTTTCCGTGAGGATGATGCTGACGATAAAACCTGTTCAGGTAATAGATACAGCTGTCTGCAAAAGAAAGTGTCTGCCGGTAGGTTCCATTGATATTGCTGTAATAAGCACTGTCTGCAAAGAGATTAGCCCTACCCATATTGTCTGTTTTCGAAACGCAAATCGACGCAGAGCGGTGTCTCTGCACACCGATACGACCCGACAGGCCAGCATAAGCATGTAAAGCTGTCATGGCAAAGGTACACAGAACAAGCACGGTACGGATCAAGCCCTTCGGAATACGGAAAGAGAATGTGCTCCCCTTGCCCACTTTGCTCGTCACATTGAATTCGCATACGTCGAATATCTTGCTGGTCTTTTTATACCGATCGATGATTCCCTTGCAATTCATCAACCCGAACCCATGACTGTGTTGTTGGCCCTGTACAGCGGCATCGCTTGCTAAAGAATAAGATTCGTCGCTGATGGGCTTACGAAGAAACAGACCGGCCAGTTGCTCTTCAGGGATTCCGACACCGGTATCGTGGACGAAGATATCGACAAATTCGTCAGTCTGCTTTGCATAGACGCATACCGTGCCTCCGGGAGCGGTAAACTTTTTGGCGTTATCGGCCAAAGTATTCAACATGAAAAGTGTAAGAATCTTGTCGGCTTTCACAATGGCATCAGTATCTTCTACCTGCAAATCGATTCCCTTGAGTTTGAATGCCATGCTGCTTCGCCGCAACATATCGAAGATAGATTGCAAGGGGAAACTTTCGATTTTCAAGCTCAGCACGCCCTGCCGCAATTGGATCCAATGGGTCAGCACCGTATTATAATCATTGATCTGATCGGTCAGTTCGGCGATGTATTCATAGCGTTCTTCTCTGACGGCAGGCTCTTCGTGTGCAACCGTCAGGCGTTTGATTTCGTGCAGAATGCGATCGATCAAAGGCGTAATGCTATTGACAAGCGAGATCTTTGCCCGTTGTTCTATGTTTCTTTTTTTATTTGTAAGAAGATGCATCTGGACGAGTTGTTTCTCCTCCTCAATTTCGGCATACTTGCTCTTGCACTCTTCCAGAAACAAGGCGTTTTCTTGCTGCCATACCTTTAGCGGTTCTAAGAGTTTAGTCAATGTCGAAGCCTTGCTGTCGCTTCGCTTTCGCATGTAATCGAAGACCACCAGCAGAGCGCTGACAATAACGATCATGACAATAATGGCCAAGATCATACGATTCAATTGTTGCGACGATCGATTCAGCTGGTCTGCACGCGCCTCCAATTGCCTGTCCTGTCGTGTTTTCTCTTGTATATCGAGATAAATATTCCGGTTGTAATCGCTGTTGCGCTTATTGTCGAGTGCCGAGTAGGCCAACGACAACTGTTCGCGTATAGAGGCTACCAGGTCGGGCGCCTGAACAATGGCGCGATTCTTTTCCAGGGCGTTGTGCAGACAAATCAGCGCCGAGCGGTAATCTTTCAGTTCCCAATAACACTCGGCTAATGTTCGATAGGCCCCCGCTATCTGATATACATCGCCGTAACGCGTAAAGATGTCTAACGACCTTCGCGCCAAATTGCCGGCGAGTAGCGAGTCGGGCATGTGATCGGTGTTGATAAACTGGAACGAAGGCAAGTTATCGCGAATCAACTGGTCGCGATACGTTTTTTCTTCCAAATGCTCACTGATGGCCTGCAACGAGTTGGCCTCCCAATAAGGATAATGAAACTGTTTGGCCAAGAGATAGCAACGCATCAGATAATCGAACTCAGTCTGGTTGATTTCGGTATGCGTACCGCTCACAACAATGCCTCCGGCACCTACATTATAAAGGTAATTGAGAAACTGCGCCGTGTCTTGTACTATCTCTCCGTTGATATCGATCTGTTTAATGGCATCTATCGACAGGTCTTCTAAGCCTACATAATAAAAGTAGGTAGAATTGATAATGGCAAACTCGCTTCGGGCGTAAATCATCCGGCGCTCTTGATGGTTGTTCAGGCTGCTTTTTTCTTCCTCTATACGTTTCAGGCGTCGCATTGCGCTTTCGCGATATACATAGAAGTCTTTGTTTCTCGACCGTCGTTGGCACAGTCGCATCATCTGTACGTCGGCCACGAGCAGTTCTATCTGATTATCGGTTGTCGAGAGAATCTGCGACAAGAGTGTGTCGGCCGTGTTGTATTCCATCCGGGCCATGCTGACAAAAGCCAGGTTGTTCAGCGCCTCGGCATAGCCTTCGCCACGCGTTTTCGAAAGGTGCAACGCCCGGTCAGCATAATAAAAGGTGCTGTCGAGATTACGGTAACGGAAAGCATACGCCTGCTCATTCAGAGCGGTTATTTCGCTTTCGTCCGACGCCGAGCAGGCTATTGCAGCGACGATACCAACGATTGTCGGCAGCACAAGACATAGATGCTTTACGAGTTTGTTAGCAGGCATTTGAAAATCGTAATGAACTAATGTGATGCACAAAGATAATGTTTTTTTCCTGCAGGAGCGTAAGAAAAGAATCGGAATAGGCACTGCGGGCAGAAATTATAAGATTGTGGGCTCGCACGATATGAAGTTTTATTTGTAATTTTGCCGCATATTTCAAGTGCCAAAGTATGACAGAGAAAATCAGAATCAAAGACATTGCCCAAAGAGCAGGCGTATCGGTCGGAACTGTAGACCGGGTATTGCATGGAAGGCCGAGCGTATCGAAAACCGCCCGTGAGAAGATAGAAAAGGCGCTGGCCGAGATGAACTACCAGCCCAATGTTTACGCAAGCGCGTTGGCCTACAATCGCTCGTATGTTTTTTATTTGATCATACCGAAGCACGAGTCGGAAGCCTATTGGGAAGAAATAGAACAGGGGGCCAAAAAGGCCATCGAGGCGAGAAGGGATTTTCATGTCGACACCAAAATCGTATATTACGAGCGATTCAACGACGAATCGTTTACCCGAACCTGTTTGGCGTGCCTCGAAACCAATCCCGACGGCGTAATCATCGTGCCCTCTACGCTGGAGCCCACGAAACGATTCACTGACCGGCTACACGAACAGAAAATACCGTTCGTTATGCTCGATTCGTACATGCCCGACCTCAATCCGCTGTCGTTTTTCGGGCAAGATTCATTCAGAAGCGGCTATTTCGCAGCGCGCATATTGATGCTCGTGGCTCACGACGAGAAACAGATCGTACTGATGAAGCGGATAAAAGACGGCAACGTTACCAGCAAGCAGCAAGCCAACCGCGAGGTGGGTTTCAGGCATTACATGGCCGACCATTATCCGCAGATAGAGATCATCGACCTGGAGCTGCCGCTGAAAGCCACCAAAACCGAGTACGGCAGTATGCTCGAACCCTTTTTCCAGGCCCACCCCGACATCCGCCACTGTATTACCTTCGGGTCGAAGGCCCACATCGTGGGCGATTTTCTGCTGAAGACCAACCGGCGCGACGTTCAGATCATGGGCTACGATATGGTCGACAAAAATGCCGAGTGCCTGCGCCAGGGCAGCATCTCGTTTCTCATTGCACAGCACGCCTACCAGCAAGGCTACAGTTGCGTAGACACACTGTTCAAGGCCATCGTGCTGAAAAAGAAAGTAGACCCCGTAAACTATATGCCGATAGAACTGCTGACGAAAGAGAACATCGACTTCTATCGCCGCACCCAGCTATAACCCCGCTTTCGTGTCGGCCGGCACAAAGGCATACCCTCGGCAAACACCAGCTATGGACATTATCAAGCGCAACTTCTTCCGTCTGCTACGCTCGGGAGCGCTCAACGAGTTCGACATGTTAGAACCCATGTCGGGCTTCAAATGGAAGCGACTCGCACAGATCGTCGAGTCGCAAAAAGTTGTCGCCATCACCCTGAAAGGAATCAAGAACCACCAGTTCGACGAAAACTTCCGGATTCCGTCAGACCTGATTCAACACCTGGAACAAATTGTCACCGACGAGCAACAGCCCGCCGATCTTGCCCCGCAAATGGCCAACACGATACTCAACAACCGCCTGAAACGCATTCGGCACAACGAGCGGCATGCATTAGACACCTCGACCGAGACGCTCCGCCTGCTCGACATCATCCTTTGCAACACCGCCCAGATTCTGAACAAAGGCATCCCCCTGAGCGGCATCATCGAACTGGGCAGATACCTGCGCACAAAGGGCCATAAAGTCGACTTCGTGAAGCTCGACGCATGGATCGACCGTCTGCATATCCGTCGCATGGCCCAGCTGCAAGGCAGTATACTGATGGCAACCCTCAACTTCGAGGCCAACGAACTGCCCTTTGTACACCACGTAGAGCGCCAAGCCTACGCACTGGCCCTGCGCACCCTCACCCATACGCAAATTGACGCAACAGAAGAGTGGAACTTCCGCACGGGCAAAACCGGATTCATACACAACAACAACAAAATGCTCCGTCGCAACCTGCGGCGCAGCATCCGCTACATCAACTACGCCCCTATCGAAACCACCAGCAATTTTTTCGCGAATCTGGCCCGAAGTCTTTCCGAAATCGAAGAATAAACACATACACCATTTTTTTTCTATTTTGCGCGAGGAAATTTGTTCGCTGGCACCCAGCGGTCCATTTTGCGCAAGGAAATGAAGCCCGATGGTAACCGGAATAAAAAAAACGGCAAAAGTTTTGGTAATATTAAAAAACTGCTTACCTTTGCCCTTGCAATTACGAAACGTGCTACAAAAAGGCTCCGTAGCTCAACTGAATAGAGTATCTGACTACGGATCAGAAGGTTTAGGGTTTGAATCCCTACGGGGTCACAAAGAGATGGTTTTCGAACCATCTCTTTTTTTATTTCCCGATATAAAGATTGTTTCGCGACAAAGGTGCTCGTGCCTGGAGGATGCACGGCATATTGTGACTTCGGAAGACCGTGGGACGAATGGGTAGAATAAAATTTGCTATCTCGCAAATTAGTCGTAATTTTACGCCACAAAAATAAAGAACACTATATGAAGAAAGTCTTATCATCCATTCTGATCGTTGTGCTGAATGTTTCTGTTGCTGCAGGGCAAAACGTATATAAGCCAAAAAAAGATCGTATGCTTTGGGATACATTCGTTGGTTTCAAGGCCGGTGCCATGTACGCTAACCTAACTTCGCTGAAAGGAAAAGAAATGATTATGCCTACGGGCGGCATGTTTGCCGAGCTGTTTGTCAACAGGTCGCTTTCGGTAGAACTGGATATGATGTACTCGCAGCAGGGAAGTAAGGAGACCGTTTCGTTACGCGGATCGGATAACGGGCAGCTGTACGACTATAAATTCGAGTATTTGAATATGGATTGTCTGCTGAAAGGCTATCTGGCCGACTGGTTATCTTTCTATACCGGAGTTCACATGGCCGGTGCGATATCTATGAAGCGCAATGGAACGAAAATAAATAAAAACGAGCTGTATTCGGGCGATGTAGCCGTGCCCGTGGGACTTTCGTTTGTCTGCAAGAATATCAGTTTGGATGCACGCTATTATTATCCTCTTCGTAAAGTAGCACGGTCGGCAGCGGCAAAAGAGATAATGGGCAACGCAAAAAATATGGGAATAGTCGTGACGCTGGGCTATCGAATACCAGTTTTCTGAATAACAATCAACACAATGAGAAGCTACCACAGAATAGCTTCTCATTTTTGTTTAGGATAATGAGGTCGGCACACCAACACTTTCTACTCTTCAAGATGCAGATGCGGCAGACTGATGTGGTACTTGACTGCCAGGAATCGGATGATGCAGATCAGTAAGAACACGACGATGACGGTGACGCTTACATCGACGCCCAACTCTATGAGCATCCAATAAACCAGTCCGCCGAAGATGCTGGCAATGGCATAAATCTCTTTATGGAAGATAACAGGAATGTTGTTGAGCAGAATGTCGCGGATGATACCGCCCGCCGATCCGGTTATGCACCCCATGACGATGGCTACCCAGAAAGGATGCCCGCAGGCAATCGTCTTCTGGATGCCGGCTATAGTGAATAATGCCAGCCCGAAGGTGTCGAAAACAAACCATGTGTTATCTAAACGTTTCAGCGATTTTGAAAAGACGATGACAAAAATTTGAGCCAATACGGTGCAAACGATGTACACGCTGGACGTCATCCAAAACGGCGTTACGCCCAGCATTACGTCGCGAATGGTTCCGCCGCCAATGGCTACAGCTATGCCGCAGACAAAGCCGCCGAACCAGTCGAAATTCTTGCCCGCAGCATGCCTGATACCCGAGATGGCAAACGCAAACGTGCCGATGAACTCGATGAGTTGCTGAAGAGTGTGTACAAATTCAGGATCTTTGTAAAGCATACGTTGGTTGAACGGTTAAGAATGCGATGATCGTTCATCAAATATCGACAACGTTCTGCGGCGTACCTTCGATAAAAGCTCTCACGTTATCAATGGCGATATTCATCATGCGCATGCGCGCCTCGGGCGTAGCCCATGCAATGTGCGGCGTGATAAACGCCTTCGGGTGTTTCAACAGGGGGTTATCGACAGATGGCGGCTCAGCACTCATAACGTCTGCGCCATATCCTCTTAACTGTCCGCTCTCAAGCGCTGCAACTACATCGCTTTCGTTAACGAGCAGCCCCCTGCTGGTGTTGATCAAGATGGCTCCTCGTTTCATCTTCTGTAGCTTTTCTTTGTCGATAAGTCCTCTTGTCGCATCTGTCAGCGGACAGTGGAGCGACAGAATATCGCTAACGGCAAGCAGTCCGTCGAGGGTTGTTTTTTGAATGCCTTCGGGCAAATCGCCCGAATTTTTGCTGGTATATGCGTAGACATCCATTCCGAAGGCTCTGGCAATGCAGGCAACGCGGCTTCCGATGTGACCAAGCCCAATAATGCCCATGACTTTTCCCGCCAATTCTTGCAAAGGCGTGTCCCAATAACAGAAATCAACATTGTTGCTCCAGCGTCCCATTCTGCATTGGTTGGTATAATGCTCTACCCGATTTGTCATGGCAAAGATACTGGCAAAAACCATTTGGGCTACACTGTAGGTGCTGTATGAGGGGATATTGCAGACGGTAATTCCGCGAGCGTAGGCGGCCTGCAAATCGATCGTATTATAGCCCGTTGCCAGTACGCCGATGTACTTCAGCTGACTCAATTGCACCATGCGGTCGGCGCCGAGCGGTACCTTATTGGTCAAAATAATCTGGGCATCTTTCGCACGTTTTATCACTTCGTCGGCTGGCGTTCGGTCGTAGACGGTCAGATTACCCAACTCTTTCAGAGCATCCCATGAGAGATCGCCCGGATTGACAGTATATCCATCCAAAATAACGATATTGGGACGGTGATTATTCGCAGTTGCTTTCATCTTTTATTCTTGTTTGTTGTTGCTATCGGTTATGGGTTCAGTCTTCAAAACGATTTCCCCAACACTGAATCATCCATTGATACATTTTCTCTTCCGTTGCATTGTGTTGTGCATGCCACAGACGTTTATCCTGCAAATTATCCGGCAAGTATTGTTGCACCACGAAATGTTTCGGATAGTTATGGCTGTATTTGTAACCGTCGCCATATCCTAATTGTTTCATCAGTTGCGTGGGAGCATTGCGCAGATGCAATGGAACCGGAAGATTGCCCGTCTCTTTTACCAGCGCTAAGGCTGCATCAATGGCAAGATAGGCCGAATTGCTTTTAGGACTGGTGGCCAGGTACACCGCAGCCTCTGCCAACGGAATCCGGCCTTCGGGCCATCCTATTTTCATCACGGTATCGAACGCAGCGTTGGCCAACAGCAACGCATTGGGGTTGGCAAGGCCGATATCTTCGGCGGCCAGAATCACCAGTCGGCGGGCAATAAACTGCGGATCTTCGCCTCCTTCTATCATTCGGGCCATCCAATAGAGTGCTCCGTCGGGATCGCTTCCGCGTATACTTTTGATGAAGGCCGAGATAATGTCATAATGCATTTCACCGTCTTTGTCGTATGCTAACGGATTCTGCTGCAAACGATCGACGACAAGTTGATCGGTAATAACAACCTCATCGGTTTCGGCGGCATTGATCACCAGCTCTAATATGTTGAGAAGTTTACGTGCATCGCCGCCGCAATATCTGAGAAGCGCACCGGTTTCTTGTAGTTCTATTTTGCGTTGCCTCAGCTCTACATCAGCAGTAATGGCGCGATGGAGTAGCTGCAGCAGATCTTCTTCATCTAAAGACTTAAGTATATAGAGTTGGCAACGAGACTGCAAAGGGCGTATCACTTCGAACGATGGATTCTCGGTCGTCGCTCCGATCAATGTAACGACACCGCGTTCTACGGCGCCCAATAGCGAGTCCTGTTGCGATTTACTGAAGCGATGTATCTCGTCGATAAACAGAATCGGAGATACCGTACTGAAAAAACGATTATTCTTGGCCTTATCGATCACTTCCCTTACATCCTTGACGCCGCTGGTCACAGCACTTAAAGTATAAAAAGGTATTTCGAGCTTATGGGCGATGATCTGGGCAAGCGTTGTTTTCCCCACACCAGGAGGCCCCCAAAGAATGAAAGAAGAAATATGTCCCGATTCGATCATCTTGCGCAATACGGCCCCCTTCCCTATCAAATGTTGTTGCCCAACATACTCATCGAGCGTACGCGGACGCATTCTTTCGGCTAAAGGTTCATTCATAATTATCATTCATTTTAAGACGACCGTAAATAGCAATTAAAATGGGAGAAATACATGATCTGCAGGTAATCTTCGTTGACGCAAAGGTATGAAAACTTTAGGTAAAAGATTGGATAAATTGCATTTTTTGGGAACGGTCGAAAAATTTATAGAAAAAGTTTGCCAATTAAAAATTAAGTCTCTATTTTTGCAGCAAAGCAGACAGGATAAGTATGAAAGTTACACCGCTCCAAACCAACACATCGTTATCTACATCTATCTATGACAAGCGTTACTTACTTAATTTGCTAAAAAATCCGTTTCACACAGGCTGGTAATCTGATCTGTCCGGATACCGTTGTTTGTGCATGGCAAATACTCGGCTAAGAAGCTTAGCGATAAAGAATCTGCATGATGCCGTAGCGTGAAAAATTTGAAGAAATAAAAAAAGAAGATATATAAAGTATATGAAACAGAAGAGCATTTTATCCCTTAAAACACTAACGAAAAGCAGTGTGTGGGAGATTCAAGAAAATGACGTATTCAGATTGTGGGAAGCAGCCGAAAGAGATGCCGACTTAAAAGACAATACCCGACATTACATGGACATCATACGCAGTGCTTTCGAAATGGAAGAGATCAAAGTAGACAAGCCCGAAGTCATCAAGAAGTATGAAGACCGGGGATTTAAAATCGGAAATTTCCGAGCAGATGAAAATGCCAAGCAGAAATGGGCCATCAAAAAACGTGTGATCATGCGAGTAAGCGACCTCACTCGCGAGAATATACGACACATATCGGCCGCTAAACTGTTAGAAATCATTGACCGAAATTTCGGCGGAGGCTGGGAATCGCTTTCGCAAAACATCAAAGACATCATTGAAAGCGGGTTCGACATCAGCACAACGACATTGCCGAAAGACCGGTTGCACAAAAAGGGCGGAATGTACGAGAAAAGAACTGTCGACGGATTCGAGGTGCTTGAAATACCGAAAGGGGCTTGGGTCGAGGCAATTTTTGCTAAAGTAAAATCCAATACAGAGAAAACAAAGATAGAGGCTAGTACTAATAGCATTATTCAACAAGAAATGGAACTGAATATGGAACAAGAAGATAACCTGCCCGAAATAGGAGTTGTAAACGATGGTAAGGAGACCGATTCGTATGATGAAAATGATTTTACGGAAGAAAGCTATCGCACCACCTTCGACTCAGACTCTGAAGAACTGAATATTGAGGACGAAGATGTAAGCTCAGAGGATGAAGACTATTGACGGTGCTTCGACGACCGCCATTTTTATTGCCTTCTCGCTAAACCTTTTTACACTGAATCGTATAGAGCTTATTGGTGTCCGGTAAAAATAAGAAGAGCAAGTACTACATTCTTTTTTTCGATCGTTGCTGCCAGCTTTTTATTCTGTCGAATTTTATTTTGCCTTAAAAAAAGTCAATTTGTTGCGCAAAAATTGTTTTTACCCTCGGAAAAATGACCTTCCGGCACCCCCGTCGAACCGACTGAAGAAGATTATATCTTATTGATGTCTACATAACCATGCGTCACGGCATAAATGGTGAGCGCCGAGACACCTTTTATTCCTAACTTTTCCATAATATTCTTTCGATGAGTAATGACCGTCGTTAGACCTATATGTAGCATGTCGGCAATCTGTTTATTCAGATGACCCTGAACGATCAGAGAGAGTACTTCGATCTCTCTATCCGAAAGAACTTTTGCTTCCAACACGTTAGGAATCGGCGGAAAATGTTGGCCGCTTCCGTGGGCATGTTGTTCCAAGACCAGCAACGACCTTACCAACTGGTCTTCAGGCACGTTGATGCAAAGACAATGAAAACCGGTAAGCTGTGTAGACGGATCGCTGGAATTGATCAGGACGATGGTTTTGTGGCGATGATCCAGAAAAAATGGCCGATGCTCCAACACAATGTTCATCGACACAAAATAATGAAAAAAAGAATCGGCACCGTATTCCATCAGTTCGTCGAACGAACCGAATGCAGACACGTTCATGATGGGCAGAACGCCTTGCAACATTTGCTTAAGCCCTAATACAGCTAATGTATTGGGATCTATGATCGCAATTTGCGGGCGACTGTTCTTCATCTTTTTTATCTTCTATCATCATCGCCGCAAAGATAGCTATTTTTTCCAGAAAGCAGACGTGATGTCAACGAAATCGGCTTTGTCGACACGCTTATAAAGGCGCTGATTGGTTGTCCGTTCCTTCAATCCGCCCAGGTGAGCGATATAAGGCCCAATCTTGATATAATCGAAATGTTCTTTTCGGATGATCGATGGGATGCGTATTCGACCGCTATACCACCCTATCTTGAATTGGGGATAATGCAGCCTGAGGTAACAAGCCATCTGGATAACTGATTGAGGGTCGGCGTCGCCTCCCATGAAGCAGATACAGGTGATATCGTTTCCATATTTTTCTATCAGTCCATCGAGCGCTTCGGGAGTCAACGGTTCGCCCACATCGCACCACAAATACGTGCTGTGACACCCCGGACATCTGCAAGGGCAGTTGGATATATTGATAGAGAGTGTTATCTCGTCGGGTATTTCTTGAAAGACAACACCAGTGTTTACATACTTCAACACAAACGAATACTGTTTTCAATACGAATAAATGCTGATTGAGAAGCAAAAAAAGCCCCCAGCGCCTGTATTCTTTTTGCTCGAAAAATACACTGCGATGGAGCGAATCGCTTTTCTATGTCTATTGTGTTACCTGAGCCTCTTCGGCCAGTACGGTGTATTTATGCTGATCGGCATAGTAACGACGCTCGGCTTCTTTCTGACGTGCAGCCGAGAAGTTGCTTACACGCTTCAGATAGCCAATAATTCGGGTCATATAATCTACATTCTTGCTGTGACAATGGGGGCACTCGTGCAGGTATCGCTTATCTATACACCCGCATTCGTTGCAAATCGTATTGGGGATATTAAAGGTAAAATAATTGCACCCCTCTTTCGCCGCCACTTTCAAGAGCTGATAATACTGCGCCTTAGACAAATGCTCCTCTAAGTTCATATGCAATGCAGAGCCGCCGGTAAGATGCTGTATGTAAGGAGCACCATGCAACTTGAATTTATCGACAATGGTCAGACTGTCATCTTCTACTACATAGAAATAACTGTTGTAACAGTCGCGCGGTACGAAATAGCCGTCTTCCTTATCCCATTTCGCATGCTTTACGCCCACATTTTCAGCTGGTATCATCTCGCAGTTAAACATTACTTCCTTGGTTCTGTACTGTTTATTATACTTTTCGACCAGTCCGAGTACAGTCTGTACAAACTTTAGGTATTCAGGATTGTCGTTGATCTGAATTCCCATGAACTCGGCAGCTTCTACAAGGCCGTTGATTCCAATTGTCAAATACTGTCGGCTGATATTAATATAACCTGCATCGAACAAGGGTAACATACCGTGTGCTTGCAGTTCCTTTAAATTTTCGTTGTAAGCCATCTGCACCTTATGGCACAAATCGATGATCTCTGACAGGTATTCCTGGTAGTCTAACTGATGATTAACCGCATACTGAATACACCTATTCAAATTGACAGTCAGCACGCTTTTCGAACCGGTAGATACACCGCCTGCTCCCAACGTATAGCTAAAACCGTTGTCCTGAATCTCGTTGCGAAGCCGGCAGCAAGAACTCAGCGAGTCAGCATTGTCGCTCATATAAGTAAAGAAACTGTGCCCGTCGGCATACATCTCAGCAGCAAAATCACCCCACTCCTTATCTTTACATTCGCCATTTTCAGTCAACAGAGCCATCGTTTCTACAGGGAAGGTGAGCACCGTTTTCGTTCTCTCCTTATTAAACCATTTCATAAAACGCTTCTGAAGCCATGATAGAGACTCCCAATCGGGACGAGTGCCGTCGGGAAAATAGAAATTACCGAAAATGCTTTCAAAATAGAATTTATCGTAATAAGATATATTCCAGAACACCGCCTGATAGTTTCTGGCACCTGTAGGTTGATTAATCGAATAAACGATTTGCTCAAAACAGTCGGTTATCATCTTATCTATCGTGCGCTGACGGGCCGACAGATCGACCACCTTATCCGCCTCTTTATAATAGTATTTACCATACTCGAGTCCGATAAAGTAATTAAGATACATCAAAAACTCAGGAGTTGCACAAGCTCCCGATAACATGCTCGATACCATAAATACCATGTTGACAAAACCGCCGCAGTAACTTTTCAGATTTGTCGGTGCGGTAGAATTTCCTCCGATACTCGATGTACCGCCAATAAGCCACGGATACATTGTAATAGATGCACAATAGTTAGCCAATGATGTCTCGTCATTCTTATAGATAAAATGGTGAGTCAGCTTATCGATATATTCATCGGCAACATCCTTGCCATACATTTTCTTTATACGATCAGTCAACAACCGACGATTCAGCCGAATAAAACTGGCCTTGGGCAGCTCGCCTATCAACGTAGCAATATTCTTATGTTCCACGTTTGCATTGGCATCATATTTCGATCCCGTAGCTGCGTTCGAAGCTTCGCAATAATCTGCCAAAAAGCGCAAACGCTCTAAAGTGTCTCGATCTTCGGTATGAGCCTGCCGATAAAGCATAAACGATTTCGCCACCCGATAGTATCCTTCGCTCATCAGAGCCTCTTCCACCTGATTTTGAATATCCTCAACTCGGATATCGTTTGTCATATCCAGCCTACTCAGTATCTTTGAAATAGCACATAAATCTGTTGGCTGATTTACCGAATCAAATGCCTTGATAATGGCATTCATAATTTTGTCCAAAGAAAAACGCTCTTTTGAGCCATCTCGTTTTGTAATAGCAAAGTTCTTAATTTCCATTTTTTACTCGTATATTTTTAATTAGATGATGAATTAATCGAACCGAAAAATCTTTTCAAAACCATGAAAATTTATATATCTTTTAATGACTATAAACATTTCACTCTATCCATCAAGATCGGCAACAAAATTAGCATTTTTAATAACATGAAATCACTTTCCAGATACAAAGTTTTCCATTTTAACAACTTTTACTATGCAATATTTTTATATTTTCGAAGATTTCTACACGAGAGATATCCGTATAATATATTATAAAACAACCTATTAATACTAAGCACAAAAGTATATCATCAAAAAACATTTAAACAAGAACAACTGGAGTATCTGTAAATTAAATTTCCAAAAATATTTTTCTTACAAAGATATTAAAAGAAAAAAAGTTCAATTTTCGTATCGTAAACATGAGGTGTAATGAACATTTGGAGGTTGGTATCTTTTGCTATGTTTTTAAAATACCCCTTCATCAATAAACTTCCTTTTAATTGGTTTCACTCATGCCATGATGATTACATTTTATAAATAAGGGGGCAAAATGCATCTTGATGGAGCGTCTTGCGACTCTTAATCTTTGATGTGTGTAAATGGTTTTAGCTGATACTAAAAACGGTTTTCTCCTCTAAAAAGAATTCCAGTCATTACACCATTGGTTGAAAGCTGTTGTAAAAGCCTCTTTGCTCAAAAAATAAAGTGTTTGGTACTAAGGATAACAAATGCATCGCAGACAACGAGAAGATAGACTGGCAAAACTACAAAATACCGACGCAATACACAAGAGAGATAACGACAACGGTATTCAGAGCATTCTGACCACGCCGAAAACCTTATCCGTTGACGTTATCAATAAATACCTGGAATTGAAAACGCGACAGCTGCTCAGCTGACGGATTTTCTCCTCATTTTTTACTCCTTTCGCTAACAGGGCGTCAATCTGTTTACCGAATCGTACGATTTAGAATGAAATCTTATCATCGACGGCAGTCGATAATAAGATTTAGGATAAAACGATGAAATCGAAGAGCGGGATAGGGACGCACGGTTGTTTCGCGAAGATTTTCTGGGGCGCGAACAGGTTAAGTTAAAAAATTATAGTAGTTTTGCACGCCTAATTAATGAAAACAATATACTACAACAGAATGTTATGAAAAAAAAGACGCTCATTACGCTAACGGCCCTGGTCGCTCTTTCTGCCGGCGCACAAGTAAAGCTGTCGACATGGTTGAACAACATGAAACTCTCGGGCTACGGGATGACCCAATATCAGTACAGTTCGCAAGAAGGGGCGCAGGCCAATTCGTTCAATATACGCCTGCTGCGACTGTCGCTGGACGGGCGCATCGTAAACGATTTTTATTGGAAAGCGCAGCTGCAACTCAACGGCAACACCACTACCCTGGGCAACAGTCCGCGTGTGGTCGATCTGTTTGCCGAGTGGCAGAAACTCGAGTGTTTCAGGGTAAAACTCGGACAGTTCAAACGTCCCTTCACGTTCGAAAACCCGATGCACCCTATCGACCAAGGCTTCATGGGCAATGGGCAGAACATTGTAAAGTTGGCGGGCTTTAACGACCGGAGCGGCGCGCATTCGTCGAACGGCAGAGACTTGGGACTGCAGATTCAGGGCGATTTCTTGAAAAACAGTGCGGGAAGAACCCTGCTGCACTATCAAATCGGCGTTTTCAACGGGCAGGGCATCAATACAAAAGATGTAGACCAGCAGAAAGACATCATTGGCGGACTGTGGATCAAGCCCCTTGCAGGCATGCGCATCGGAGCGTTCGGATGGACCGGGAGCTATGCCCGAAAAGGAACGTGGGATGTTGTCGACGCCAACCATCAGCCCGTCAAAACGGTCAATGCCGAGGGGAAAACGGTTACGCTGACACAGTGGGGCGTGCGTTCGCTGCGCCAACATCGCTATGCCCTTTCTGCCGAATACACGTCCGACGATTGGACTTTCCGCTCGGAATACATCCACTCTACGGGCTACGCATTCACGCAGCAGTATCAAACGCCGGCCAACGCCACGAATGCCAACATCGATTACAACGCCGGCAACAAGGCCGACGGCATATATGCGCTGGCCATCGCTCCTGTTATCAAGAACCGGCTGCACGCCAAAGCGCGCTACGATATGTATCGCCCGTCGGCCGAATGGAATAAAGCGAAAACATTATACGAAGTCGGGATCGACTACGAATTTACGCGAAGCTTGAAACTGTGCGGCGAATATGCGCTCGTCAACGATCGTTCGCTGCCCGCAGGAAGCAATAATTACTCGATCATAGACGTACAGGTAGATTTCAGGTTTTGAAACAATAAAGTCCGTTCGGCGTCAAAACCTTTTCAATTCTTGATAAATGCGCTGAACCGGCAAGCCCATCACATTAAAATAGCCTCCCTGCAACTTTGTTACGCCAATATAGCCTATCCACTCTTGCACGCCGTATGCACCGGCCTTGTCGAAGGGATGATAATGCGTAACGTAATAATCTATTTCCTCGTCGGAAAGCTCCTTGAACGTAACATCGGTAACGGTAGTGAAAGCTCGTTGCCGCTGTCGAGTGGTCAGGCATACGCCCGTAACGACCTGATGCGTGTAGCCGCTCAACGCTCGTAACATCCGCTTGGCATCGGACGCGTTGTGCGGCTTGCCCATCACTTCGCGGTCTAAAACAACCACAGTGTCGGCTGTGATGAGCAATTCGTTGTCGCCGATATCGTACGCGGCGGCTTTCTTTTTCGCAATGAACAGCGGGATTTGATCTACCGGCAGATCGTGGGGATAATCTTCGGAAATATCCTCTTTCACTCGAACTGTAAACGGAATATCGAGCCCTTTCAACAACTCTTGCCGTCGTGGCGAATTGGATGCTAAAACAATTTGATACATCATTCTTCTTGTTCTTATCGGATCGATCACCAGCCGAATGCTTTGTCATCGCTCAACCACTTGCCCTGCACCTTCAGAACTTGTTCTATAATATCACGCCCGCAACCGTAGCCACCGGGCAGGTGACTGATATAAAGGCTCAGCTGCTTGATCTCGGCAGCAGCATCCTTTGGGCAGCAGGGACAGCCAACGCGCTTCATCACCTCGTAATCGGGAATATCGTCGCCCATGTAAATCACTTCTTCGTCTGCCAAACCGTATTTTTTGATAAACTCGCGATAAACTTTTATCTTCATGGAGCAGCCCATGTAAATATCTTCTACCCCCAGCCCCGCGTAACGCGAACGTATGGCCGGCGTATCTCCCCCGGTCATGATGGCTATATGCAGCCCCATCCTTTGGGCCAACTGTATGGCATATCCATCTTTAATATTTACGGTTCGCAACGGTATTCCCGCATCATCCATCGTGATTGTTTCTGCAGAGAGAACACCGTCTACATCGAAAACGATGGCTTTAATCTTCTTTAAGTCGTAGTGAATCATAACAGCACAAAGGTAGGCATATTCGCGTAATTTGTTGGGGGGTTATAAAACATTTCTTATTTTTGTAACATGAGCGGCATTCAAGTCAGAATCATCTCGAAAGGTTCGCAATTACCACCTATGGAATGCCAACGTTTCTTCCATAGCGTAGAATTATTCCGAATAGCCGAACGGACACCCGGACATAGCCCGTATATGGTCGTCGCAGAAAACGATCGCGGCGAAGTCGTAGCTCATCTGCTGGCATTAGTCCGATGGAATATTTCATGGTTTCCTCCCTATTTATACACGCAAGGAAGGATTTATGGCGAAGGCGAATACATCGACGAGATCAATAAGGAAGAGATATTCGGCATGATGCTTCGGCAAATAACAAAGCTATTTAAACGAAGACTTGCACTCTATACCGAGTTCAGCGATATAAGCCAAAAGATGTTCGGATATAAACATTTCAGAGAGTGCGGCTATTTTCCCATCAACTGGCAAGAAATCCACAATTCACTACATAGTAAATCGCCAGTACAAAGGCTAAACGGAAAAGCAGCCAAGCACCTTTTGCAAGCAAAAAGGAATGGAGTTGTTGCCAGAGAAGTACAAAACACAGCCGAGATACACCAGTTCTATTCACTTTTAAAGGAGCATTTCCGGATGAAAGTCAGGCGCTTTATCCCGCCCGAAAGCCTCTTTCATGAACTCTACCGCAATCACCACGCTAAAATATTCATCACGCTTTACAAAGAAAAAGTGATCGGAGGCTGCGCCTGTGTATATTCAAAAAAGAATGCCAGCCTATGGTATCTGGCCTCAAAGCGCAAAACCTACCGTCATTTGCATCCCGACACCGCGACCGTATGGTGCGCTATCGAGCATGCCTATACCCATCATTACGAACATGTCTATTTCTTAGACGCCGGTCTTCCGTTTAAGAAAACCCGATTTAGAGATTTCATCTTAAGCTTCGGCGGAAAGCCCGTAACCAAGTACCGCTGGTTTAGAATATCTATTCCCTGGCTCAACAAATTCTTCTCATGGTTGTATCGAGAATAAATCAACCAAAAAGCCACTGAAAAATACGCTATCATTTTTTTACTTTCTATCGCTTTTCACTACCTTTGCGCACATTATTAAAGATAATGTAAACAGAATGAAAGCACTTATAGACCGCATACTGAAAGATGGCGAATGCCATCCCGGAGGTATATTGAAAGTCGATAAATTTATTAATCACCAGATGGACCCTAACTTGATGAAAGCAATTGCCATCGAATTTATCAAACGTTATGCCTCCACCGAAATAACCAAGATACTAACCATAGAAGCTTCAGGCATCGCTCCGGCCATCGTGATGGGATTGTTATTAGACCTGCCAGTAGTCTTTGTCAAGAAAAAGAAGCCTTCTACAATGGAAAACACATTATCTACAACAGTCTTTTCTTTTACTAAACAGCGCGAATATAATGTGGTTATCAGCAAAGATTATCTGACGCCCAACGATAAGGTCGTGTTTATCGACGATTTCTTGGCTTATGGCAATGCAGCCAAAGGTATTATAGACCTTTGCCGACAGGCTGGAGCGAAACTTGCAGGAATGGGATTCATCATCGAGAAAGCTTTCCAGCATGGACGAGAAGAGATCGAGGCTGCCGGAATACGTTGCGAGTCTTTAGCCATTATAGAATCACTCGACAACTGTCAGATACGACTTAAAAATTTAGAATAATCATTTCTTTTCTAACATTTATAATTATATGGAACATACAAATGCACATCCCAACGATTTGATTTATGGCCTTAATGATAAGCCACAACTAAGAGAAACGCTCTTTGCCGCCTTGCAGCACCTATTGGCAATCTTTGTCGCAATCATTACGCCACCGCTCATCATTTCGAATGCACTTGGTTTCGACATACAGGTTACCGGTTTCTTGGTATCTATGTCATTATTCGTATCGGGCATCGCAACGTTTATTCAGTGTTATCGAATCGGCCCGATAGGTACCGGATTACTTTGCATACAAGGCACAAGCTTTTCTTTTATCGGTCCGATCATCGGCGCGGGAATGTTAGGCATGGTAGGCGGAAAGATGAATGCAGAAATGGCCTTGGCCTATATCTTTACGGCTTGTATGTTTGCTTCGGTTGTAGAGATGTTTGTCAGTCGCATTCTAAAATATACGCGCAGAATTATCACGCCGCTGGTATCGGGAATCGTTGTTACGCTCATCGGAATGAGTTTGATAAAGGCCGGTATCCATTCGTGCGGAGGCGGATCGGTTGCCGAGTCCGACGGATCTTTCGGTTCACTGGCCAATCTGGGTTTAGCGGCCTTGGTCTTATTCAGTATCATCTTCTTCAATCGTTCCAGCAATCGTTTCTTCCGAATGAGTTCTATCGTTTTAGGACTGCTCATAGGCTGTATCGTCGCTTATCTTTTAGGAATGATCGATCTTAATTCTGTAGATCATTACGGAGGCTTTATCATTCCTGTCCCGTTTAAATACGGATTCCGTTTCGACGTATCAGCCCTGATCGCTTTAGGCCTGGTGTATCTTATCACAGCCATCGAAGCTTACGGAGACATTACGGCCAACTCGTTAATCTCAGGCGAGCCGATAGAAGGGCCAGTTTTCGAAAAGAGAGCATCGGGCGGCATTCTTGCCGACGGTTTCAACTCGATGTTAGCAGCAGTATTCAACTCTTTCCCCAACTCAATCTTTGCACAAAACAACGGAATGATACAGTTAACAGGCATTGCAAGTCGGTATGTGGGCTATTACATTGCCGGCGCCTTGATTATTTTAGGTTTGTTTCCTGCCGTAGGCTTGGTATTTTCTTTGATACCCGCTCCGGTATTAGGAGGAGCAACATTGCTGATGTTCGGAACGGTAGCTGCCGCAGGCATTCGTATCATCGCATCCAATAAATTGAATCGTAAAGCCATTTTGGTCATGGCCATCAGCTTTGCATTAGGCTTAAGCGTCGAAATGGTTCCGGGAATATTGAACCACATGCCCGAAACAATAAAGAATATTTTCTCGTCAGGAATTACGACCGGAGGCCTTACCGCTATTCTGACGAATGCATTTATACGAATAAAAGAATAGAAATAAAAGAAAAAACGATCGTAAACCCGGCAAAATAAAACTTTTAATAAGCAATTCGTTCTATTTAATGATATTTAGATAAGATTTTACGGGCGAAAAAGCGAAAACAGCGATATTTTTCTATACCTTTGCAAGGTTTTATTTTGTATATTTTCAATATACGCGTATTATTAGCAGATAGTTTAGGATAAAGAATGAGACAATTAAAGATTCAGAAAAGCATTACCAATCGTTCAAGTGAAGCATTAGACAAATATCTTGTTGAAATAGGCCGAGCACCCCTCATCTCTATCGACGAGGAAATAGAACTTGCCCAGAAGATAAAAAAAGGAGGTACCGAGGGCGAAAAAGCCAAAGATAAACTTGTAACGGCCAACTTGCGATTTGTCGTTTCTGTAGCAAAACAATACCAGCATCAAGGCTTAACACTGACCGACTTAATAGACGAGGGCAATATCGGATTGATCAAAGCAGCACAAAAGTTCGACGAAACCCGAGGATTCAAGTTTATCTCTTACGCCGTATGGTGGATTCGCCAAAGCATTTTGCAGGCCATTGCAGAACAAAGCCGAATCGTAAGGCTCCCGCTCAACCAGGTAGGTTCGCTTAACAAGATCAATCACGAAATCAACCGATTCGAGCAAGAAAACCAGCGGCGTCCTTCAATTTCAGAACTTTCGGATGCAACGAATATCGACGAAGAGAAAATCGGTCAGAGCATGATGGCCGACGGTCATCATGTCAGCATTGACGCACCGTTCCAAGACGGCGAAGACAATACGATGTTAGACGTAATGCCGAGCGGCGACGACAGCAGAACCGACCGGCAGGTAGACCACGAGTCGATGGCGCAAGAGCTGAACACCGTACTGAACAGGGTGCTGAAAGACCGCGAGATCACCATCATCAAAGAATGCTTCGGCATCGGCTGCCACGAAAAGGGACTCGAAGAAATCGGAGACCAATTAGGGTTGACGCGCGAACGCGTACGTCAGATCCGCGAAAAAAGCATCGCTAAGCTGCGCGACAGCGGTAATGCAAAAATATTGATGAAGTATTTGGGATAGCCTTCATGGCCACCCATACCAACCGAACGAGGCTGCGTCGCAACACACGATATAGCCTCGTTTCTTTTGCATACCACACCTTCCTTTTCCATAATATTTGGAAGTTTCGTAAGTATATCTTTGCGGACGAAATTCGCGAAGATGACCCGCGCTTCAGCAATCGGATTCAGTTCCATTGCATTCGTACCATCTTTCGCAACCGTAAATTCTGTGTGCAAGCATAAACAAATAGAGAAATAAAACAATGGTGAACGAAAATCTTTATCTTTCTGCAAAAAAGACGGTAGATTATTTGGTGGTTCCGAATAATTTACCACACACACACATACACCGCCCACCTGGCGGCAGCGAGACCATTTTCTAAGTTTTATCCTACGCGCGCGAGGCGCAGCAAAACCCCATAGGCAAAGGGATCTTCGGAGATTTCTTTGCCCAACTTTTTATGCCTTTTTACCGATTGATTAAAGGGCAAAATAAGTCCTTTTCAAATACAATTTTATCAACTAAAATCCGAATGTTTATGAAAGAGAAAAAATCCGTAGATATACGGATGCCTCCGAAGTTGCAGACTTGTTGAATCTGATTCACAGCTTTTGCCTCTGTACGGATGTTCAGCAGACAGCCACGAGGCCGGTAAGAGATTCCAAAGACTTGTATCTCTTGTCACTGGCAGAGACGGTTGGTGCAGACTATCTTGTATCCGGTGACAAAGACCTGCTGGTTTTGGAAAGTCATGGACAGACCCAAATGATAAAACTGTCGGATTTTAAATTGCGGCATGGTTTGTAAATAAGGGTCTTTCTGATAGATTCCCATAGCATTTCCGTCCCACGCCTCCGACTGGAGCGTGGGACGGTTGTTTTCTACCGTTGCCAGGATTTTCGTCGTACATATGTGCCAGTGTTCTTCTTTTCCGTTCATTCGCGACTGCAGAGGGTGAGAAACGCCCTCGTTTACTCGCGTCCGCCATGGCGGAAACCATAAAATGACCTCGTTTGGACGAAACCGCCATGGCGGAAACCGCAAAATGAACTCGTTTGGTCGAAACCGCCATGGCGGAAACCGCAAAATGACCTCGTTTGGTCGAAACCGCCATGGCGGAAACCGCAAAATGAACTCATTTGGTCAAAACCGCCATGGCGGAAACGGCAAAATGAACTCATTTACTCAAAACCGCCATGGCGGACGCCATCCGGAATAAAAAAACATAACGATAACGGGCAAATTCGCCCATATTACTAACTATAATCTTTAATTTTTTATGAAAGAAACGGTTAAAAAGTTGCCCAAGACCGTACGGATACGGCGGGCCAAGGGCGCAGATCATGCGAAGCTCTATGAACTGAAATCTTCAGCTGAAGAATCGATCTGGGTAAAGGTCGGAAAAGACAAGCTCGTCAAAGTGCCGGCGCCCACAAAAGGAATCGCGACTTCGAAAGCCAAACCCAAACCTGAAAAGACCCGTTAGCACGCGAGGCGTTTTTCAAGTAATAGATAACATTTGTATCACACTTTTATTTTGGCCCCGACGGTTCTGCTTCGAAAAGAACTGCCGGGGCTTTTTCGGTTTGGCATTGTCGTTGCGAAAGCGTATCTTTGCAAGGCGTAAACGCTGAAGAGATGAAAGTTTGTATCATTCAATATCCTGCCGGCAATGTTTGCTCGGTGACCAATGCGCTGCGGCGGCTGGGCGTAGAGCCCACGGTAACGGCCGATGCCGACGAACTGCGAACGGCCGACCGTATTATCTTTCCCGGACAGGGCGAGGCCGCCAGCACGATGCAATACCTGAAGGCGCACGGGCTGGATCTGCTGATCAAGGACTTGCAACAACCGTTTTTGGGCATTTGTATCGGTCAGCAGTTGCTCTGCCGGCATTCCGAAGAGGGCGATACCGACTGCATCGGCATCTTTCCCGTCGACGTGCAACGCTTTCGGCCCGCGCGGCACGCAGATAAGGTTCCGGCCGTGGGCTGGAATACACTCCGGCAGATGAAGGGCGGTTTATTCGAGCAGATCGGCGCCGAACCATACGTTTACTTCGTGCACAGCTATTATGTTCCGCTATGCGAGTGGACCGTGGCCGAAACCAACTACATCGTTCCCTACAGCGCTGCGCTGCAGAAAAACAATTTCGTAGCCACACAGTTTCATCCCGAGAAGAGCGGCGACGTGGGCGAACGGATTCTGGAAAACTTCCTGAATCTGCACTGATCTGAAAACTCTGAAATAGCAACGACGATGAACATTGAACTGATTCCGGCAATAGATCTGATGGACGGTAAGTGCGTGCGACTTACGCAGGGCGATTACCACCGAAAGAAAGTCTATGGCGACGATCCGGTCGAGACGGCGGTTGGCTTCGAACGATTGGGGTTCAAACGCCTGCATGTGGTCGATCTAGACGGCGCCCGCTCGTCCCATGTGGTCAATATCGACACACTGAAACGGATATCGGCTTCGACCGGACTGATTGTTGACTTCGGCGGCGGAATCAAGACCGACGGCGACATCGAGAGGGTGTTCGACGCCGGAGCTGCGATGGCTACGGTGGGCAGCGTGGCAGTTCGAGAGCCGGATCGGATGCTGAAATGGATCCAAGCCTACGGCGCCGAGAAAATCGTCTTGGGCGCAGATGTCAGAAACGGCAGAATTGCCGTTAACGGTTGGAAAGACGATTCGGAAGAAGAGTTGATCAGCTTTCTGGGTACGTACGTAAAGGCGGGCATCACGCACGTGCTGTGCACCGAAATTGCGAGAGACGGCATGCTCGACGGACCGGCGGTAGATCTGTATCGAAACATTTTAAACGTTTATTCGCAACTGCATCTGATGGCCTCGGGCGGTGTAGCTTCGAACAAAGATATTGTCGAACTGGAGAGAGCAGGTGTTCCGGCTGTTGTTTTCGGAAAGGCCTTTTACGAGGGTAAAATCGATGTAGAAAAATTATTGCATGGCTATGGTGTCGCAGAATAAAGGTATTGCCAAACGAATTATCCCGTGTCTGGATGTAAAAAACGGCGAAACGGTGAAGGGCATCAACTTTGTAAACCTGCAGCGGGCGGGCGATCCCGTAGAACTGGGCAAAGAATACTGCCGGGCGGGAGCCGACGAACTGGTTTTCCTGGATATTACGGCCAGCATCGAGCATAGAAAAACGTTCGCAAAGCTGGTTACGCGCATCGCTCGCGAAGTGAACATCCCTTTTACCGTGGGCGGCGGAATAGACGAGGCGGCCGATGTAGACCGGCTCTTGTGCGCCGGAGCCGACAAGGTTAGCGTCAATTCGGCCGCCCTCTATCATCCGGAACTGATAGACGAGATAGCCCGGCGGTTCGGCTCACAAGTCTGCGTCTGCGCCATCGATGCGCGTAAAGCCGCCGACGGCGAATGGTATTGCTACGTGAAAGGCGGTCGCGAGCGTACGGAATATAAACTGTTCGACTGGGCACGCGAAGCTGAACAGCGCGGCGCCGGCGAAATACTGTTCACAAGCATGGACCATGACGGCGTAAAGAAAGGATTCGCCAACGAAGCGCTGGCCCAACTGGCAAGAGTCGTTTCAATTCCAGTTATCGCCAGCGGCGGCGCCGGCAAAATGTCGCACTTCAAAGATGCTTTCTTAGAGGGGAAAGCCGATGCGGCGCTGGCGGCGAGCGTTTTCCATTTCGGCGAAATAGGCATCGGTGCATTGAAAAGTTATTTGCAAAGCGAGGGAATCCATGTGCGCATGTAAGGAAAAGTTTGAGCGAAGTGTAATCAATATGACGATAAGATGAAGATAAATTTTGATGAGCAGACCGGATTGGTTCCCGTCATTGTTCAGGATGCAACAACCAAAAATGTCTTGATGCTGGGGTTCATGAATCAAGAGGCATACGACAAGACAGTCGAATCCGGACGTGTTACCTTCTGGAGTCGTTCGCGTCGGTGCTTATGGACCAAAGGCGAGACCTCGGGCAACTTTTTAAATGTTGTCGGCATTGAGAACGACTGCGACAACGACACACTCTTGGTAAAAGTGCACCCCGAAGGGCCCACATGTCACCACGGAACAGATACGTGTTGGGGCGAAAAGAATACAGCAAATCCGCTCTTGTTTTTATCCGAGCTGCAAGACTTTATAGAAAATCGCCATCGGGAAATGCCAGAGGGGTCGTATACCACCAGTCTTTTCAAAGACGGATTGAACAGAATGGCGCAGAAGGTGGGAGAAGAAGCGCTCGAAGCCGTTATCGAAGCCACCAACGGAACGAACGACAGACTGATATACGAATTGTCGGACATGTTTTACCATCTTATCGCTCTGCTGACAAGCAAAGGACTTCGTATTGAAGATATAGCACATGAATTACAAACACGCCACAATCCGCAGTGGCATAAACATGAATAAGAGAATGATATTAGTAGATTATCAGAATGTTCAGGTATACCAGGGCGACAGTCTTGTACTGCAAGATGTCGATTTTAAAGTGGAGGAAGGTGAGTTCATTTATATCATCGGAAAAGTGGGATCGGGTAAAAGCTCTCTGCTCAAAACCATGTATTGCGAATTGGATATAGAGGGAACGGAAGATACAAAGGCCGAAATCATGGGCCGTGAGCTAACAACGCTGAAGCGAAAGCATGTTCCGGCCTTAAGAAGAGAGATGGGCATCATCTTTCAGGACTTTCAGCTCTTGCATGACCGCAATGTGTACAAAAACTTGAAATTCGTTCTTCATGCTACAGGATGGAAAGAAAAAGAGAAAATGGATCGGCGTATCGACGAGGTGCTGGATGATGTCGGGATGGGCGATAAAAAGGAGAAGATGCCCCACGAACTTTCGGGCGGCGAACAGCAGAGAATTGCCATAGCGAGAGCGCTTCTGAATCAGCCGAAAATAATTATTGCCGACGAACCGACAGGAAATCTCGATCCCGAAACCGCCAGCCATATCGTGAAGCTGCTCAAAGATATTACACAAATAGGCACGGCCGTTGTCATGTCTACCCACAACATTCCGATGCTGGATAAGTATCAAGGCATCGTTTATCAATGCAAGGATGGACACATCGACGATATTACAAATAAGTATAACAGAATAGATCTAAAAGAAGATATGGAGAAAGCTTAGCATACATTTCCAAATACAAGAGCTTTGTTTTTTCAGTAATACACAAAATTAATAGCGTGAATATGAAGGTAATGAAATTTGGAGGCACATCTGTCGGCGCACCGGAAAGGATGAAAAATGTAGCTTCGCTTGTAACAGCATCCGGCAATCCCGTTTTTGTGGTACTCTCTGCCATGTCGGGCACAACGAATACACTGATCGAAATATCCGATTATCTTTATAAAAAAAATCCGGAAGGAGCCAACGAGGTGATCAATGCTTTAGAAAAAAAATATATGCAACACGTAGAGGACCTCTACTCTACAGATGAATATAAAGATAAAACACGCGATTTGCTCTCTTATGAGTTCGAATATCTCAGATCGTTTACAAAAGATCTGTTTACCTCGTTCGAAGAGAAATGCATCGTTGCTCAAGGCGAGATCATGAGTACCAATATGCTTGTGAATTACCTTAAAGAGCAAGGGGTCGACGCAGTTTTACTATCTGCATTGGACTTTATGAGAACAGATAAAAATGCAGAACCCGATCCGCAGTATATTAAAGAGAAACTCTCTTCCGTCATGTCAGCAAATAAGGAAAACCAGGTTTATGTTACGCAAGGTTTTATCTGTCTTAATGCTTACGGCGAAATAGATAATCTGCAACGAGGCGGATCCGACTATTCGGCTTCATTAATCGGTGCAGCTCTTCCTGCTGAAGAGATTCAGATCTGGACCGACATAGATGGGATGCACAATAACGACCCACGTATTGTAGATAAGACACATGCCGTTCATCAATTGAATTTTGAAGAAGCGGCCGAGTTGGCTTATTTCGGAGCTAAGATATTACACCCGACGTGCATTCAGCCCGCAAAATATGCAGGTATTCCCGTTCGGGTAAAGAACACGATGGAACCAGATGCTCACGGTACAATCATCGATAATGTTATTGTAAGACGTGAAATAAAGGCCGTAGCAGCCAAAGACAACATTATAGCCATCAAAATAAAATCATCGAGAATGCTTCTGGCAACAGGGTTCTTACGAAAGATTTTCGAGATATTCGAGAGCTATCAGACGCCTATCGATATGATTGCAACAAGCGAAGTCGGTGTATCGATGAGCATAGACAATGCCAACCACCTTGATGAAATTGTCCATGAACTTAAGAAATATGGAACGGTTACGGTAGACACGGATATGTGCATTATCTGCGTTGTCGGCGATCTCGATTGGAGCAATCTCGGATTTGAAACACTTGCTTTGGAAGCGATGAAGAGCATTCCTGTTCGCATGATTTCTTATGGTGGAAGCAATTACAACATATCCTTTCTAGTAAAGGCCGATGACAAGAAACGCGCTTTGCTGAATCTCAACAATGTTTTGTTTAAATAAAACTGCACTTATGAATGGGTTCGAACTATGAATAATTTACTCTCTGTTTCTAAACTCAAGATTAAACAGACACCATTCTACTATTATGACACGGCGCTGCTGAGAGATACACTCAACGCAATTCATACGGAGATTGCCAAATATAGCAACTTCCAAGTGCATTATGCCATCAAAGCAAATGCCAATCCCAAACTTCTGGATATAATCAGAAAATCGGGCTTGGGGGCAGATTGTGTCAGTGGGGGCGAAATTCAAGCAGCTCTCGATTCGGGCTTTCCTGCAGCTAAGATTGTATTTGCCGGTGTAGGGAAAAGCGATTGGGATATCAATTTCGCTCTTGAAAAGGAGATCTCATATTTCAACGTCGAGAGTATTGCAGAACTTGAAGTAATTAATGAACTTGCTACCAAGCGAAACAAGACGGCACGAATTGCTCTGAGAGTTAATCCTGACGTCGGAGCCCATACACATGCCAATATAACGACAGGACTTGCAGAAAACAAATTCGGAATTGCCATCAGCGAAGTAGAGACGGCGGTTAGAGAGTGTCTTCGGATGGAGCATGTTCAGTTCGTCGGCTTGCATTTTCATATCGGTTCGCAAATAGTAGATATGGGCGACTTTGTTGCTCTATGCAACCGCATCAATGAATTACAAGAGATGCTATATCGGCATCGCATAACGGTGCAGACGATTAATGTCGGTGGAGGTTTAGGTGTCAGCTACGATTATCCTAACCAATTTCCGATTCCCGACTTCAAAGCTTACTTCAGAACTTATGCACAGCACTTGAAATTATCTCCTCACCAGACGTTACATTTTGAATTGGGAAGATCTGTTGTTGCTCAATGCGGCAGCTTAATTACCCGCGTGTTGTATATCAAACGGGGCGTGAGCAAAAAGTTCTGTATCGTCGATGCTGGAATGTCCGATCTTATCAGGCCGGCCCTTTATCAAGCATTGCACAAGATAGAAAATTTGTCGAATAAAGACGAGTTCGAAACATATGATGTCGTCGGGCCGATATGCGAATCGAGCGATGTATTTGCAAAAGCCATAGATATTAACCAATGCCACAGAGGAGATATTTTGGCTATAAGGACTGCGGGAGCTTATGGCGAGTCCATGGCAAGCCAGTATAATTGCCGAAGGTTGCCAGTTGGTTATTTGACAGAGGATTTTTAATCTATTTTGAATAAATGATTTTTAATGATATGATCGTCGTTTATGGCGCAGCAATTACGCTGTTGCTTGCCATAATTGCCCCTTTCTTCAGTCCGTTTTTTCGTTATCGATACATTTTTAAAGAAACATCCAAAGAAGATTCCACCCCGGAAGAAGCACAGCCACTTGTTCCGGTTACGATTTTACTTACGGTGCACGATAATGCAAAAGAATTAGAGAAAAATCTTCCTCTCTTTCTTTCGCAGGACTATCCGACGGAATTCGAAGTAATTGTCGTAGCCGAGCAAGGCGACAGTGCTACGGAAGATGTACTGAAGCGACATTCGCACCATCCTCACCTCTACTCTACTTTCATACCGTCATCCTCTCGGTATATGAGTAGAAAGAAGCTGGCCATTACTCTGGGGGTGAAAGCCGCTAAATACGAATGGATCATCCTAACGGAACCTTCTTGCTCGCCGGTTTCGCCCCGTTGGCTGTACGGCATGTCGTGCCGATTTACCGATGACATGAATCTTGTCATGGGCTACAGCAACTATACCCCGGAAACAAAGACATCATACCGGTTAGAGCAGTTATACATGAGCCTTTATCTGTTGCGCCTGGCAAACCGCGGAACGGTTTACAGAGCCTGTTCCATGAATTTAGCTTTCAGAAAGAGCATCTTCATTCAGCAAGAGGGTTATCGCAGTAACTTGCATTTGTTGCGAGGCGAATACGATTTTCTGGTCAACAAATACGCCGAGAAAAACAAAACCGCCGCCATTATTGACAAAGAAGCTTGGATTGTAGAAGACAAGCCGCGGCAGAAAGCATGGAAAAACAAACACATATTCTACTTAGAAACCCGAAAGTATTTGAGAAAGCGAACAGGACCACAAATCCGCTTCGCCACAGATATGCTGCTATTGCATCTTAGCTGGTTGTTCATTGCGCTGTTAGCGATCTGTTCTTTCGTGTTCGACCAATGGATATGGGCCGGTATCGCGGGCTTTTCAATGATACTGACAATCGGCATACGCATGTGTATCGTTAGAAAGATAATGAGATATTTTACGAAAGAAATTTCGGTATGGCGGCTTATTCCTTTCGAATTAACCATTGTTTGGCGCAGACTTTACTATCTCATTTTGCACCGAGAGGCAGACAAACGCGACTTTACCAGCCATAAGCTATGAGAATTTGTTTATACATGCCCCAACAAATAGGCAAACAGCCCGTTCATCAAGCCTACCTGGCGCAGGTGCGAGACGGATTGGCGGTCGATCGGGATATCGAGATCACGGATCGCTTTCCCGATCTTATTCATGTGTTCGGCGCATGGAATGCGCAGGCTCTCCACGCAGTGCGACGGGCCCACCGCTTGCTGATTCCGACGGTTTATTCGCCGTTAGGCGATTTATCGCCATGGAAGTTGAGGGAAAAGCGCTGTCGGCCGTTCGATTTATCCAGACAGAAGCAGGCTACCCGCTCGGCATCGTGCGTATTGGTATGGGGCGAGTTGGAGCGGAAGGCCATCGAACAAAGGCGTTGGAATTCGCACATCGTCGTCGTCCCCAACGCTGTCATTACGTCGCAGATAACACAAACCGATATGGCAAGCCGGATAAAAGAACTGTACCGAAATGTTATCGACCAACACGACCTGCGTATGCACCACAATATCGATGGGCGGCTGGCCGTTTTCGGCGATGAAGCCGAGACGGCGCTCTGCCATCTGTTTCTTTATCTGCGATACCGATTCCACCGGCGCAATATCTTGCAAGAAGATTTAAAACGCCTGACCGACACGCTGAACACGCTCGAATATGACGAAGACCGGCTGAACGAAATGCTACGCACGCTGCACGAAGAGCGATTTGCCGCCCGCATCTTGCAGGTTTTGGCCGACGATTGCGGGCTAACCGAAGGATTCATGCCCGCCGACCCCATCGATGATAAAAGAACGGCACAAATCAGAGCCGCCATTTACACGAAATAAACCATCAGCAGAAAATGAAACACAAGAAAATAGAAAAAGACTTACGTTATTTAGAACTGTTGTCGCAGTCGTTTCCCACCATTGCCGACGCCAGTACCGAGATCATCAATCTGCAGGCCATCTTGCATCTGCCCAAGGGAACAGAGCATTTTCTGGCCGACATTCACGGCGAAAACGAAGCCTTTCAGCATGTACTGAAGAATGCCTCGGGCAATATCAAGCGAAAGGTCAACGAGCTGTTCGGCAATACACTTCGCGAGAACGAGAAGCGCGACTTGTGCACACTGATTTACTATCCCGAGCAAAAGCTCAAGATTGTCAGAACCGCAGAAAAAGACATTTACGACTGGTACCACATCACGCTGCACCAGCTGGTAAAAGTATGCCGCGACGTGTCGAGCAAATACACACGGTCGAAGGTACGCAAGGCGTTGCCGAAAGACTTCAGCTACATTATCCAGGAGCTGCTGCACGAAAGCACCGAAGAAAGCAACAAGGTAGCCTACTACAACGGCATTATCGACACGATCGTCTCTACGGGGCGCGCCGACGATTTCATCATCGCCCTGGCCAACGTCATCCAGCGGCTCATCATCGACCAGCTGCACATTCTCGGCGACATATACGACCGCGGTCCCGGCGCCCACATCATCATGGACACCATGGCCCGATACCACAGCTGGGACATACAGTGGGGCAATCACGACATTTTGTGGATGGGCGCCTGTGCCGGCAACAACGCCTGCATCTGCAACGTTATCCGCCTGTCGCTGCGCTACGCCAACCTTGTTACGTTAGAAGAGGGGTACGGCATCAACCTCGTACCGCTGGCCACCTTTGCCATGGAAACCTACGGCGACGATCCGTGCGAAGAGTTCATCCCCCGACTCTCGGGCGGAGCCAAACAGGTAGACGAAAAAACACTGCGACTGACAGCTCTCATGCACAAGGCCATCGCCATTATACAGTTCAAAGAAGAAGCCCGACTGTACGAACGCCATCCGCAATGGAAAATGCAAGACCGCATACTGTTCAAGGCCATCGACTACGAACGCGGCATTATCCGCCTCGACGGACGCGAATACCCGCTGCACGGGAACCGCTTCCCCACCATCGACCCCAAGAATCCCACGGCCATGACCGAAGAAGAACAGGCACTCATGGCAAAGCTCAACCACTCGTTCAGGGTTTGCGAAAAGCTGCAGAAGCACATCAAGCTCATGCTGCAACACGGCTGCATGTACAACGTCGTGAACGGCAATCTGCTCTTCCACGCCTCCATCCCCCTGAACGACGACGGCACTCTGAAACAGGTCGAAATATACCCCGGCAAGCGCTACGCCGGACGCGAACTGATGCACAACACGGGCATGATGATCAGAACGGCTTTTCAGGGCGACGCCTCGACCGAAAAGCGACGATACGCCGTCGATTACTTCCTGTACCTGTGGTGCGGACCCGACAGTCCGCTGTTCGACAAGTCGAAAATGGCCACCTTCGAACGCTATTTCATCGCCGACAAAACAACCCACCACGAAGAGAAAGGCAACTACTTTAAACTGCGCGACCGCGAGGAGATTGCCGACCGCATCATGAACGCTTTCGACGTACACGACACCAATCGCCACATCATCAACGGTCATGTGCCGGTGCACGTGGCCAACGGCGAGAATCCCATCAAAGCCAACGGAAAGCTGATGGTGATAGACGGCGGATTCTCGCAGGCATATCACAAAGAAACCGGTATCGCAGGCTACACACTGGTTTATCACAGCCGCGGATTCCAGTTGGTTCAGCACGAACCGTTCACCAGCACCGCCGACGCCATACAGCGCGGAACCGACATCGTGAGCACCACGCAAATTGTAGAGATGAGCGCGCACCGCATGCTGGTGGCCGATACCGACAAGGGCGCAGAGCTGAAACAACAGATCGACGACCTCGAAGAACTGCTCTATGCCTACCGCCACGGCTTTTTAAAAGAGGACGACGGCCGGCAGAAGTCGTAGTACCGCTGTTCAGCGACAATACGGCAAAAGAAATATGCGTACAACCAGGTTGCACGCATATTTCTTTTCTGCGCGGTCTGTGCAAGCTGTTTGTTTTCGTCAGCGGGCTCGGCTGGCCCGTGCAAAGTGTTTGTTTTCATCAGCGGCGTCGGCGGAAGCGTGCAAGCATCTTGTTTTCGATCCGCGGCGTCGGCGGAAGCGTGCAAACTGTTTGTTTTCGATCCGCGGGCTCGGCGGAAGCGTGCAAGCATCTTGTTCTCGATCCGCGGGCTCGGCGGAAGCGTGCAAACTGTTTGTTTTCGTCCGCAGATCATGTAAGGGCCGTGCAAACTGTTTGCACGCAGTTTTCAGTAGAGTAAGCTGTGTATCGAAGGAGTTGTTTTTATGGTACTCGACGAATGGGCGATGGCAAGGCCGGCGAACGGGCCTTTTCTTTCAGTCCATCCGATTCAGATAATCGTCGAAAGTGTAATCACGAAGAATTTCCAATTCGCCATCCCTTCGCAGTAGAGCGATCGCGGGGTGGCGAACGCCGTTGAACATGTTGGTCTTGACGGTGGTGTAATGCAACATGTCTTCAAAAATAATGTTCTGGCCGATCTGCAGCTCGTGCTCGAACGCCCAATCGCCCATAAAGTCGCCGCTGAGGCAAGAGTTGCCCCCCAATCTGTAAACATGCCGAGAGGCAGCCGACGAGTGTTCGGGGGCGACAATCTGCGCAAATCTTACGGTAGGCCGGTACGGCATTTCCAGACAATCGGGCATGTGGCAGGTGAAACTTACGTTGAGAATGGCCGTGCGAATGCCGCGATTCTCTACGATATCGACAACTTGCGACACCAGCGAACCGGTTTGCCACGCAAATGCGCTCCCGGGCTCGAGGATGATCTGCAAATGCGGATACTGCGCCCGAAAACGCTGAAGCGTTCCGATCAGCAATTCGACCTCGTAGTCGTGCCGGGTGATGAGATGGCCGCCACCGAAATTGATCCACTCGATTTGCCCGAACCACGCCGAAAACTTATCCTCGATATGCGCCAAGGTTCGTTGAAAAGTGTCGGCGCCGCTCTCGCAGTGGCAATGACAGTGGAACCCCGTTATGCCGTTCGGCAACTCTGCAGGCAGGCCGTCGGCCATTACGCCGAAACGGGTTCCGGGGGCGCAGGGATTGTATAAATCGGTTCCGACCTCCGAATACTCGGGATTGATGCGCAACCCCATCTTGATTCGCGGCTCAGCCGCCTGCACCCGCTTGGCGTATCGCTGAAACTGCGACAGCGAATTGAACGTAAGATGCGTAGAACAACGTGCCATGTCGTCGATCTCGTCGTCGGTATAAGCCGGCGAAAAGGTGTGCACGGGCGCACCGAACTTCTCGAAACCCAGTCGGGCCTCGAACAACGAACTGGCCGTCGTCGACCGAATATATTCGCGGAATATCGGGAAGGTTTTCCACAGTGCATACGCCTTGAAAGCAAGTATGATTTCGACATCGGCCTGCTTTGCCACCCGAGCGATCAGCTGGAGATTACGTCGCAGTTTTTGCTCCTCCAAAACGTACATCGGCCGCCCGATTTCGCCAAAAGTTTCTGCATTTACCCTCATCTTTCTTTCCTCGTAAAATTCGGGGCAAAGGTAGCTTTTTCTTTTCGATATGATTTGTCGAATCGATAGATTTTTCATACATTTGCAACAGTAAAAACATTAAGCGATGAAGCTCGTAATCATGACGAAACCCACATTCTTTGTGGAAGAAGACAAAATACTTGCCGCACTCTTCGATGAAGGTATGGATAACTTGCATTTACACAAACCGGGCGCTTCGCCGCTTTATTCCGAGCGTTTGCTCTCTTTGTTACCCGACGCCTATTACAAGAAAATCGCGGTTCACGAAAATTTCTATCTTAAAAACGAATACAACCTGGCCGGAATCCATCTGGAATCGCCCGGCGATGTGCCTCCCGCAGGATACAAAGGGCGCATCACCCGGAGTTGTACCGCCATCGACCGGCTGAAAGAAGCAAAGAAAGGCGCCGATTACGTCTTCCTGAAAAATATCTTCGGCAACACCGAAGAGCAATCCCTGCCCATGCAGCAAATTGAAGATGCCGCGCGCAGAGGGCTCATCGATAAACGCGTCTACGCGCTGGGCGGCATGAGCATAGACAATATGAAGATAGCAAAAGATTACGGATTCGGAGGCATGGTTGTATGCAGCGACCTTTGGAACCGGTTCGACATCCACACCGAAGCCGATTTCAAACCGCTGATCGCCCACTTCGAACGGCTGCGAAAAGCCATCGGCTAAAAAGCGCAAAGGCACAAACAGAACGATAAAAAACAATACTTTATAACCGTAAAATGCAATAAAGAAATGAGTGAGAACGACTCTTTTTTAGTATTCTCGGGAACAAGCACGAGATACCTTGCAGAAAAAATCTGCACAAGTCTGGGATGCCCGTTGGGAAATTTAGTGGTAACTAGGTTTTCGGACGGCGAATTCGCCGTATCGTACGAAGAATCGATCCGCGGCAAAAACGTCTTTCTGGTGCAGAGCACATTTCCGAATTCAGACAATCTGATGGAACTCCTGCTCATGATCGACGCAGCCAAACGGGCCTCGGCACGACACATCATTGCCGTTATTCCGTACTTCGGGTGGGCCCGCCAAGACCGCAAAGACAAGCCCAGAGTAAGCATCGGCGCAAAACTCGTAGCCGACTTGCTGGCAACGGCCGGCATCGACCGACTGATTACCATGGACCTGCACGCCGACCAGATTCAGGGCTTCTTCAACGTGCCCGTCGACCACCTCTACGGATCGGGCGTCATCCTGCCCTATCTGCAAACGCTCAAACTCGACGAACTGGTCATCGCATCGCCCGACGTAGGCGGATCGAAACGTGCCAACACATACGCCAAATACCTGGGCTGCCCGCTGGTGCTCTGCAACAAAACGCGCGCAAGGGCCAACGTTGTAGACAGCATGCAGATTATCGGCGACGTGAAAGACAAAAACGTCATACTGGTCGACGACATGGTCGACACCGCCGGCACCATCACCAAAGCAGCCGACGTGATGAAAGCCGCCGGAGCCATCAGCATCAGAGCCGTGGCATCGCACTGCGTGATGAGCGGACCCGCCACAGAACGCGTACAAGAATCGGCGCTCGAAGAACTCGTCTTCACCGACTCCATCCCCTACACGCAAAGATGCGCGAAAGTAAAACAACTGTCCGTAGCCGACATGTTTGCCGAAACCATCTGCCGCGTGGTAAACAACGAGAGCATCTCGTCGCAATATCTCATTTAAAACAAACTTTGAAAACAATGAAACAAATCCGAATCATCACCGCATTGGCCATCGCAGCCATCCTGTTCGCCGGCTGCCAATGCCGAAAAGACAAAGCGCAACCCGCCCCACAGGAAACCCCGGTACAAACTCAGGCTGAAACCATACCCGACTTCAAGCTACCGAATGCCGACGGAACCGAAGCCTGGAGCGTCATGGACGAAGTGCGGAAACACAAAGTAACCATACTCGATTTCTGGGCAAGCTGGTGCGGCCCTTGCATACACGAAGCGCCAAACCTGGTAGCCGTCTACGAGCAATACCACGAAAAGGGACTCGGAATTGTGGGCATCTCGCTCGACGAAGACGATGCCGCCTGGAGAAATGCCATCAACCGGCTGAACATGCAATGGGCGCACGTATCCGACCTGAAAGGATGGGACAGCGAAGCCGCCCACCTGTTCGATGTGACGAGCATTCCCTATACGATCGTTGTCGACGGTAAGGGAAAGATTCTGGCAAAAGGTCTGCGGGGCGGCGAGCTGTCCGCATTCATTGCCCAAGCGCTCGACTAAAACCTATGCGGCACGCAGAATAGCTTTCAGCGCACGCAACACGCTGCCAACAAAAGGGCTGTCGGCCCTACCCATCAGAAGAACGACGAATTACGTACAGATACGTAGTTCGCCGTTCTTTTTTTCCCAATCACCGGTGCGCCCTCAATCATTTTGCCTGCAGCAGCGAAATGTACCCATCTGAAGCCGGCTCTTCACCCCGTTTCCTGCCATCGTGTCTCGGTACAAATAGACTAAATCGCGCGTTTTGGTGCTCATGTCAGCATACAAAGCGACAAAAACAGGTATTTTCATGGCTCTGTATAGGTACAAGACAACAAAACAATGTGTTTTTGTGCCGTTGCATTGATACGAAACAGAAAAACGTCGGGAGAAGACGGTCGAACAACAGAGAAGGCAGAAAATCGGGGGGATCATCCGATTTTCTGCCTTCTCTGTTTCTAAATAGATCTATTTCGCTGAAATCAAAAAGCTGCCGTTGATTCGATCCAATGATAAACCACAGAGCATACGCCAAAGAGAATGATGCCCGCGGTACAGAGGGCTAACGACAGCTTGGTGCTGACGCTGCTTTTGAATGTGGGCAACGCACTCTCGCTGCTCTTAATGTACATTGCTTTGACGATGAGCAGGTAGTAGTAAAGACTGATTACGGTATTGATCAAGGCGACGAATACAACGCCATAGGCCAATGCACTGCCCTGCTCGGCTGCTGCCATGAAGACGAAGAACTTGCTGAACATGCCGGCAAACGGAGGTATGCCACCGAGAGAGAACAACGCCAGGGTCATGAGGAACGCCAACTTGGGATTGGTAGTATACAATCCGTCGTAAGCATCCATATCGGTTATACCGCTGTTATGTTCTTCTACAGCGCTGATGATGGTGAAAACAGCCATATTGGCAACGACATAAATCAGTATGTAATACGACAAGGCGGCTACGCCCATCGACGAGTTGTCGACCACGGCCAACATGATGTATCCCGCTTGCGAAATGGAGCTGAACGCCATGAAACGCTTGAGCTCGGTCTGGCGGATAGCGAACAAATTGGCAATGGTAATGCTCAACACAATAACGATGTAAAGCAGATACTGCCAGTACTCGACCATCGGTGCGAAGACCTTCATGAGAATGGCGCAGAGCGTGAAAGCTGCAGCTCCTTTGGAAACAACGCTCAGATAACCGGTAACGGTAGTCGGCGCTCCTTGATAGGCGTCGGCTGTCCAGAAATGGAACGGAACGAGAGAGATTTTGAACCCGAGTCCGCTGAAAAAGAAAACTAATCCCATAATGGTTAGCGGCGACGCACTGATAACGGCGGCTACATCGTTGAAATACAAGGTTCCGACGGCGCCGTAGATAAACGAGATGCCGAAAAGCATTACGCCGCTCGAAAAAACTGCCGTGAGAATGAACTTGGCACCGGCTTCGGCCGAATTGTGACGGTATTTGTCGAGCGCAACCAGGCAGGCCATCGGTACGGATGCCATCTCGAGTCCAAGGAAGAACAGCAAGAAGTGGTTGGCGCTGATCATCATGTTCATGCCCATGAGCGTGGATATGACGAGAACGTAAAACTCGCCTTCTTTGAAGGAGGTGTCGGGGCGTGCCATCCAGTCGCGCGACTGAATGAGCACGATGAATGTTCCCAGGGCAAGAATCGTTTTGATAACGCTCACAGCAGGAGTTGTGTAATACATTCCGCCAAAAGTCTCAGCCTCGGCTGTCGGAAAAATGTTGACGGCAATGTGGACAAGCATCAAGCCGCATATCAACGGATTGAACCATTTGCGTTCTTTGCCAACGCTAAGGATGTCGGCGAAAAAGGCGATTACCAGCATGGCCATCAGCATGACCTCGGGTATCATATTCAAAAACTGACTGTAATCTATATTCATTTTCTTAGCATTTATTTAGAGTGATGCCATGATTGAAACGGAATTGATGTGCTCGAGGATGGGACCGAGCGTGTCGCTGATGACATTGCTTACCCACAGTGGCGCAATACCGAGACCGGCCACACAGAAGATAAGGCAGGCCACAGAGAATCGCTCGTCCCAAGTAGCATCAGTCAATGTTTCGTAATGCGGATCGGGTACCTTCTGGTAAAGTATCTTTCCGACGACACGGAGAATATACACGGCCGTCACGACAATAGACGTGCAGGCGATGATCGTTGCTACACGATGGAATGTATCGGCATTCTGGAACGAACCGACAAAGATGGTCATTTCAGCAACAAAGCCCGAGAAGCCGGGAAGCCCTAAGTTGGCCAAACCGGCAATGACGTAGCCAACGCCAAGAAAGGGCATGATTTTCATCAAACCGCCTAACTGTCGTACATCGCGCGTATGAGTTCGGCCGTAAATCATTCCAATAAGAGCGAAGAACAAGGCCGTCATGAGGCCGTGAGACAACATCTGCAGGATGGCACCCGTACAAGAGGTCTGCGTCATCATCAGCAGGGCGAATAACACCAGTCCGCAGTGAGAAACGGACGAATAGGCGTTGATATACTTCAAATCGGTTTGAACGCAGGCGGATAAGGCTCCGTAAACAACCGAAATGGTAGTAAGGATGAGAAATATCCACGAAAGTTGGTGTGCAGCTTCGGGTAACAGGAACATCGCTATACGAAAACAGCCATATCCGCCGAGCTTCATCAATACGCCGGCGTGCAGCATCGACACGGCTGTAGGAGCCGAAGCGTGACCATCGGGCGACCAGGTATGGAAAGGAAAGAGCGCCCCCAAAACCCCGAATCCGATAAAGACGAACGGAAAGAATACTTTCTGAACTGCAACCGGGATATTATGCAATTGTGCTATTTCAAGTATATTCATCGTTGTAGCACCGCTGAAGAAATAAATTCCCAAAATACCGATGATCAGCAATGCCGATCCACCCATCAACATCAAGGTGAGCTTCATCGCTGCATATTCTTTCTGCCCGCTCCCCCATACACCGATCAACAGATACATCGGAATGAGAGCTACTTCGTAAAACATGAACATCGTAAACATATCTATGGATATGAAGAAGCCGTATACGCCGGTGCTCAATAAAGTGAACCACAGGAAATATTCTTTGGTCATGGGCTTCAGCTGCCAAGATGCAAAAGTCCCGGTGAAAACGATAATACTCGATAGTAGCAACATCACTACCGATATTCCATCAACGCCAATGGCATAGGCAATGTTCAGAGGTTCGAACCAAGGTATGCTATAAGTGAAAAGCATTGCATCGGTGTTGCCGGCCTGACGCATTTGAATAAACGAAATTGTTAACCATACCGACAAAGCCAGCAGACAAGTAGAGCCGACAACCATCACACCACGTACCTGATTGAGATTGCGAGCAAGCCACAGGGCCAGCAGCATGAGTACGGGAATTAGTACGAATAATGTTAGTATATTCATTTTATCATTATTTCTTTAAAGACAACATAACAAAACCAACGTAAGCGCTACAGTTCCTGTAAGGAACCATACTGCATACTGACGCACATCGCCGCTCTGCCACGGACGAATGGTTTCGCCAGTCTCATTAGCTCCCCATGCAAGAAAGTTGAACGTTCCGTCGACAACATGACGATCGAACCAAGCTATCGGCGTAGAAACAAGTCGGAAGATGATTTTATGAGTAACGAACATCCAAACCTCGTCCAGATAGAACCGTTTATAAGCAGCCCTATAGAGCATAGGAAAGGTCTTCGCCAACTTGTCGGCAATCGGAGTTTCCGCTCCTTTATACATAACGGTCGCAAACACAATGGCAATAACTGCGAGAGTAACACTCACACCGGCAACCATATAGTTGGTGTGTGTGTCGAAACTCAATCCGTTGGCCGAAATGAAATGTCCAAACGGAAGGAATCCGCAGGTCAAAGTAATCACAGAAAGAAAGACCAAAGGGAAAGTCATCATCCAAGGCGCCTCATGCGGTTTTTTCGCACCTTCGCCTACGTGGCTTTCATAATAACTCTTTCCCCAAAATATCACATAATACAAACGGAACATATAAAAGGCCGTCATCATGGCGATACCGCTCATCAGGATTCCCATTACAGGATGGAAATTGTAGCAAGCCACGAGGATTTCATCTTTCGAGAAGAATCCAGAAAATGGGGGAATACCAGAGATTGCCAAGCAAGAAATCAAAAAAGTAATATGCGTGATGGGCATATACTTTCGTAAACCTCCCATATAATACTTCTCATTGGAATGCACGGCATGAATAATGCAACCAGCTCCCAAGAACAGGCAAGCCTTGAACATGGCATGGGTAAACAAGTGGAACATTCCGGCCATATAGCCAAGGCCATTGCCATCGGCATAAACCTCTGTAGAAGCAACAGCTCCGGTTTGTTCGTCGGGTAAACATACGCCTAAAGCAACCAACATGAAACCGATTTGAGAAATTGTTGAAAAAGCTAATACACGCTTAATATCGCTCTGGCAACAAGCTACAGCCGCAGCATAAAAGGCAGTGAAAGCTGCAATATATGCAATCCAATGTAATTGCTCAGGAGCAAACTGTACAAACAAAGGAAAAAGGCTCGCAACCAAATAAACTCCGGCTACAACCATCGTAGCTGCATGAATCAAAGCCGATACAGGTGTTGGTCCTTCCATTGCGTCGGGAAGCCAAATATGCAGAGGGAACATTGCACTCTTACCTGCACCGCCAATGAACATCAAGAACAAGGCTATCGGCATTAATGCCGCTGCTCCGACTACATTGGTATGATGTGCTGGCATCGCATTCAGATCGTAATTAAACGTACCTACATAGAAACTGTAAATAAGAATTCCGATGAGGAAAAACAGATCTGCAAAACGTGTAACGATAAACGCTTTTTTCGATGCAGCTACTGCCGTATGTTGCGGATAATAAAAACCGATAAGTAAGTAAGAAGAAACGCCCACAAGCTCCCAAAAAAGATACATCTGGAAAATATTGGTAGCTACAACCAGTCCCAACATCGACATCGTAAACAACGAGAGAAAAGCATAATAACGCTGAAACCCTTTCTCACCATGCATATAGCCAAACGAGTAAATGTGTACCATAAAGCTAACGATGGAAATCACAATCAACATCATTACAGAGATTGGCGTCAAACGAAATCCAATATTGAATGTCAACATTTCCGTAAACTTCAACCAAGTAAAATCGAAAGCTGTTACCGTAGGATATAGCTCGCCTATCCTTCCGTGTACGACAAAATACTCGAATGCGGTATAACACGAAAGAGCAAAAACAACTCCCAAAACCACTGTTCCTATCAATCCGGCAACTTTATGCGACATCTTCATACCCAGCAATCCTAATACTAAGAAAGATAGGGCCGGGAGAAGAAGTATTAGAAAAACATAACTGTAATCCATCTCTTTATAATTTCATATTTTCAATACTGTTCACCTGATCGCTATGGAAATTTCGGTAAACATTAACAATAATTGCAATGGCTACAGCTGTTTCAGCAGCACTCACACCTATCGAGAACAAGGTAAAGAAAAAACCTTCTAACCGTTCGGGAAAAAGAATGCGATTGAATATTGCAAAATTAATATCTACTGAATTCAAGACGAGTTCAATAGAAATAAGCATTGCTATCAAATTACGACGGGTCACAAAACCAAAGAACCCAATAAAAAACAGCAGTGTGCTCAATACAAGATAATACTCTACGTGAATCATTTATTCTCCTCCTTTCTAGCAATCATAATTCCTCCTATGATACAAGCCAGTAAAAATACAGAAATGAATTCGAATGGAAGTACATATTGGAACTTCTCAGAACCAACAAGTGCCGTACCGATGGTGCTCATTGGGACCTCCGTATCGGCCAGCCGGATAGACATATCGATAAAACTATTCTTTAACAAAATGAATGATACAACTGCAAAACCAATTAAAGCAACCAATGCTCCGATAAGTACTCTTTTACCTTTGAGATGCTCCTGTAGGCCTTGAAGGGTACGTTTAGAAACCAATTGGATTGCAAAAATATAGACCATTGTAATTCCACCTGCATAGATAGATATCTGTGCTGCTCCGAGGAAAGTATAATCCAATAAGAAATAGATACCAGCCACACCAAACAAGACAAATATCAAGAATGTTGCAGCACGCATAATTCTTTTTGTTGTTACACACATAATGGCTGACCCAAGAATAACAATTGCCAATATACAAAACACTATTAATTTTGCCATATACGTTATTTCCCTATTTAGTTTTAGTATTAAATTTACCAATAGTCATATCTGCTCCTCCATCTATCAATCCGGGAAGACTACCTCCCTCATACACTTCTTTATCAAGATGCAACACCAAAGTCTCACGGTCGAATACACTATTTTCGAAATCGTTCGTAAATTCGATCGCATCAAAATTACAAGCATTGACACATAATTGGCAAAACATACAATCACCCAAATCATACTGATAATCGATCAGATGCTTTTTTTTCTTTCCGGTCTCTTCATCCGTCACCATTTCGTGTTGCAAAAGAATAGTTCCATTAGGACAAGCTTTTTCGCACATAGTACATGCCACACATTTATGAGTTCCATTCTCATCACGCTTAAATACTAACCGACCACGATGGCGCTTAGCCACATGAAGTGTTGTTTTACGATTCTCAGGGTACTGTTCAGTACTTTTGGCAGTCAGATACTCCTTGAAAGTCACGCCTAAGCCCGTGCCCAGCGATTTAATGCCTTCTAATATTTCTCCAAAATATGATTGTTTTTTTTCCATTTTATTAGTCCTCATTAAAACAGAGTTATTATCCATGCAGACCAAATGCAACACAAAGAGTCATCAGTACTAAATTAGCAAGCGAAAACGGCATTAAAAATTTCCATTCAAGTGTTAGGATCTGATCAATACGAAGACGCGGGAATGTCCATCGAATCCACATCAGTATCCAAACAACAACAAACGACTTACCTAAAAACCACACTATACCAGGAATATAGTTCATCAGTGCATCAAAACCTGCAATACCGATATTCAATGGTGCCCATCCACCTAAAAAGATGGCAGTAGCCAAACCAGAAATAACAAAGAGATTTAGGTATTCTGCTAAATAGTAAAATCCGAAACCCATCCCAGAATACTCTGTATGGTATCCTGCGGTCAGTTCGCTTTCTGCCTCAGCCAAATCGAAAGGTCCACGATTGGCCTCGGCATTACCTGCAATCAAAAATAAAAGGAAAGAAATAATAGCAGGCACATGTCCCTTAAAAATTAACCAGTTCCATGGTCCAGTCTGACTCTCAACGATTCCACTCATCTGCATAGTACCCGTTAAAACAACTGCAGTGACAAGAGTTAAGCCAAGTGTCATCTCATACGAAATCATCTGGACGGCACCACGCATGGCTGATAATACCGAATACTTATTATTAGATGCCCAGCCTGCTAAAAAGATACCCAACACACCAATACTTGAGATAGCAGTGATCAAAAATACCCCTACATTAAAGTCAAGAATATATGCCCCCCTATTCCAGGGAAGGAAAGAGAATGTTCCTATCGAGGCAACTATTACGAAAAATGGGGCCATGTAATATAAAAGTTTGTCAGCCTTATCTACAGCAAAGATCTCCTTTATAAGCATCTTTAAGACATCAGCAAAAACCTGCAAAATTCCCCAAGGACCAACACGCATCGGCCCTAAACGACATTGAAAATATGCACAGACCTTGCGCTCCATGAATATTAATACGATAGCCAGTAAAGCGTACCCTAAAAGGATAAGCAAACCAACAATAATGCATTCTATAAGTATCGACCAAAAATTTCCCAAACCAAGTGTCTGTCGAAGGAATAAGTCGAACCATGTTGTTACTATACTAAAATCAAACATGATCTATATAAGTTTTTATTGATTGAGTATTCTCTTAATCAGAGATTTTATCAAGTCAGATAAGATAAAACTCAAAACTATCTATCAATATCAGGAATGACAAAATCAAGCGCAGCACCTGCAGTAACCAAGTCAGCGATCTTCTGTCCTCGAAGCATTGCATCCATAGCAGCCACATGATTCAAACCCATTGGTCGGAATTTCAACCGATAAGGAGATTTATCACCTCGTGAATCAAGATAGACACCGATCTCTCCTCTTGCCCCTTCGCATGAAAAATACCACTGTCCTTCTGGCACTTTAATGATAGGTTTTTGCTTCACATAGAAATCACCTTCAGGTATATTGTCTATCAATTGTTCGATAATAGCAATGCTCTGTTTGATTTCTTCAATACGATTGAGATAACGACCATAAGAATCACAACGATTATTGGTTACTTCATTCCATTCTATCTTTTCGTACATGACATATGGATGATTTTTGCGTACATCGTTATTCCAATCCGAAGCACGTCCCGAAGCACCAGTAACTCCATAACTAATGACATCTTCTTTGCTCATATATCCTACACCAATAAAACGCTTTTGTGTGATAATATTATCTCCAAACACATCCATATACTCTTTCAATATCGGTTTAAGATACATACAAAGAGTCTTACAATTCGTCACAAAATGAGGATCTATGTCATCTTGGCATCCGCCTATCCTATAATAGTTTTGTATTAACCGCCCTCCCGTTGTCTCTTCCATTACGTTCAATACATGCTCACGGTCGCGCATACAATACAAGAATGCAGTCAATGCTCCTAAATCTTGAGCACAACAACCAAGATATAACAAATGAGAATTGATACGTTGCAACTCATCCATTATTGTACGGATATATTTGATACGATCTGTCAACTCTATTTCCATAGCCTCTTCTATCACACCTACCAGAGCATGACGGTTCATCATGGCACTTAGATAGTCCATGCGATCTGTTAAAGCCAATGTTTGTGGATAAGTATATGATTCGCACATTTTCTCTATTCCACGATGGATATAACCTAAGTGCGGGTAAATGCGTTTAATAGTCTCACCATTCAGAACGCTCTGTAAACGTAATACACCGTGTGTACTCGGATGTTGAGGACCTATATTGATAACAAACTCGTCGTCAGTGAACAAAGGAACTCGTTTTTCTATTAATAGGCCATCCTGATTCAGTTCATACCGAAATGTGTAATCCAATTCAATATCGTCCTCTAATGTATAAGTATTGTTTTCCGGAGATTCATCGAAGTCTTTCCGTAAAGGATGTCCTTTAAAATCGTTTCTTAGATATAAACGACGCATATCAGGATGCCCCAAAAACTTAATTCCCAGAAAATCGAATACCTCACGCTCTAAAAAGTCGGCAGCCTTCCAAAGGTTTGTTACTGTATCAAGTACATAGTCTTCCTCTATTTGTTGGGCAATGGCTTTGACAGATACACGCTCATTAGTCTTTGTATTTTCAAGAATGTAGATACACCCCAACCCCTCTTCTCCGAAATCTTCGCCAACGATAGTAACAAGGTAGTCGAATTGTCTCTCATTCCTTAACTTAGTCATCTCTTCGACCAAGTGATTGAATTGAACTTCTATATTATTTAATTTCATGTTCGCTATACCTTATTAATTATGCCCTTCCAATTCTTGGCTTGGGTCGAAATCTTCAGGAACCTCTGTTACTATAATCGGCTTATTTTTCCGTCTACGTTCCAATAGTAACTCTTCATTACTCTTACCTGCCTCATCTATCGTTTGTTTATGATTAGCACCGCCAAAGAACTTTTCGATCTTTACCTTGCGCTGCAGTTGCATCATTCCATACAGAATAGCTTCAGGTCTTGGAGGGCAGCCGGGTATGAAAACATCAACGGGAACAATCTCATCAATACCACGTACTACATGATAACTGCTTTTGAAGGGACCGCCCGAAATAGCACAACCGCCAACTGCTATGACGTATTTGGGTTCAGCCATTTCATCATACAGACGCTTAAAAGCCGCAGCCATTTTGTTGGTTATGGTTCCGGCACACATAATCAAATCGGCCTGTCGGGGTGAATTTCGAGTCACCTCGAAACCAAAACGGGCGAAATCATACCGTGCACAACCCACTGCCATAAACTCAATACCGCAGCAACTGGTAGCGAATGTCAGACTCCAAAGCGAATTAGAGCGCCCCCAGTTAATCAGCTGATCAAGGGTTCCTGTTACAACATTCACGCCTCCCTCGTGCAGTTCTGAAACTATCTTTTCTAAAGCACTATTGTCTTTGAACTCGCCGTAAGGAATACTTTTGATATAAGGCTTTCTCACTTCCATTCCAATGCTCCTTTCCGCCAGGCATAGACCAAGCCAAATACAAGAACCAACAGAAAGAAACCTATACTAATGAGTGCTATGGGTCCAAACTGCTTAACAACAACTGCCCAAGGATAGAGAAGCACAGTCTCTATATCGAACATCAGGAAAAGGATAGCGAAGAGATAATACCCGATATGTACAGGAAGCCATGACGAACCTCTTGTTGGGATGCCGCTCTCATACGGTTCTCCTTTTACCGAATTGTACGAACGGGGACCGATCAACTTAGCAATGGCGTATGCTGCAACCACCAAGAAGACAGCCGTTATCAAAACGGTAATTAACAATGTAAAATACATAAAAAAGTTACTATAAATAATATTATTTTTTGTGCTTTGTAGAGCGTACATTATGTAGAATGCGGTTGCAAAGTTACTAATTCTTTTGAAATACTTACACTGTGCCATAAAAAAAACGGCTTGATTTGCAAGGTATAGATTGCAAAAGAAAGATGGAGGATAAAGCCTTATGCAGGCCCTGCTTTGATCGCTTTCGCGACATAAAAAGAGTGGAGTCTGTGAATAAAAACTTCGACTCCACCCCACCGATCATTTTATTGATTCCTATTGAAGATTGCGATCGGTTAAATCTCGCAAGACCACATCACTACTTTAAACTCATTAGAGTATTTAGAACACTATTACCTAAAAACAATTACCATTTAAGCGTCTCTACGAGATCTTTTAATTCTTTATCTTATTATCTTGGATGTTATATGTTACTTTTTGTCTTTGCTTGGAATAAACGTGTAGTGTATTTTTCTCTGTTTGTCTTTATGGTCGGTATGGTAATTAACTTACAGTGCAAATATAGTTTATTTGACGTTACAAAAACAATGTTCTTAGTTTTAATTAACGCTTTCGGCATAGATGATAGTTTAGCAATCCTTCGATAGGATTTTTCATGAGTTGTCCCAGGCGTATGTTTTCGGCGGCGGCGGCGGCCTCGAGTTGTGTACGGTAGTAGGTGCTCAGCCCGCCTACTACTCCTAACCGAAGGTCGTCACGGCCGTAAGGTTTGATATTGTTTTGCAAGAATAGTTGGAAGTTTTGGACAACCATCTGACTGAGTTCCGGAACGTCAAGATGGCGGGCTACGAAAAGGGAAACCGAAGCCAGGAATCGATTGGCCAGGGGTTGTCGGTATACTTTATCGATTACGTTGGCCAGGGTCAGGCCTGAGAAAGTTTCGTATTCGGTACGCAACTGCGGGGGCAACGAGCCTTTGTAGATGCCGTTCAAGAAAGATTTGCCGATGGCTGTGCCGCTGCCTTCGTCGCCCAAGATGTAACCTAAGGGGGGAATGTGGTGTTCGATTGTCTGCCCATTGTACAGGCATGCGTTCGAACCGGTGCCCAGGATGCAGGCCAGTCCCTCATCATGCCCGCAAACGGCGCGAGCTGCGCCCAACAGGTCGCTGTCTACTTCGAGTTCGTATAATGCGGGGAAGTTTTTTTTCAACGCTTCTTTTACCACGCTGATTTTTTCTACTGTACAGCCGCTCCCATAAAAATAGAGCTGGCCGACGGAGCGAGGCGAAACGGGAAGTTGGGGAAGCAGCTCGGTTCGACAGATTTCTTGGATAACCTCTGGCGACTGATGAAACGGATTGATTCCTTGAGTCGATATGCGTTCGAGCCTGCCGTCAGCGCCGATTAGTGCCCAATCGGTTTTAGTACTTCCGGCATCTGCAATCAATTTTATTTTCTTCGACATGGTTGTTCAACGGATATAGTTGAAAAAAATATAGCCCAATGCACCGATTACGGCCAGCAGAATAATCGTCTTGATCAGGCAGCCCGTTATTTTTTTAATGATAAAGAAGGTTGCGACAATAGCGACAAGGCAGAAGAGATAGAACATAAGTTACGTTTCGGGTTATTTGAACAGTTTATGGAATGGAGCCGGAATGGGTGTTTCGAACTCTAGCCGCTGGTGTGTTACAGGATGATAGAAACAAAGCACATAGGCATGCAGACAGAGCCTGTTTACTGGATCGTCGCCATTGCCGTACTTCAAGTCGCCGCAAACCGGATGTCCCATATCTGCCGCGTGCACACGAATCTGATTTTTACGGCCCGTGTCCAGTCGATACTCTACCAGCGAGTGCTCTGTAGTTCGGGCCAGCGTACGATAGTGGGTAACGGCAAACTTGCCGCCGTTATCTACCTGGCTCGAATAGGTGATGTAGGCCTTGTTGTCTTTCAGCCAGCTCGAGATCGTGCCCTCGTCGTTGCGCATCTCGCCCGACACTACGGCTACGTATCGCCGATCGTACACGCCCTGATGCCAGTCGGCCTCGAGCAGGCGTTCGGTCTCGATGTCTTTGGCATAAATCATGAGTCCGCTGGTATCGCGATCGAGCCTGTGCACCACATGCGCCGTGCACTTCTGTTTGCTTTTCCTGAAATAATCGTCGAGCACCTTCTTCACATTGAGCGACGAGTGTCCTGCAGCCATCGACAAGATGCCCACATTTTTTTCGACAACCACCAGATAACGGTCTTCGTAAACGATCTTCACATAGCGGCTTTTAAACGCATCGTTCCTCTTCGTGCGGCTTACGGCAATTTTCATGCCCGGGTGCAAGGGATAATCGAACTGCGTAATCCGTTTGCCTTCGACGATGATACCGCGACCGGCCAGCGTAGCCTTCAGTTTGGTTCGGCTGAGGTGCTTCACATGTTCGAGGAGCCAATTCAACAGCGTATCGTCTTGTTCGACGATATAGCGATCGTATTCGCCTTTGCGTGCATTGATATCCATATCCTTTTTAATATAATAGGCGCAAAGGTAGTATTTTAAATCCACAAGTGAGACGAAATTTCCTCGCGAAAACGAACCGCTGGGAGCCAGCGAGCAAATTTCCTCGCGAAAAATCGGCCGCGCACACCCGCCGAGCAAATTTCCTCACGAAATTTAAAGGAAAAGGCCAGAAAGGGGCGCTTTCTTCTCGAAAGGTTTCACAGAATGGCACCACCAGGACCAGAACCCAGTTTATTTTCCCATTTGTGGATTTAAAATAGTACCTTTGCAGCCGATTAATAATATTTTAAGGTAAACGACATGATAACAGTATCGAATCTTGCCATCCAATTCGGCAAGAGAGTTCTCTACAAAGATGTAAATATCAAATTCACCCATGGAAACATATATGGCGTTATCGGCGCCAACGGAGCCGGCAAATCGACACTGCTGAAAGCCATCAGCGGCGAACTTGAACCGAATAAGGGAAGCGTGGAATTGGGACCGGGCGAACGCCTCTCGGTGCTCGAACAAGACCACTTCAAATACGATGCCTTCAGCGTTACCGACACGGTACTGATGGGGCACCAGCCGTTGTGGAAAAACATGAAAGAACGCGAAGCACTGTACAGCAAACCCGAAATGACGGAAGAAGACGGCAACCGGGCGGCCGACCTCGAACTGAAATTTGCCGAAATGAACGGCTGGGAGGCCGAGAGCGACGCGGCACAGCTGCTGCAGAACTTAGGCATCAGAGAAGAACTGCACACAAAACAGATGGCCGAACTGTCGAACAACGAGAAAGTGCGCGTCATGTTGGCAAAAGCGCTGTTCGGACATCCCGACAATCTGCTGCTCGACGAGCCAACCAACGATCTCGACCTCGACTCGGTACAATGGCTGGAAGAGTATCTGAGCAATGTAGAACAAACGGTTCTCGTGGTGAGCCACGACCGCCACTTCCTCGATGCCGTGAGCACACAGACCGTCGACATCGACTTCGGAAAAGTGACCGTCTTCTCGGGCAACTACTCGTTCTGGTACGAAAGTTCGCAGCTCGCACTGCGCCAGGCACAAAATCAAAAGATGAAAGCCGACGAAAAGCGCAAGCAGTTAGAAGAGTTCATCAGACGCTTCTCTGCCAATGTGGCAAAAAGCAAGCAAACCACCTCGCGAAAAAAAATGCTCGAACGCCTGAACGTTGAAGAAATACGCCCCTCGAGCCGCAAATACCCCGGCATCATCTTCCAAATGGAAAGAGAACCGGGCAACCAAATCCTCGAAGTAGAAGGACTGAAAGCCGTAGATACCGACGGGAAAGTTTTATTCGACAACGTAAACTTCAATATCGAAAAAGGCCAGAAGGTAGTCTTCTTAAGCCATAACCCGAAAGCCATGACGGCACTCTTCGAAATCATCAACGGCAACCGCAAGGCCGATGCCGGCACCTACAAATGGGGCGTAACCATCACGACAGCCTATCTGCCACTAGACAACGCCGAATTCTTCGATTCGGACATGAACCTCGTCGATTGGCTCAGCCAATACGGCACAGGCAACGAAGTAACCATGAAAGGCTATCTCGGCCGGATGCTCTTCTCGGGCGAAGAAGTACTGAAAAGCGTCAACGTTCTCTCGGGAGGCGAAAAAATGCGCTGCATGATCGCACGCATGCAACTCAAAAACGCCAACTGCCTGATTCTCGACACCCCCACCAACCATCTCGATTTGGAAAGCATTCAAGCCTTCAACAACAACCTGATTTCCTTCAAAGGCAACATCCTGTTTGCCAGTCACGACCACGAAGTAATTCAAACCGTTGCCAACCGCATCATCGAACTCACACCCGTGGGCACCATCGACAAACTGATGGAATACGACGAATACATCTACGACGAACAAATCAAAGAACAAAAAGCCAAAATGTACAACAACTAACCCTTTGGCAAACTTTTTGTCTATCGATCAACAATCAAAATAAACAGATTATGAGCAAGAAAGAAAAAATAAAAGAACAACAAACAGAAAACGTTATCAACAACCAAAACGAGAACATCCAGGCTGTTAACGATGAAACAGAATCTTCGGTAGAAAATACAGAAGAACAAATAGAACAGAACGAAGCACAAGACCTCTTGGAAAAAACGCAGGAAGAGATGGCCGAATTAAAAGACAAATATCTTCGGACCATGGCCGAATTCGAAAATTATAAAAAACGCACACACAAAGAAAAAGCCGAACTGATATTCAACGGCGGCGAAAAAACCATATCGGCCATACTTCCGATCCTCGACGACATGGAACGTGCCATAGACAATGCGCCGAAGACAACAGATATACAAGCACTCGAAGAAGGCTGGGAACTCATCTTCAAGAAACTGCAAAATGTCTTGGAAGGATTGGGCGTAAAGAAAATAGAAACCGAAAACAAAGACTTCGACATCGATTTTCACGAGGCAGTGGCAATGGTTCCGGGCGTAGACGACGACAAAAAAGGAAAAGTGATCGACTGTGTACAGACCGGCTACACACTCAACGATAAAGTGATCAGACACGCAAAGGTAGCCATCGGTCAGTAAATTCAAATTCTTAAAACTCTATCGAAGTAATGGCAAAACGCGATTATTATGAAGTGCTCGGCGTAGACAAAAACGCCTCTGAAGAAGAAATTAAAAAGGCCTATCGAAAACTGGCCATCAAATATCATCCCGATCGCAATCCGGACAGCAAAGAGGCCGAAGAAAAGTTTAAAGAGGCCGCCGAAGCCTACGACGTACTGCACGATGCACAAAAAAGACAGCAATACGACCAGTTCGGATTCGAAGCACCGGGAATCGGCGGAGCCGAAGGATTCAGCAGCGCAGGCGGATTCTCTATGGACGACATTTTCTCTATGTTCGGCGACGTGTTCGGCGGGCACGGAGGATTCGGCGGACGTAGCGGTTTCTCCGGCTTCTCAGGATTTAGCGGCGGCAGTACGCAACGCACTCAATACCGCGGAACCGATCTGCGGCTGAAAGTCAAACTGTCGCTTCAGGAAATAGCCACCGGCGTTACGAAGAAATTCAAGGTAAAAAAAGACGTAACCTGCCCTCACTGTCACGGCAGCGGAGCCGAACACGGCAGCGGCTCAGAAACCTGTCCTACGTGCCATGGCCAAGGAGTCGTCGTCAAAACCGTACGCACTATGCTGGGCATGATGCAGACACAGACCGAATGTCCTACGTGTCACGGCGAAGGCACCGTCATAAAGAACAAATGCCACGAATGCCGCGGATCGGGCGTCGTAAAAGGCGAAGAGGTGGTCGAAATCAAGATTCCCGCCGGAGTAGCAGAAGGCATGGTCGTCAACGTTCCGGGAAAAGGAAATGCCGGACAGCACAACGGCGTCACCGGCAATATACAAGTATTCATCGAAGAAGAAGCCAACGATACCTTTATCCGCGACGGGCAAGACATTATCTATAACCTGTTGCTCGACTTCCCTACTGCCGCTTTGGGAGGCGACGTGGAAATTCCGACGATAGAAGGCACCAAAGTCAAATTCAAAATAGAACCCGGTACGCAGCCCGGAAAAACGTTGCGCCTGAAGGGTAAAGGACTGCCCGCCATTCAAGGGTACGGAAACGGGAAGGGAGACCTGCTGGTTAATATCAGCGTATTTGTTCCCAAAACTTTGACGCGCGAAGAAAAAGACACGATCGAACGGTTGCGGCAAAGCGACCATTTCAAAGGCGACGCCGCCACTGCCAGGACGATCTTCCAGAAATTCAAAAACTATTTCAATTAAGCGCAAATCGGTTGCCAGTAAACAGTTTTTCGGTAATTCCTGCAGTTCGGGAAAAGACTATTGGCTGAAATTTCTGTGGTTTCTACGTCTCTGAAATACCAAAATAAATTATTTTCGGACCACAAGACACCCAGCGATGCCAAAATAAATTAT
>CAUQAO010000002.1:0-40759 GCA_963515815.1 uncultured Prevotella sp.
ATACTGCGCAAACTCCGTTCCCGCCACAGTCTGCCACTGCAGAAGATAGTGCCGACGATTTGCCTTTCTGATAATGCTCCGATTAAATTAAGCGAAGTACAACAGACAAATCAGCCAAGCACACCTTGATAGTTGAATAAAGGCCTATCAAGGTGTGCTTGGCTGATTTTCATTGCTTCTCCACTAAATGCTAAATATGCTTTTTTGCTTTATTGCACAGCGCAATGACACGTAAAATTTGTCGCGAATCTGTGCCGTTTATTTCTTTTCAATCATCTTGAATGTGCCGTTGCCGGGCATATCTGTGAGCATGACGATGGGGTAGAATTGGACACAGGCCGGTTTGTCTACACGGATGTTTTGGCCGGTATCGGTCAGCAAGCCTGTCGAGCTGTTGATGCGGAAAACTTGAATGGTATTGTCGTCTCGGCATGCGCAGAGCAGGAATCGTCCGTTGGGCGTGATATTGAAGTGGCGCGGATGGATGCCCGTAGGTTGGTAGCCTATTTTCGTCAGCATACCGGTGGTTTGATTTCGTCTGAAAATGGCGATGCCGTCGTTCTTTAATCGGTTGCTTGTATAGAGGAATCGGCCGTCGGGCGAGACATGGATATCGGCTCCGCCGTGTGCACCGGTTTCGTCCGACTGTATTTCCTGAATTTTGCGCATTTTACCGAAGTTGTAGTTGTATGCCGTAATTGCGCCCGAAAGTTCGCTCATCACGTAAACGAATCGGCTCTCGGTGCTGAACGTCAGATGGCGCGGCCCTGAGCCTTTTGTCAGTTCTGCCGCTACCGACGGTCGGCCCAGGCGTTGCATGTCGTCGAGGTTGAAGCGTAACAGACGGTCGGCGCTGAAGTCGGTTGCCAATACGCCGCTGCCGTCGGGGATGAAACGCACGCAATGGATATGTGGTGTGCGTTGCCTGTCGGGATCAGGGCCGTTGGCCGTTCCGTCGAACTGTTGCGTCATCGTCGAAAGATTCCCTTTCATGTCGAGCGGAAAAACACTCACCGAGCCGCCCGAATAGTTGGCTGTGAGTAGCAGATTGCCGTTTGTTTCGACGAAGCACGGATCTTCGCCCCTGGTTGGCACCGATTTCACCATCTTCATCTTTCCGCTTTCGTCGTCGAAGCTGATTGCATTTACTGAGGCCGTAGTATTGTTGTTTTCGGATACGGCGTAGATCATCATACCGTCCATCGACGGCGTGAGATAAGACGGATTCTTGATTTCGAGCGTATCTAAAGGCGATGCTTCTCCGGTTTGCTGGTTGAAGTTGAAGGCGTAAATACCTTTGCTGCTACCGTTCGTGTAGGTTCCTACCAGCAGTTTGATGATATCTTGTGCCTGAGCATTCAGGCCGATAGCTATTATGAGAGTAGCTATGAACAGTCTTTTCATTTTCATGTTTCTTATAATTTTATGGTGAAAATTAGTCTGTTCAAAGGTATTTTGTTTTTCGTAGGCGTGGCAACAAATTATCTTTTTTTATCTTTTTCTTCGATAATAATACGTACTTTTGCTACCAGCTATGAACACGGTTCAATTATCTCCATTACGAAAGGGAATTGTGGGAGTGCAATTTCTCTTTGTTGCTTTCGGCGCTACGGTTTTGGTCCCCTTGTTGGTCGGACTTGATCCCGCAACCGCCTTGTTTACTGCAGGTATAGGTACTTTTATTTTTCACTTGGTGACGAAAGGTAAGGTACCTATTTTTTTAGGTTCGAGCTTTGCTTTCATTGCTCCAATCATCGAAGCTTCTAAACTGTGGGGAATGCCCGGAACGCTGGCAGGCATTACGGGTGTTGCGTTGGTGTATTTTTTGATGAGCCTGCTGATAAAATGGCAGGGGCGGAGGTTGCTCGAGCGGCTTTTTCCGCCGGTGGTCATTGGCCCGGTCATTATTTTGATTGGTCTTTCGTTATCGGGCTCGGCTGTCAATATGGCCAAAGAAAATTGGCTATTGGCTTTCGTGTCGTTGGTTACGGCCATCATCGTTTTGACATTGGGTCGGGGGCTGGTCAAACTGGTACCGATCGTATGCGGCATCGTTGTCGGCTATCTGGTGGCTGTGAGTAGAGGCGAGGTCGACTTCTCGGGCGTAACCGCGGCTCAGTGGTTCGCCCTGCCCGGTTCGCTGGCCGATTTCCATTGGCCCGAGTTTGCCTGGAAGCCGTTCATCTTTATGATTCCCGTAGCCATTGCTCCTGTAATAGAGCACATCGGCGATGTGTATGTTGTGAGTTCGGTGGCCGATAAAGACTTTGTGAAAGACCCGGGACTGCATCGTACCATGTTGGGCGACGGGCTTGCGTGTCTGGCAGCCTCTTTCTTCGGAGGGCCGCCCGTGACCACCTATTCTGAAGTGACCGGCGCCATGCAGATTACCAAGGTGACCCATCCGCAGGTGATTCGTATTGCCGCGTTGACCGCCATTGTATTTTCCGTAATCGGCAAGCTGAGCGCTCTTCTGCAAAGCATTCCGCAAGCCGTTCTGGGCGGTATCATGCTGTTGCTGTTCGGTACGATAGCCAGTGTCGGCGTTCAGAATCTGATTCAGCACAAGGTCAACCTGAATATTCAGCGCAACATCATCATCGTTTCGATAACATTGACGCTTGGCATAGGCGGTGCCATGCTCGATTTCAGTTTGCGCGGCGTGCTGATCGGCGTGTTGATGGTTACATGCTTGACGTATGCCAATGCAATGAAAAACTCGGCGCTAAAATCTCTCCTCGTTATATTGGGGGGTGTGATGGTCAGTGCCGCCATTTTTTACGGACTGCCCGGCGGCGAAAAGGAATTGACGACGATGAGCGGAATCGGACTGAGCGCCATCACGGGCGTTGTTCTGAATCTGATTCTTCCTGCTGAAAAAAGTTGATCCTTTCTTTTTTTTCTTGCCGGCGGAGCCTCCGCCCGCCACGTTATATAATTAAAAGGTATGAAATGTGACCGGTAAATTGCGGTCCGTGTGTTTGTCGGTGTGTCAGATATAAATCAGATCGCTCATAATCGCATCGCTGATATACAATCCTTGCGACGTAAGGTGCAGATAATCGCCCTGAATCTCGATGAGGTTTCGGGCGATTTGCTTTTCGGCCTGTGCCATCAGATAGTCGCGATACTTGGGCTTGAGCCTCGAAAGCGCGATGCCCTCGCTGGTTCTGAGTGCCGTTACAACCAGATCGTTATAGCGCGTATCTTCGTCGAGCGATTCATATTTGCAAGGTATTTCGCCCCTCTCTACAGCTGTTGCATATTGGCCCAGATCGGCAACATTCCATTGGCGCGACCCAATGTCGTAGGAGTGGGCTGATGCGCCGATACCTAAGTAAGGAATGGCGCGCCAATAGCTGCTGTTGTGCCGGCTCCTGAATCCGAATTTGGCAAAATTGCTGATTTCGTAATGCTCGTATCCGGCGGCTTTCAGTCGATCGACAAGCGTTTGATACATGGCAAGCGACAATTCTTCGTCGATTTCCCGAATCTTTTTTTTCCGAAGAAGCTGGCGAAGCACAGTTCCTTCTTCGTACATCAAGCTGTAGGCAGAGATGTGTTCGACTTGCAGGTCGAGCGCCTCATCGATATCCTTCGTCCATTCGTCCAATGTCTCATCAGGGAAGCCGAACATCAGGTCGATGCTGATATTGCCGATCCCCGCTTTCCGCAATAAAGTCACGGCGCGGTACACCTCGCTTGCCGTGTGCCGGCGGTGTAAAAACTTGAGGCGCTTGTCAGAAAAAGTTTGTGCTCCCATGCTGATGCGGTTGACGGGCATGACTTTTATCACGTCGATAAAGTCGGGCGTCAGGTCGTCGGGATTGCATTCGAGGGTAACTTCGCAATGTTCGCGAATCGTTTCTTGGTTTCCACGAAAAAAAATATCGGCGATGGTTCGAAAAAGACGATCGATCTGCCCTGGCGTGAGCTGCGAAGGGGTACCTCCGCCAAAGTAAATGCTGTCGATGCACGGTTGCGACTCGTTCGTCGGCAACGCCGCCTCTGCCCCTGCCAGATAATGTTGCCGCAATGCCAATTCCCGACACATGGCGTCGACATATCTGTCGCGCATATCGAGCCGCGTTGTCGAATAGAATCCACAATAAATACAACGATTTGCACAGAAAGGAATATGGAAATATAAGCCGGCCATGTACGATATTGTTTTATGACAAAATTACTAATATGACTTAAAAAAAACTCACTTTTCTTTTAATAGTTTTGGCCTTTTCCGAAAAAACATCTACCTTAGACGGCGTCTATACAGTAGATGAAGTACTAACGACTAAAACCTATAACCGTTATGAAAGTATATCAAACTAACGAAATTAAAAACATCGCATTGCTTGGCAGTGCGGGTAGTGGCAAGACCACACTTGCCGAGAGTATGCTATTTGGTAGTGGTATTATCAAGCGTCGTGGATCGATAGAAGCGAAGAATACCGTTAGCGATTATTTCCCCGTTGAGCAAGAATACGGTTATTCCGTATTTCCGACCGTGTTTCATGTCGAATGGAACAACAAGAAGCTGAATATCGTCGACTGCCCCGGAGCCGATGATTTCGTGGGCGGAGCCATTACCGCCCTGAATGTAACAGATACGGCCGTTATCTTAATCAATGGGCAGTATGGGCCGGAAGTGGGTACGCAGAACAGTTTCCGCTATACCGAGAAGCTCAAAAAACCTGTGATTTTCCTGATCAATCAGCTCGATTCGGATAAATGCGACTTCGATTCCGTGATCAGTACCATGAAAGAAATCTACGGGCAGAAGTGTGTGCAGATACAATATCCCATAGAAACAGGGACGCATTTCAATGAGATCATCGATGTGCTGCTGATGAAAAAATATTCGTGGAAACCCGAAGGCGGCATGCCCATTATCGAAGAGATTCCTGCCGACCAGATGGAAAAGGCGATGGAACTTCATAAAGAACTTGTAGAAGCTGCTGCGGAGAATGACGAGAGCTTGATGGAGAAATTCTTCGAAGAGGAGAAGCTTAGCGAGGATGAATTGCGCGAAGGAATACGCAAAGGCCTGGTAACCCGCAGTATATTCCCCGTCTTCTGCGTTTGCGCAGGACAGGACAAGGGAGTTAGGCGCTTGATGGAATTTTTAGGAAATGTAGTTCCCTTCGTGAGCGAGATGCCGAAACTTCACAATACACGAGGCGAAGAGATTACACCGGATTCTGCAGGACCGACTTCTCTTTATTTCTTCAAGACGGGCCTTGAACCGCATATCGGCGAAGTATCTTATTTTAAAGTGATGAGTGGGACTGTGAAAATGGGCGACGATCTGACCAATGCAGATCGCGGATCGAAAGAACGCATCGGACAGCTGTATGCCTGCGCAGGTGCCAATCGCATAGCCGTAGACCAGTTGAATGCGGGCGACATCGGCTGTACCGTTAAGCTGAAAGATGTAAAGACCGGCAATACGTTGAACGGAAAGGATTGCGAATGGCGTTTCGACTTTATTAAATATCCCAACTCCAAATATAGTCGTGCCATCAAAGCCGTTAACTCAAGCGAAACGGAAAAGGTGATGGCAGCATTGCTGAAGATGCGACAGGAGGATCCGACGTGGGTAATCGAGCAGTCGAAAGAGCTTCGGCAGACGATCGTTCATGGGCAGGGCGAGTTCCATCTGCGTACACTGAAGTGGCGTTTGGAGAACAATGAGAAACTGCAGGTAAATTATCTTGAACCGAAGATTCCGTACCGTGAAACAATCACCAAGCAGGCAAGAGCCGACTATCGTCATAAGAAGCAGTCGGGCGGCGCCGGTCAGTTCGGTGAGGTGCATCTTATCGTAGAGCCTTACGCTGAAGGCATGCCCGATCCGACGATGTATAAATTCGGCACTCAAGAGTTTAAAATGAACATCAAGAGCAAAGAAGAGGTACAGCTACCGTGGGGCGGCAAGCTCGTTTTCATCAATTCGGTAGTGGGCGGCGCCATAGATCTTCGCTTTATACCTGCCGTACTGAAAGGCGTTATGGATTGTATGGAGCACGGACCGTTGACCGGCAGCTATGCAAGAGATGTGCGCGTAGTGGTTTATGATGGAAAGATGCACCCTGTAGACTCCAATGAGTTGTCGTTTACGTTGGCAGCCCGCCATGCTTTTTCCGATGCCTTCAAGAATGCGGGGCCAAAGATTCTGGAACCGATTTATGATCTTGAAGTCTTTGTTCCGTCAGATTATATGGGCGATGTGATGAGTGATTTGCAGGGTCGTCGTGCTCTGATTATGGGAATAGATAGCGAAGCCGGTTATCAGAAGCTGTCTGCAAAGATTCCATTGAAAGAGCTGGCTAACTATTCTATTTCTTTGAGCTCGCTGACTGGAGGTCGAGCTTCGTTTACAACTAAGTTCTCGAGTTATGAATTAGTGCCGAACGATTTGCAGAATAAGCTGATCGAAGAGCACGCTGCCGAACAAGAGGCGGAAGACGAATAGCGAACATCCATTTGAAAGATAGCTGTTTTTACAGATAGTTGTAGTTAAAGTTTACAAGATTGAGTGTGGCATTGAATAAATGTCGCACTCTTTTTGTTTTGCCCTTTAGGAAAAACTCTAAGTTTTTTGCAATTTGTTTGAGGTAGAGCCTCCTCCGACCATCTTTCGGAACAGAAATTCTTTTTCAGATAATATTTTTATTCCGAACGAGTAGAACTATCTCTAATAATTGTATTCAGAAATAATATTTTATGTCGTTATTTTAAATTATAAATTATTGTTTTTGTTAATATAATCGAAATGTATCTGTATATTTAACAAGGAAGTGTTAAGGCGTTAAGAACTTTCGTATCTTTGCGTTTATGAAGAAGAGGACTATTTGGATTATCTCGACCATCATGGGGCTGTCGTTCCTCGTGTTGCTGTTTCTGCAATTGAAGTATTTTCAGGAAATGGCCGACATGAAGAAAGAGCAGTTCGACGAGTCTGTGAATAGGGCTCTGAACCAAGCGGCGCGTAACTTAGAGTATAACGAAACGTGGCGCTATCTGCAGAAAGATGTCAACGAAACGGAACGAAGAGCGTTTGTGCAAGATTCGATTGGTACGCGTTCGGGCAAGCCCGACGGAACGATTCAGCAGTCGCACCAATTTTCGGTGGCCGCTAAAGACGGTACGGTTTATTCGGCTTTCGAGTTGAAAACGATTACGATCAAGCCATCGCAAATGCCGAAAGGGATGATTCTTCGTAACGATAAAAATTCTTTGACTGAGGCTTCGAAGTCGCTGCAAGAGATTGTCAAAAACCGGTATGTATATCAAAAGGCATTGTTAGACGAGGTGGTGTACTCGATATTATATTCGGCTTCTGAGAAACCACTAAAAGAACGGATCAACTTTAAGTTGCTGGATCAGGATTTGAAGTCTGAAATGATGAACAACGGAATTAACATCCCCTATCATTTTCGGGTCACGACACAAGACGGGCGAGAGATATATAGGTGCTCTGATTACTCGGAGGAAGGAGAAGAATATACCTATTCGCAGGTGTTGTTCCGCAATGATCCAGCCTCGAAGACAGGAGTCGTGCGGGTTCATTTTCCAGATATGAACAGTTATATTTACTCGTCGGTGCGGTTTATCATACCGGCTATTGTGTTTACACTGGTGTTGCTCGTAACGTTTGTGTTTACCATTGTGATTATCTTCCGGCAGAAACGATATACCGAAATCAAAAACGATTTCATCAACAACATGACACATGAGCTGAAAACGCCGATAGCCAGTATATCGCTGGCGGCACAGATGATGAACGATACCAGCGTGACGAAAAACGAGGGCATGATGGCGCATCTGGGCAGCGTGATACAAGACGAGACCAAACGCCTGCGTTTTCTGGTAGAAAAAGTGCTGCAGATGTCAATGTTTGACCGTAAGAAAGCCGTCTTTAAGAAAAAGAAACTCGACCTGAATGAGATGGTAGAGAATATTTCGCATTCGTTTACTTTGCGCGTAGAGCACACCGGCGGAAAAATCTATAACGATATCGGAGCTGTAGAATCGACTATATACGTAGACGAAATGCACTTCCAAAACGCGATATTCAATTTGATGGATAATGCGGTAAAGTATGGCAAGCCCGATAAACCGCTCGATATATATATGACTACTTGGAACGATGACGACCATCTGTATCTGTCGATTCGAGATACTGGATTGGGCATCAGGAAAGAGAATTTGAAAAAGGTTTTCGAAAAATTCTACAGGGTGCATACCGGTAACGTACATGACGTAAAGGGCTTCGGGCTGGGATTGGCGTATGTCAGAAAAGTGATTGAATTGCATAACGGAGAAATAACGGTAGACAGTGAATATCGTAAGGGAACAACGTTCACGATTAAGCTGCCCATCATTAGAGATTAGTATTCATTTTTTAAATAAAAAAAGCTATGGACGAGAAATTAAAAATTCTATTGTGCGAAGATGATGAAAACTTAGGAATGTTGCTTCGCGAGTATTTACAGGCAAAAGGATATGCCGCAACGCTTTGTCCCGACGGCGAGGCCGGTTACAAAGAGTTCCTGAAAAACAAGTTCGATATTTGCGTCTTGGACGTGATGATGCCTAAAAAGGACGGCTTTACACTGGCGCAGGAAATACGCCAGGCCAATGCCGAAATGCCTATTATTTTCTTGACCGCAAAGGTTTTGAAAGAGGATATCTTGGAAGGTTTCAAGATCGGGGCCGACGATTACATTACCAAACCGTTCTCTATGGAGGAACTGGTGCTGCGCGTAGAGGCTATATTACGCCGGGTTCGCGGAAAGAAGGTAAAAGAATCTTCGGTTTATCACATTGGTCGGTTCGTATTCGATACGCAGAAGCAGTTGCTCACTATCGGTGATAAGCAGACCAAACTGACAACGAAAGAGAACGAGCTGTTGGCTTTGCTCTGCTCGCATGCGAACGAGATTTTGCAACGCGACTTCGCTCTGAAGACCATTTGGATAGATGATAATTACTTCAATGCACGTTCGATGGATGTTTATATCACCAAACTGCGTAAACATTTGAAAGACGACGACCAGATCGAGATTATTAATATTCACGGAAAAGGCTACAAGTTGATTACGCCCGACGGCGAATAAGGCTGTACGATCTATTTTGTACGGATATGCAGTAAAGAGGGCAGCGTGGTGTCGTTGTCCTCTTTACGATTTGTAGATCGCCTATGTGAATAGGCAGAAAACTTACGTATAGCCCGGAGATTAATACCGGCTGTTATGTTTCTGAGCAATCACGTAGATAACAATTCCGACGATAACCAACAGCAAACCTGTTAGCAATAAAAAATTGTAGCGCGTCCATCCGCTAAAATAGCAAAATACGAATAAGAGGACGCCTGCATAGACATTGTATAATCCGAAATCTTCCGAAATTTTTATCTTCATGCGATCTGATCTTTGCGGGCAAAAGTAAGAAAAATATTTGGCCGGATGGCGAATAGATCGTATCTTTGCACCGCAATTTTGCAAAATAACAAGTTATTAATCAATTTTTAAAGTAGTATGAATCAATACGAAACCGTTTTCATTTTGACTCCCGTTTTGTCTGATGAACAGATGAAGGAAACGGTCGCTAAATTCAAAAAGGTGCTCACCGATCAGGGGGCAGAGATTTTGAATGAAGAGATCTGGGGTTTAAAGAAGCTGGCTTATCAAATCGAAAACAAGAATTCAGGCTTCTATTGTCTGTTCGAATTCAAAGGAGAGCCAACATTAGTTCAGAAGCTCGAGACCGGCTTCCGCCGCGAAGAGAAAGTTATTCGCTACATCACTGTTAAGTTAGACAAGTATGCTGCACAGTATGCTGAGAAGAGAAAACAGAAATATGCTAAAAAACAGGAGGCTTAATCATGGCAGAACAGAATAATTCAGAGATACGTTATTTGAATCCGCCTTCAGTGGATACGAATAAAAAGAAATATTGCCGTTTCAAGAAAAGCGGAATTAAATACATTGATTACAAAGACCCCGAGTTCCTCAAGAAGTTCTTGAATGAGCAGGGAAAGATTCTTCCACGCCGTATAACCGGTACCTCTTTGAAGTACCAGCGTCGTGTAGCGCAGGCTGTTAAGCGTGCTCGTCAAATTGCATTGCTTCCTTATGTAACTGATTTAATGAAGTAATTAAAGGAGAGGAAACGAATGGAAATTATACTGAAAGAAGATATTATCGGACTTGGATACAAGAATGATATCGTTAATGTGAAGAGCGGTTACGGGCGTAACTATCTTATTCCGACAGGAAAGGCTGTTATTGCTTCTGATTCTGCAAAGAAAGTGCTGGCCGAAAATCTGAAACAGCAGGCTCACAAGTTGGCTGCTATCAAGGCTACGGCTGAGAAGCGTGCAGAGGCTTTGCAGAATGTTTCGCTCGAGATTTCGGCAAAGGTTTCTGCTACTGGCGTAACTTACGGTTCTGTTAATGCTGCAACTGTGGCAGAAGAGTTGGCTAAGAAAGGTTTCGATGTTGACAGGAAGATTATCACGATGCGCGATATCAAACGCGTAGGCGATTACGAAGCCGTTATCCATTTCTATAAAGATGTAGAGGTGAAGATTCCGGTAAAGGTGGTGGCAGAGAACGCTCCTGTTGCTGCAGCTGAAACTGAAACAACGCAAAAGGCTTCGGAAGAGGTGGCAGCAGAAGAAAAAACCGTGGTTGAAACACCCGAAGAAGTGGTAGCTGAAACCGAAGAAGAGGTGGCCGAAGCATAACAAAAAGCGGTAATCGTAACTTCTGTTACCGACGGCAATAGGCTTTTAAGGCATATCTATAATGATCCCGGGCGATTTACCAATAATCGCCCGGGATTTTTTATGTACTTATGCGGTAAGATGCCGAGTGGCAAGGCAACCTTTAAAAAATATTTGTTCGCTGGCACCCAGCGGCCGAATTTAAAAAATATATTTGCTCGCTGGCACCCAGCGGCCCGAATCTTTAAAAAAGATTGGCCCGTTAGCTCTCTGATGTTTCCTTTTTTGGGGTTATAATGACAAATAATAGCCCAGTTTGTATAGTTTGAAAACCAAGAGAGAGGGCGCCGGGCCGCATAGCTGTCGGCGCAGTTTGGGCATGAAGGGGTGCAGAAGGTTTGATACGAGCTTGTCGATTCGGAATTGCTTCAGCCGGTCGGCCGTGTCAGCCAATCGCGAATAGCCTTTTAAGTCGCTACGGAAGGTGTGTAGCGTGCGTAGCGATTCTTCGGTTTTCTGTACGAAGCGATCGTTCGGTTCGAAGAAATGGAAGCCTACCGGAGCGTTGATATGTTCGATTCGTATGCTGTTTTCAGATAGCCTTTTTCCGAACAGCACATCTTCGTAGCCGTAATGCTTGAAACGGGTGTCGAAGGAAAATTCTTTGAACAGTTGTTTCGAGATAAGAAAGTTAGACGATTTGAAATTTTTAGAGGGGTGCCTTTTGCGTTCGTCGAGCGATTGTTGTCGGGCATTTTTCTGCTCATACATGTAGCGAAGGTTGCCCGCTGCGCCTTTCGCTACCCGATAGCCTCCGCAGGCTACTTCTGCTTCGCTCTCGAGGTATCGGCGCAGGAAATGGTCGGAAATGACAGCGCTATCGGCATCTATAAACAGGAGCCAGCGGTATTGTGCGTGTTCGGCCAGGATATTTCTGATGGCGGCCCGACCGCGGTTGTATGGCTGGGTAAGCAATCGGCAATGGGGGAGCGATCGGATGGTTTGATTTTCGTCGATTGCGCTGGTAGCTGTCGAGGCGTCGTCGGCTACGACGATTTCGTAGTTCGACAATCCGTTTTCTTGTTCTGCCTGCCGGCAGAGGTCTTTGACCAGGGTAATGCAACTGTCGTTGAAGGTGGGTATCAGGATTGACAGCTCTTGCTTCATAATTCGTTTTTCAGGTATCGGCCTGTCAGGCTTTTTTTGCAAGCAGCAATTTCTTCGGGGGTGCCGCAACATACCAGTTCGCCTCCGCAGTCTCCGCCGTCGGGTCCGAGGTCGATCACGTAGTCGGCGCATTTGATTACATCGAGGTTATGTTCGATAACGATAATGGAATGGCCTCTGTCGAGCAGTGCATCGAAGGCAGCCAGCAAGCGTTTGATGTCTAAATAGTGAAGCCCCGTTGTCGGTTCGTCGAAAATGAACAGCGTGGGTTCTTGCTTTTCTTGTCCGATGAAAGAGGCCAACTTCACGCGCTGGTTTTCGCCGCCCGATAGCGTAGATGAGGTTTGGCCCAGCTTGATGTAACCCAGCCCAACGTCTTTGAGGGGCTTGAGTCGACGGACGATGGTCGGTTGGTTGAGTTTTTCGAAGAAGTCGATCGCTTCGGCAACGGTCATGTTCAATACGTCGTTGATATTCTTTCCGGCTACTCTGACGTCGAGAATCTCGGGTTTGAACCGTTGTCCGTGGCACGCTTCGCATTCTAATTCGAGATCTGCCATGAACTGCATTTCAACGGTAATGACGCCGGCCCCTTTGCATTCTTCGCACCTTCCGCCGTCGGTGTTGAAAGAGAAGAACTGCGGCGAGAAGCCCATCTGATCGGCCAACGGCTGTTCGGCGAAGAGCTGCCTGATGGCGTCGTACGCTTTTATGTATGTGGCGGGATTGCTTCTTGTGTTTTTTCCTATCGGATTCTGATCTACGAACTCGACATGCTTAATTTGTGCCCAGTCGCCTTCTAATGCAACGTACTCTCCCGGCATGTCGGCAACTTCGTTTAAGTGCCGTTTGATGCTGGGGTATAGAATGGCTTTGACGAGGGTCGACTTTCCCGATCCGCTGACGCCGGTCACTACGTTGAAAATATTCAATGGGAAACTGACGTCGATTCCTTTTAAATTGTTTTGCCGCGCACCGATCAGTTTTATTGCTCTATTCCACGATCTTCGCGAGAGCGGTTTTTCGATCGTTTGCCTTCCGGTGAGATATTGTATGGTGTGCGAACGCTGGTATTTTTCGGCATATTGCTTTGCATGGGCATCGATGTCTGTAATCGGCCCGTTGAAAACAATTTCGCCTCCGAGCTGTCCGGCGCCCGGCCCAACATCGATCAGGGTATCCGCCGCGTGCATGATGTCTTTGTCATGCTCTACAACAATAACGGTATTGCCCAATGACTGCAATTCTTTTAAAACATGAACCAGTCGCTCGGTATCTCGACTGTGCAAGCCGATGCTCGGCTCGTCTAATATGTAGAGAGAACCGACGAGCGAACTTCCCAACGAGGTGGTTAGGTTGATGCGCTGACTTTCGCCGCCGCTCAAGGTGTTCGATGGGCGATTGAGGGTTAAATATCCTAATCCGACATCGAGCAGGAACTGCAGCCTGTTATTGATCTCGGTCAAAAGGCGCTGAGCTACTTTTGCGTCGTGCGCACTTAGTACAAGTTGGTCGAACCACGATTTTAAATTAACAATGGGCATTTCAACCAAATCCGTAATGCTCATTCCGTTCATTTTCACCCAAGCGGCTTCTTTCTTCAGCCGTGTTCCGTGACAGTCGGGGCAAGTCGTCTTCCCTCTATATCGACTCATCATGACACGGTATTGAATTTTATACTGATTCTCTTTGATCATCTGGAAAAAAGAATCGATGCTTACTTGGTCGTGGATATCCAGACTCTTTTCAGAAGGTAAGCCGTGCCATAACATGTCTTTTTCTTTCCGAGTCAGCTCAAAATATGGTTTGAAGATAGGGAAATGATCTTTTGCAGCCCGTCTGCAAAACTCATTCTTCCATTCTTCCATCTTATCGCCGTGCCAGCATTGTACGCAACCGTCATAAACGCTGAGCGACGAATTGGGAATGACAAGCTTCTCGTCGATTCCGATTACGTTTCCGAAACCTTCGCAGGTAGGACATGCGCCGAGTGGAGAATTGAATGAGAACATATTCTCGTTAGGTTCTTCAAACACCATACCGTCTGCCTCAAAGCGCATGGAGAAATCGTACGTGATGTTGGATGGGAGGAACACCAGTTTACAGTCGCCATGCCCTTCGTAGAAAGCAGTCTCTGAAGAGTCTATTAACCGCGAGATCGCTTCTTTGGTATTGTCTACGGAAAGACGATCAATGAGCAGAAATATATCCTCGGCCTTTATGCTGTCTAATTCTGCCTGATTTGCTAAAAGATCGTCTATTCTGACAAAACTGTTTTTGTACCACAATCTGGTATAGCCTTCTTGAATCTCCATCTCAAGCTGTTTAGCTAGCTTTCTTCCGTCTATCAGATGCAGAGGAGCAAGTATCGCGAATTTTGTTCCGGCAGAATATTGCAGCGTGCAGTTGACGATATCCTCGGTAGAATGTTTCTTTACTTCTTGTCCGCTAATCGGAGAATAGGTTTTCCCGATACGGGCAAAAAGTAATCTTAGGTACTCATAAATCTCTGTAGAGGTGCCAACCGTACTTCGAGGGTTGCGAGCAATAACTTTTTGTTCGATGGCAATGGCCGGCGGAAGTCCTTTGATAAAGTCGCACTCGGGCTTACTCATCCGCCCGAGAAACTGTCTTGCATATGCAGATAGTGACTCTACATACCGACGTTGACCTTCGGCAAACAGAGTGTCGAAGGCTAACGAAGATTTACCTGAGCCCGAAAGGCCGGCTATAACGATAAATTGATTGCGGGGAATATTGATACTTATGTTCTTCAGATTGTTGACACGAGCACCTTTTATTTCGATATCCTGGTTCATATTACGAATTCATGGATAGCAAAAACTCTTCGTTGTTCCTGGTTCTGACCATTCTGTCATGAAGAGAATTCATCGCTTCGATAGGATTCATGTCTGCAATGTATTTGCGTAAGATCCACATTCTGTCGAGTGTAGTCTTTTCTTGTAACAAGTCGTCGCGACGAGTACTCGATGCAACCAAATTGACTGCCGGAAAGATTCGCTTGTTAGAAAGCGATCGGTCGAGCTGAAGCTCCATGTTACCCGTCCCCTTAAATTCCTCAAAAATGACCTCGTCCATTTTACTACCGGTATCGATCAGTGCAGTAGCAATAATGGTTAAAGAGCCCCCTCCTTCGATATTACGTGCCGCACCGAAAAAACGTTTGGGCTTTTGTAAAGCATTTGCATCTACACCACCGGTCAGCACTTTTCCGGAAGCAGGGCTAACTGTATTGTATGCACGTGCAAGGCGCGTGATAGAGTCGAGGAAGATAACAACATCATGTCCGCATTCTACCATTCGTTTTGCCTTTTCTAAAACAATTCCTGCTATCTTTACATGGCGCTCTGCGGGCTCATCAAAAGTCGATGCAATAACCTCTGCGTTTACGGTTCGTGCCATATCGGTTACTTCTTCCGGGCGTTCGTCGATCAAAAGCATCATTAAATAGGCTTCCGGATGATTGGCTGCAATAGCATTTGCTATATCTTTCATCAGAATGGTTTTACCGGTTTTCGGTTGTGCAACAATCAATGCACGTTGCCCTTTACCGATAGGAGAAAACAGATCGACAACCCTTGTTGAAAGATTAGTCGTCTCTTTATCGCCGCATAGGCTAAATTTCTCTTCGGGAAAGAGAGGAGTCAAATGCTCAAATTGTATACGGTCTCTGATCTCATTAGGATTACGACCGTTGATTTTATCGATACTTGTCAATGGAAAGTATTTCTCTCCATCGTGTGGCGGACGTACATGGCATTGCACAACATCACCGGTTTTCAAACCATATTTTTTTATTTGAGAAGTCGCTACATACACATCGTCGGGCGAAGAAAGATAATTGTAATCGCTTGAACGCAAGAATCCATAGCCATCAGGCATTATTTCCAAAACGCCATTCGCTTCTATCAGATCAGAGAAGTCATAAATCGGTTGCCCGTTTGTGGTTGTGTTTACCGGTGCCTGATAAGAAGCCGTTTCCATTGTTGGTGTTGTAGGATTGTCCAACATGTCAAAATTGGGAACGGCTCCTTGGTCCATGATAGGTAAATCTTGAAGTACGATGAAATCTGTACCATCGCCGGGATCTCCATCCCAAATGCCTTCTGTTATAGCATCTCTACGTTCTTGTTCATTCTCATTATGTGCATTGAGCTTTGCTTGCAATTGTGCCAGCAGATCATTCATATTCTTATCTACGGTACCATTTGTTTCTTCTTTTGGAGCGTTATCCATATTCAAACTTTCCGGTACTTCTACCTGCGGTATTTTTACAAGTTCAGGAGTTTCTTCCTGTTTCTGGTCTGTTTTTTCCACTTGCTTCTCATTTCTTGATTCGATTAGAGCTATTAATTCTAATTCTCGTTTTGTCTTTCTACCACGATGCTTGGGCATAGCAGCCAATTCTTCTTCGGGAGTCAGGTCTTTGTTTTTTGTGAGTGTAGACGAATGTTCTTCGGGCTCGTCTTTAAACAAAGATATCGGTTCTACCGTTGTTTTTTTCTTTTTCGTATCGTAGTTTTCGCCTTCTTTGCCATTAACGGAATATACTCTGTCTGTTTCTCGCTTTGCTATTCGTGTGCGGCGGCGCTTTGTACCGAGCGGATTAGTCTCGCCTTCAACTACGGCTTGTTTGTCAAGTATGGCATATATGAGTTCTTCTTGGTTATTGTCAGTATTATATTCTGCACTTATTTCTTTAGCGATGTCTTGTAATTGTTGGACACTTTTAGCTGATAATTCGTCTTTGCTATACATTGTTTGTATAATAAATATTGATTGAAATTTACTGCGTTTCAAGAATAGAAACGCCTTGTATGGTTTTATTTGACTGCAAAGTTATAAAAAAACACGAATTGAATTTCTTGATGCGAGTGCTTTTTTATTGCTTTAAAGTTTATTAACTACGAATATCTTGAGCTGCTTATTCCCCTGAATATAAAAATAAAGAAAGAGGGTGTGTCAAAACAGGCACACCCTCTTTACTCTTATCTAATAAAAAACTATTCGCTTTTTTCCATATCAGCTTTTAACTTAGCAAGCACATCAAGATCGCCAAGACTTGTTCCTGCTGTCACATTGTTGATTTGCGGAGCATCGCTTTGTTTCTTAGCCGAGTGCTTATGACTTGCCTTAACATCGTCCTTTTCATCTTCGAAAGTACGGCTATGAGAGAGGATGATACGCTTGGTATCTTTTACAAATTCTATAACTTTAAATTCGAGTTCCTCGCCCTCTTGTGCCTGTGTCCCGTCTTCTTTTACAAGATGTTTAGGAGTGGCAAATCCTTCGCCGCCTTCGTTTAAGGTGATAACGGCACCCTTATCCATCAGCTCGGTAATCTTACCCATGTGTAAAGATCCCGGTGTATAGAGGGTTTCATAAGTATCCCACGGATTGTCTTCAAGCTGTTTGTGGCCAAGAGAGAGACGTCTATTCTCTTTATCTATCTCAAGAACGATAACATCTATCTGTGCTCCTACGGTAGTAAATTCGGAAGGATGCTTTACTTTTTTGGTCCTAGAGTGGTCGCTGTTATGATTTAAGCCGTCTTCGCCTTCTTCGTGTTCGTCGTAGTTAGCGAAGTTTGTAAAGTTGCGATCCGTAGTTGTGTGTTTGCTGCCAATCGGATATTTGGCGTCAATATTCTCCCATGGGTCTGACTTTAGTTGCTTAATGCCTAAACTCATTTTTCGTTCTTCGCGATCAAGTGTCAGGATAATAGCTTCTACTTCATCGCCAACGTGCATGAACTCTTGTGCTGAACGCAGGTGCTGGCTCCAAGACATCTCGCTGACATGAATCAAACCTTCTACACCGGGAGCGACCTCTACGAATGCTCCATAATCGGCTATAACAACAACTTTTCCTTTTACCGTATCGCCTACTTTCAAGTTTGCATCAAGAGCTTCCCAGGGATGCGGTGTCAGTTGTTTCAGACCTAAAGCAATGCGCTTCTTTTCGTCGTCGAAATCGAGGATAACGACATTAATTTTCTGGTCTAAAGTAACAACCTCGTGCGGATCGCTTACACGGCCCCATGAAAGGTCTGTAATATGGATCAGTCCGTCAACACCGCCAAGGTCGACGAATACACCGTATGAAGTGATATTCTTAACGGTACCTTCAAGAATCTGGCCCTTTTCAAGTTTACCGATAATTTCTTTTTTCTGTGCCTCCAATTCGGCTTCAATAAGAGCCTTGTGGGAAACAACTACATTGCGGAATTCTTGGTTGATTTTTACGACTTTGAACTCCATGGTTTTGCCTACGAATACATCGTAATCGCGTATAGGATGAACGTCGATTTGACTTCCAGGAAGGAAAGCCTCAATTCCAAACACGTCAACAATCATACCGCCCTTTGTACGGCTCTTAATGTAACCTTGGATAATTTCGTCGTTATCAAGTGCGGCATTGACACGATCCCAACTTTGTGTCAGGCGAGCCTTTTTGTGAGAGAGTACCAATTGCCCTTTTTTATCCTCTTGATTCTCTACATAGACTTCTACCTTATCCCCAATTTTGAGATCGGGGTTGTAACGGAATTCAGAAGCGGGTATAACACCGTCGCTTTTGTAACCGATGTTAACGATAACCTCTTTCTTGTCTGCAAAGATCACGGTACCTTCAGTTACCTGATGTTCACTGACTTTGTTCAGGGTTTCGTCATAAGCTTGTGCCAAAGTTTCTTTGCTGGCGTTTGCGTTTGTTCCATTTTCAAACTCTTCCCAATTGAAGTCTTCCAATGGTTGAACGTTCTTTAAGTTTGACATAAAAAATAATTAAATGTTTAATAATTAATAAAGTTAGACTTTATGTGAATAATTTATAAATCGGATGCAAAAGTACAATAATTCAATGAGTGGCTTACTTACTTGTTTGCTGTATAAGTTGATATTTACATTTTTTTAACGGGGTCGTGTCGGCAGACTATGGAAGCGGCAAAATAAATTATTTTTGGGCCTCTGGACACCCTGCACTGGCAAAATAAATTATTTTTGGGCCTCTGGACACCCTGCGCTGGCAAAATAAATTATTTTTGGACCTCCGGACGCCCAGCGCTGGCAAAATAAATTATTTTTGGACCTCCGGACGCCCAGCGCCGGCAAAATAAATTATTTTTGGATCTCCTGACACCCCCGCAGCCGAAAAATAAATTATTTCTCTGATGGCGAATGCCGATTTATCCCCAACAGGGTATTGATTAGAATAAACAGCGAAGAAACTATAGGTGTAATATGGCTGCGAAACTATTAGGAAACAGCGTTTCTATATCTATCGGGCATGCTTTGAAGATTCCGTAGATAGCGCTTCCGCTGCCACTCATAGAGGCGTAGAGCGCGCCGTGCTCGTATAATTGTTCTTTGATGCGGGACAGTTCAGGATATTTTTTGAATACTGGTAGTTCAAAATCGTTGAACAGCTCATTTCGCCAGATGTCGACAGGTTGACTGACGATATCTCGGCAACATTTCGAAGGTGCTTTTGCTGTTATTTCGGCATATGCCTCTTTGGTCGAAACTGCGATATTGGGTTTAACGATGGCCAAATAATGGCCATTTAAACTGCTTTTAGGGTGACATGCAGGCGACAGCTCGTTACCGATGCCTGTGGCATACGCGGGGACCGAGGTGATGAAGAAAGCGCAGTCGGCTCCGATTTTTGCTGCGTAATTCTCCATTTCTGCAACGCTCAGGTTCAGTTTAAAGCGTTCGTTTACCAGGCGTATTGTGTATGCAGCGTCGCTCGATCCGCCGCCCAATCCGGCCTGCGAGGGGATGTGCTTATACAGGTGAAGATGTATGCGGGGCAAGTCGAAATCGGCTGCCAATAACCGATAGGCTTTTAAAACCAGATTATCGTTCTCGTTGCCTTCTACCGGGTTGCCTGTTATCTTCAGATCGCAGGGGGCTGTCGACGGAAACTTTTCGTCCATCTGATTCATTTCGAGTGCGTCGTAAAGGGGGATAGGGTAGAACACGGTTTCGATATTGTGATAACCGTCATTGCGAACGCCTACGATATTCAGTCCTAAATTGATTTTTGCACAGGGAAAAATGGTCATGACGCTGTATACTGTTGTTTCTTATCCTTTTCTTTTTACTTTATCTACATAGGCATCGATAGCAGCCACGGCGGTGATGTTGACGATGTCGCGCACCGAGCATTCGAAGTCGGTAAAATGAATGGGTTTATTGAGGCCCATCTGTATCGGACCGATAATTTCGACATCGGCGTCGAGGGCTTGCAGCAGTTTATAGCTTCCGTTGGCGCTGCTCATATTGGGGAAGACCAGTGTGTTGACGTTTTTGCCTTTGAGACGAGTGAAGGGGAATTTGGCGTCGCGCAGTTCGCGGTCCATGGCAAAGTTGACTTGCATTTCGCCGTCGATAGCCAGATCGGGATATTCGTTTTGCAGTCTTTCTACGGCTGCGTGTACTTTTTGCGGGCTGCCGAGCGTATCGGTGCCGAAGTTAGAGTAGCTGATCATTGCGATCACCGGTTCGTCGTTGAAGAACTTGACCGAATGTGCGCTCAGCCGAGCAATGTCGTACAGTACATTCTCGTCGGGATGGCGATTGATCAGCGTATCGGCAATATAGTAGATGCCTTTTTTGGTATTCAGTATGTGCATCGTGCCGAATGTGCGGTAGTCGGGATGAATGCCGATCACTTCTTTTGCCACCTTGATGGTGTTAGAGTACTTGGTATACAGCCCCGTGATAAAGGCGTCGGCGTCGCCATGTTCTACCATCGACATGCCGAAGTAGTTGCGCTCGTACATCTTGTCGTAGGCCTCTTCGAAGGTATAGCCTTGCCGTTCGCGTTTCTCGGCCAGCCGTTTCGCGAACTTGGCGCGCCGGCCTTGCTCCTGATCGGCGCGCATGTCGATAATATCGACGCCTGTCAGGTCGAGCTTCAACCTGTTGCCCAATCGTCTCAATCGATCGGGATTGCCTAAAAGAATCGGGAAACAGATACCTTCTTGCATAGCTTGTACGGCAGCTTTCATCATGGTCGGATGCCCGCCTTCGGCAAAGACCACGCGTTGGGGGTGTCGGGCGGCTGTGGCATGCAGCGTTCGGGTCAGCTTCGTTTCCTGGCCCAACAGCTGAAGCAAGTTTTGTTTATACGCCTCCCAGTTTTTGATGCTTTTTCTTGCCACGCCGCTTTTTATGGCAGCTTTGGCCACGGCGGCGCTCACTTCGGTAATCAGCCGCGGGTCTACCGGTTTCGGAATAAAGTATTCGGCACCGAACGTCAGGTCGTTGACGCGGTAAACCTCGTTCACGATATCCGGAACCGGTTGTTTGGCCAGGTCGGCGATGGCATGAACGGCTGCCATTTTCATTTCTTCGTTGATGGCTTTCGCATGCACGTCGAGTGCTCCGCGAAAGATGTAGGGGAAGCCGATAACGTTGTTGATCTGGTTGGGATAATCGCTTCGGCCGGTCGACATAATCACATCGGGGCGACTGTCGATCGCGTCTTCGTAACTGATTTCGGGAACCGGGTTGGCCAGTGCGAATACGATAGGATGATCGGCCATCGATTTTATCATATCCTTCGTCAGGATATTGCCCTTCGACAGTCCTACGAACACATCGGCGCCTTTTATCGCCTCGTCGAGCGTATGTATATCTTTCCGATCGGTGGCAAATTGTTTTTTCTGCGGGTTCAAGTCCTTCCTGGCGGTCGTAATCACGCCATGCGAATCCAGCATCACGATGTTCTCTTTCTGAACGCCCAGCGCCACGTACAGCTTCGTGCAGCTGATGGCGGCCGCCCCGGCGCCGTTGATCACCAGTTTTGCCTGCGTGATGTCTTTGCCCGCCACTTCGAGCGCGTTTTTCAGACCGGCGGCCGAGATGATGGCCGTGCCGTGCTGGTCGTCGTGCATTACCGGAATATCCAGGCTCTTTCGCAGCCGTTCTTCGATATAAAAGCATTCGGGCGCTTTGATGTCCTCTAAATTGATGCCCCCGAACGATGGTGCGATACGCTCAACCGTTTCACAAAACTTCTCCGGGTCTTTTTCGTCTATTTCGATATCGAACACATCGATTCCGCCGTAGATTTTAAACAGCAGCCCCTTGCCCTCCATCACGGGCTTGCCGCTCATGGCCCCGATATCGCCCAGCCCCAGCACTGCCGTTCCGTTCGAAATAACTGCTACCAGATTTCCCTTGTCCGTATATTTATAAACATCGTTCGGATTCTTTTGTATTTCGAGGCACGGATAAGCAACGCCCGGCGAGTAAGCCAAACTCAGGTCGGTTTGCGTTCTGTAAGGTTTGGTGGGTTTCACTTCGATCTTACCCGGACGGTTTCCCTCGTGATATTCCAGGGCCGCCTCTTTTGTGATAATTGCCATATTTTCTAAGAGTTTTATGTTTATATTTATTCGCAAAGTTAATAAAAAACGGCGAAAGTGATAGGCGTCTTTTTCGATTTTCGTATCTTTGCAGCATCAAAAACTATACATCGATGACCCGAGGAAAACGTCCCATACTTCATAGAGAAGAATTGCGATTGCGTATCTTGAAAACGGCCATGAGAGCCTTCTTTGCGAAGGGAATCAAGGCTGTTAAAATGGATGATATAGCGCAAGCGCTCGCCATTTCGAAACGAACACTTTACGAAACTTACAACAACAAAGAAGAGCTACTGTTAGAAGGCCTCAAGTACCTCGAAGATCTCTCCGATATGCACATGATTCACTACAGTCAAGATCCACGGCACAACGTCATGGACATACTGATTGAGTTCTACCACATGCAAATCAACCATCTGGCCATCATCTCGCCCCTCTTCTTCGCCGAAATGGAGAAATACAAACGCGTCGTTGCCTATCTCGACAAGAAACACAAGGAGCGCGACGGCAAGAAACACGACTTCTTCGAACGCGGCATCCGCGAGGGATTCTTCCGTGCCGACATCAACTACCGCATCGTTACCGAAATAGGTCGCGCCTCGGTAGAATACGCCATGAAAACCCAAATGTACAAGCTGCATACCCTGCAAGACATGTTTCGCAACCTTATCTTTTTGTTCATTCGCGGAATTTGTACGCAAAAAGGGCTTGACGAATTGGAAAAAGGCACCAAATAGCGTCGCCGCCCGGCCGTAAACCACTTTTTTCTTTCTGTTTTTACCGTTTTTGTCGCGTCGGCCACGGCTGATTCGATTCAAACAACTGTTTTTATTGCGTCGACTACTGCAGATTCGGTGCAAACAATCGTTTTGGTGCCGTTTTACCCGTATTATTCTACCAAACAAGTTCGTTAGGCCTTGTTTTCCATGCCCGAAGTGACCTAACCAACGCTATAACTATCGTTGAAGTGGTTCAATACGATTCAATGAGTTTATTTTCTGTCATTGAACCGGTTCAACGAGATAAAATAAGTCCATTAGTTGTCATTGAACCAGTTCAACAAGATAAAATAAGTCCATTAGTTGTCATTGAACCGGTTCAATGAGACAAAATGAGTTCATTGAACGCTATTGAACCACTTCAATGAGATAAAATGAGTTCATTTAGCGCTTTTGAATCACTTCAATGAGACAAAATGAGTTCATTTAGCGCTATTGAACCAGTTCAATGAGACTAACGGAGTTCATTTAGCGTTATTGAACCACTTCAATGATAACTACGGAGTTCATTCTTCCGCATTGTACCGGTATAATGGGAGTAAAAGTGTTGGTTGGGTGCCATCAGACTATTCTGTTGGCAGTGCGCCGAGTGTTTCTAACGAAAAAGACTATTCTGTTGGCAGTGCGCCGAGTGTTTCTAACGAAAAAGACTATGCTGTTGGCGGGTTGCCGAGTGTTTCTAACGAAAAAGAATATTCTGTTGGCGCGGCGAAGGTTCGTTTGGCCAAAACAGAATATTCTGTCGGGGGTCCGGCTGGTGTTTGTACCGTTTTTTGTTTTCGGGTTGTTCTTCGATCGCTGCGAACTCCTCTTTGGATGGGGGGGGGGCGGGTTCAATGCGTTGCTTTCCACCATCCGGTTTTGTCGGCACTTCTGCGTACAACGATGTGCTGACTGGGATCGGAGATGGTAAGGCCGCTGAATGTTTTTACGGCTATTTTTTTTCCGCCTTCGTTGGTGTATAGGTACGAGTAGATGGAGTCTGTGTGTACTTTTCCTTTGATTACTCTGGACAGTTGTTGCTGAAATTGTTCGTTGAGGGCTTTATTGGTGCACAGATGGGTTACGTAATCGCCCAAATCGTAGAAGATGCCTTGCTTGAAGCCGTCTAATATCTGTATGCTGTCTAATAGCGAGGTGTCGAAGGTGTGGATGCGGTTGATTTCTTGCATGATGGCGGCCAGGCGCTTTACTTCGCGGCAGTCGATGGCCGACAGGGTGCCGCAGGGCACTGTGTATTTGGAATAGAAGTCGTAGAAGGCCGATAGCGCTTTGGCGTAGTTCGGCGTGGCCGAGGCCAGGCTGCTCCACATGGTTGCGTAGGGCATGCCGATGTAGATTACTTCGCTGGTCGAGGCGATTAAGAAGTTGGTGACGTCGCTGAGGGCGTAGGCTGTTTCGATGTTGGCCATGTAGCAGTCGTCGAAGAGGATGAACTGCATTTGGGTGGCCGAGAGTTTTATTGCTTCGGCCAGCACGTCGATGTCGGTGGCAAAGTGCATGTCGGCAACGCTTCCGAAGAATCGGGTGGGGATGGGCCGCGGTGTGCTTTGCCGGGTGTCGAAGAGGTATTGCTTGGCGTTGTTGGGGTAATTCTGCCACGCGTCTTTTGGGGGCCATCCGGTTCCGTGGCAGCCGATGATCATTGCGTAGTTGAGTGCGGGGGCCATGTCTTTTGCGTCGCTGATGATTCGGGCCAAGCCCGCTGCCGTGGTGTAGTCGGCTCCCTGGTAAGTTTTCAGCGGCGTGTGTTTGCATTGGGCGTTTTCGTAGGTTACTTCATAAAGCTCTGATTGAGTAGCCGACCTGCTGATGAAGACAACGAGGCGCGAATCTGCCAATCCTTTTTTTGCTTTGATGGCCGATTCGATGCTGTCTAAATTGTCGAGAAAGGCGTGGTACAATCCGCTGTTACTGTTGGTGCCCGACCATGGCATGTACACCAGGATGGTTTGTTTGGTGTAGGCGTCGATGCCGGTGGATTCGTCGTCGCGGCACGACCACAGGGTGGCGATGGCTATCAGCAAAGCCCATGCGAAAAGTGTTCTTTTCATATATCTGCCGGTTTTTGTTTTGTTTTTAATGTTGCGATGGATTCTTTCAGTGCGGCTATTTTTTCTTCCGAGTCGTTTTGCTTTTTGCGTTCAAGGGCTACGACGGCTTCGGGTGCATGGGCCACGAACTTTTCGTTGGCAAGTTTCTTCTTGATGCCGATGAGAAAGTTTTCGAGGTGGGCCAGTTGTTCTTCTTGTTTGTTTATTTCGGCTTCGATGTCGATAAGGCTTCCGATGGGTACTACAAATTCGTCGGTTCCGACCATGAATTGTGCGGCGTCTGCGGGTTTTTGGTCGGCAATGTCGATTTGTTTCAGGTTGGCCATTTTGCGTACGATGTCGTTGTAGGCGGCGTAGGGGTTGGCCGAAACGGCGATTAGGCAGAGCGGTTCTTTGGGCGAAATGTTCTTCTGGTTGCGAATCGTGCGCACGCCGCTGATCATCTGTTTTACGTTTTCCATGACCGCCGTCAGTGTTTTTTCTGCATGGGTGGGTGCGGGAATGGCCAGACGCTGGCACATGATCGATGCACCTTCGGGGCGTTCGTAGAGATGTTGCCACAGTTCTTCGGTGATGAAGGGCATGAACGGGTGAAGCATTTTGAGCAGCCGGTCGAAGTACGTCAAGGTTTGCTGGTACGTGGTGCGATCGATGGGCGATCCGTAGGCGGGTTTTACCATTTCGAGATACCAGCTCGAGAACTCGTCCCAGAACAGCCTGTAAACGGCCATCAGTGCTTCGGATATGCGGTACTTTGCCAGCAGGTCGGCTACTTCTTCATTGGTTGTGCGCAGCTTGGCTTCGAACCACTCGGTAGCCAATTTGTTGGCGTTGGGCTGTTGGGCGTCTGTTATGTTCCATCCTTTTACTAATCTGAAGGCGTTCCATATCTTGTTGTTGAAATTTCGGCCTTGTTCGCACAGACTTTCGTCGAACAGGATATCGTTGCCGGCGGGTGCACTGAGCATCATTCCCATGCGTACGCCATCGGCTCCGTATTTTTCTATCAGCATGATCGGATCGGGAGAGTTGCCTAAGCTCTTGCTCATTTTCCGCCCTAATTTATCGCGAACGATGCCTGTAAAGTAGACGTGTTTGAAGGGCATGCTGTTTTTGTATTCGTATCCGGCCATGATCATGCGTGCCACCCAGAAGAAAATGATATCGGGCCCGGTAATGAGGTCGGATGTGGGATAATAGTATTGGATGTCTTCGTTGTCGGGGCGGTTGATTCCGTCGAAAACCGAGATGGGCCACAGCCATGACGAGAACCAGGTGTCGAGGCAGTCGCTGTCTTGCTGCAAGTCGCCGATCGTTAGCGATGCGTCGTGCTGTTGTGCCTGCTTCAGCGCTTCGGTCGCAGTTTCTGCGACGAAAACTTCTTGCTTTCCGCCGATGGTTGCGTAATAGGCCGGAATGCGATGCCCCCACCAAAGCTGTCGGCTGATGCACCAGTCTTTGATGTTTTCTAACCAATGTCGGTAAGTGTTCTTGTATTTCGAAGGATAGAACTGTATGTCATCGTCCATTACAGGTTGCAACGCAATATCGGCAAAGTGTTGCATTTTCAAAAACCACTGCGTCGATAATTTGGGCTCTATCGGAACGTTGGTACGTTCGGAGTAGCCGACTTTATTGTCGTAATCTTCGACCTTCTCCATCAAGAGGGCCTTTTCCAAATCGATTGCAATTTGCTTTCGAACGTCCATGCGGTCCATCCCTACATACAATCCAGCCGCTTCGGCAATCGTTCCGTTGTCGTTGAAGATGTCGATGGTTGCCAATCCGTGTTTTAAACCTAAGGTGTGGTCGTTGATGTCGTGTGCCGGCGTTACCTTCAGGCATCCGGTTCCGAATTCGATGTCTACGTAATCGTCTTCGATAACGGGGATTTCTCGTCCGACAAGTGGCACGATGACATGTTTTCCTTTCAGCCATGTGTTCTTCGGATCGTTCGGATTGATGCACATGGCCGTGTCGCCCATGATCGTCTCGGGGCGTGTTGTTGCGACAACCGCATATTTCTCTGGCTCCTCTGCCACGTGGTATCTTAGATAATAGAGCTTGGAATGCTCGTCTTTATATACCACTTCTTCGTCGCTAAGTGCAGTTTGAGCCTGTGGGTCCCAATTCACCATGCGTACACCTCGGTATATTAGCCCTTTTCTGTACAGATCGCAAAACACTTTGATAACGCTTTTTGAGCGTATCTCGTCCATCGTGAAAGCAGTGCGGTCCCAATCGCACGAGGCGCCGAGTTTACGCAATTGCTTCAGAATGATATCTCCGTGTTCGTTGGTCCAATCCCATGCATGCTCTAAAAACTTTTCTCTCGAGAGATCTGTTTTCTTGATTCCCTGTTCTGCCAACTTACCTACAACCTTTGCTTCCGTGGCAATCGACGCATGGTCTGTGCCCGGAACCCAGCAGGCGTTCTTACCTTCCATACGGGCTCTGCGCACCAATATGTCTTGTATTGTGTTGTTCAGCATGTGCCCCATGTGCAAAACGCCGGTTACGTTTGGCGGCGGTATCACTACGGTGTACGGCTCTCGGTTATCCGGCTTCGAGCTGAACAATTTATTGTTCAACCAATACTCGTACCATTTGGATTCCACTTCCTTGGGATCATACTTGCTTGCTAATTCCATATCGATGTGTATCTGCTTAATTTATATGCTATAAAACGGCGCAAAATTACTAAAAATACCCCAGGAATGCTTACTTTTGCAGAAATAAAAAAGAGCGTATATGCATACCAGAGAAGAGAAACTCGAGGCTTTTGGACGTTTGTTGGATGTACAAGAGCGATTAAGAAAAGAATGCCCTTGGGATAAAAAACAGACCAACGAAAGTTTAAGACCCAATACGATAGAAGAAGTTTATGAGCTTTGCGATGCTCTTCTGAAAGATGACAAGAAGAATATTTGCAAAGAACTGGGCGATGTGATGGAGCATGTTATATTTTATGCCATATTAGGCCGTGAAACATGCGACTTCGACATAGCCGACGTGTGCAATCAAGAAGCCGATAAGCTCATGTTCAGGCACCCGTTTATCGATTGGAAAGGATGGAAAGGCGACCCGAAAGAGAAGTCGGTTGGCGATGCGGATGTGAACGATGCGAGGAATAACAGTCCGCGCACCGAGCAGCAAGTTGAAGAAACATGGGAGCAGATTAAACAGCGCGAGAAAGATGGCAATAAAAGTGTGCTGTCGGGCGTACCCCATTCGTTGCCGTCTATGATAAAAGCGTATCGCATACAAGATAAAGCTCGCAATGTAGGTTTCGATTGGCAGAAACGTGAAGACGTATGGATAAAAGTGCGTGAAGAATTGAACGAGTTGGAAATAGAATTGCAGCGAAATAACCGAGAAGAATCGACGGCAGAATTGGGCGATTTTATTTTCAGCGTTATCAATGCCGCACGGTTGTACCATCTCAATCCTGAAAACGCCTTAGAAAAGGCAAACCAAAAGTTTATCCGTCGGTTCAATTATATAGAGAATCGGACATTGAAAGCCGGCCGGCAGCTGAAAGAATTAACTTTGTCGGAGATGGACTCGGTTTGGAATGATGCAAAGCGAGAAGGTTTGTGATCGGTATGTTTTTAGTAAAATAGTAGCGGTTGCTGATCGGAAATCGCCGGAAAGAACGAGATTTTAATAATAAAATATATGAATATGAAGAACGGTATAATGGGACTATTAAGTGTACTGTCGGTAATGCTGTTTGTTGCCGGTTGTGCAGATAAAAAACCGGTAAAATTATCAGAACAGGCAGAAGAAGCGGACATGATGACCGACTCTACTGTCTACGGCGTATGCGGCGACGGAACGGCTATGCACACGCTCCAAGTGGTGACAGATGCCGGCGATACACTCAGTTATTTGCTGAACAATGACGGTAAAATAGTCTCTGAGGTACAAGGAGGATTGATGGCAGGCGATCGTGTCGCCGTTGTCGGAACTATGATAGAAGGTGAGCGTATAGCGCAAAAGGTAATCAATTTGACTACACTTTTGGGCAAATGGACCAGCATAGATAAAAGCTTTTCGATAGAAGAGGGCGGTACGATACAATCGTTTGTCAAGGCCGAAAGTCGGCCTTGGACAACGTGGAAGATATTAAACGGACAGCTGTTACTGAACAAAGATACTTTCAGTATTAATAGCTTGGGGGCCGATAGCCTTTATTTAGAGAATGCGGTGGGTATCTTCGTTTACAAACGACAAAAATAAAAGTGTATATTGGAACCGTTTAAAGTACATATATTAGGTTGTGGCAGCGCGTTGCCTACACTCAGGCATAACGCTACTTCGCAGGTGGTCGAGATCAGGGAGAAACTCTTTATGATCGATTGTGGTGAAGGAACACAGATGCAGTTACGACGATCTAAAATCCGGTTTACGAAAATCCATTCAGTCTTTATCAGTCATCTGCACGGCGATCATTGTTTGGGGTTGATCGGAATGATTTCTACTTTCGGTATGTTGGGGCGTACAGCCGCACTCCATGTTTATGCTCCGAGCGAACTTGAGGCCGTGTTGAAATTGCAGATAGAGATGTTCTGCCCCGGTCTTGAATTTGAGGTCATATTTCATTCGATAGATACAACTCGCTCTCTTATCGTTTACGAAGACAAAAGTTTGACAGTAACATCCATCCCGTTACAACACCGTGTACCTTGTTGCGGATTCCTTTTCCGCGAAAAGCCCTCGTTGCCGCATATAAGAAGAGAAATGATCGATTGCTACGAAATTCCGATTTCGCAGATCAACAACATTAAGAACGGGGCAGACTGGACAACGCCCGACGGCGAGATCATACTTAACAGCCGGCTCGTTTTACCCGCAGAGCCTCCGAGAAGTTATGCCTATTGTAGCGACACCCGCTATATCCCAACTCTACATCGGTTGGTAGAGGGAGTCGATTTGCTTTATCATGAATCGACGTACATCGATAAAGATGCAAAAAGAGCAAAGCTATATTATCACAGTACGGCATCTCAAGCAGCTATGGTCGCAAAAAATGCTCATGCAGGCAAGTTGTTGTTGGGGCATTTCAGTGCTCGATACGATGACGAAAGTCTGATTCTTTGTGATGCGAGAAAAGTGTTTCCGGATAGTTATTTGAGTAACGAAGGATTGGTCTTTGATGTTAAATAACATTAAGCAAAAGATAAAAAGACTCGTGTTGAAAAGTAGTTCTACTGACAATCACTACTTTTGTAACAATTGAACACAAACGATATACAGATATGACGAAAACTATACTTTCAATAATGTTGGTTACGGTCTTAGCGATAGGTTGTCCTGTGTCAGTGCAAGCCGGTCGATCGATAGAGATTATTGAAAACGATTTTCAGAATGTTTCTATCTCTGTAACTGAATCCGTATTGCATGTAACGGGTGCTAATGGGCAGATTTTACAGATCTATAATGTTGCAGGCGTATGTGTGATGAGCGTGAAGGTAGAGAGCCAAGACAAGCGGTATGAGCTCAATTATCCGAAAGGCTGTTACATTGTTAAGGTCGGTAAGACCGTTAGAAAAATATCTATCCGGTAGAATAGACTTTGAAAATCTTATTTAACGCGATATTGTTCTTTCTCTATTTATTCTTGTTGTGTTCATGTCGCGAGAAAGAATCAAATCCTAATGAGCAGCTTCAATTAGATTCATTTGATGCGTTGAAAAGACCATCTTATGTCATTAACTCTCGTCAGATACGTCGAAATCTGCACGCTTTGATGAGGGAAGAGCGCGATTCTTTACTCTCAAACCATCAGGTATATAGCTATTATGCTAATAAAGGTAGCTTCTTGTGGATAACAAGGCATGGTGTTGACGAACGGGCAGATAGCCTATTAAGTCATATAACTAAAGTGAATGAGATTGGCTTTTCTGCAAAGAGCTTCTTTGTTCATCAAATAAAGGCGGATTTACGACGCTTGCGTTCGCTCAACTTTGACGAAAGGAGCAATAGTATTAATCTGGTAATGGCTCGCTTGGAGTTTCATTTAACTAAAGCGTACTTATGCTACGCGGCTGGTCAACGCTATGGATTTACCAATCCTTACCAGCTATTCAACAGATTAGATCCTCTTCGGCGCGATTCCGTTTTTATCGGTTATTCCAGGCTCTTCGATATTCCGATAGAACAACCTTCTGCAACTTTTTGGAAGGACGCCTTGCGAAAGATCGGTACAGACAGTGTGTCGGCTTTCCTGCAAGAGGTGCAACCGCAGAACGGGTTATATCGGCTGTTCAAGAAAAGACTTGCAAAGGCAGAAACAAAGCAAGAAAAAGTGAAAGTTTTATGCAATCTCGAAAGAGCCAGGTGGCGGCTGCTCGACGAACCGAGCATGCACAAGAAGTATGTTCTTGTTAATGTTCCGTCGTTCCATTTATTGGCAATGGATCATAAAAAAAGTCTTTCCATGCGTATCGGTTGCGGGACATTCGATACCAAAACACCGCTCCTGACCAGCCGAATTATGCGTATGGATATCAATCCTCAGTGGATCATTCCGCGAAGTATCATCGCAAAGACTGTGGCCAGTCATGCAGGTGATGCAGAGTATTTTGCCAGGCATCGTTATTATGTGCGCGAAAAGAAGTCGGCGAAGCGTATGGATGTGGCAACAATAACGTACGAGATGCTGATGAGTGGCGATTATCGCGTGATACAAGAAGGAGGAGAAGGGAATTCATTAGGGCGTATTATTTTTCGTTTTCCAAATAATTTCTCGGTCTTTTTGCATGATACCTCATCGCGGAATGTTTTTAGCAAGCAGAACAGAGATGTGTCGCATGGATGTGTAAGGATAGAGAAGCCGTTCGATTTTTCGGTGTTCCTGTTAGAAGATAAGGACGATCGGATCATTGAAAAGATAAAATATTCGATGACGGCCGATATCGGACAATCGTCTATTGGTGGTAAAAACGGGCAGGAAACGCAACCGAAGGAAAGGATAGACCGGCGCAAAATGATCGGTTCTGTTGCGGTAAAGCCAGAGATTCCGTTGTTTATTACCTATTACACGCTTTATCCCGACGAGCACGAGGTGATCAAAGAGTACAACGATGTTTACGGTTTTGATCGGATCATTTATTTACATTTACGCAATTATCTGAATTGATATGACGGAGAAAGCATACGATGAAAAACAAATTACAGTACAGTTGGCCGATCAAAAGTTGCAGCGTCGGGTTTTCTCTGCTATCGTACAGCAGTATAGCGAGCCGCTATATTGGAAGATAAGGCGTATTGTCTTGACACACGAAGATACTCATGATGTGTTGCAAAATGCCTATCTGAAGGCTTGGAATAGCTTAAGTAGTTTTCAAAGCAAATCGAAAATTTCGACTTGGCTCTATCGCATCGCGATTAATGAGGCTCTGGATTTCTTGAGGAAGCAAAAGGTGTTGCGGGGCATTAGTGCGGATCATGACGGCGCACTTGCCAACAAACTGATGGCAGATGATTATTTCGATGGTGACCGAACACAAGCCGAACTGCAAGAAGCGATAGCTAAATTGCCCGAAGTGCAGCGCATCGTTTTCAATCTGCGTTATTATGAAGAGATGAAATATTCGGAAATCAGCAAACTGCTTGATACGAGCGAAGGTGCGCTGAAGGCCAGCTATCATTTGGCGGCAAAGAAGATAATCGAGTATTTCAAGGCCAGGGATTAAACCTTCTGTTATTGAAGACGTCAAAAAGACAAATCGAAAAATGATGAAAAAAGAAGAGCAATATATAGAGGAACGTTTCGGGCGCAAGCAACTTTTCAAAGTTCCCGACGGTTATTTCGATCGTTTTGCCGATCGAATGATGGAGCAACTTCCCGAACAGGCGCAAAAGGTTGTTGGTTTACAGTCATGCGTCCGTTACAGAATACGGACGGCCATTGCGGCTGCAGCGGTTGTGCTGTTTGCGGTGCTTGCTGGTACTGTATATCTGAACAAAGCCGGTTCGGCCGAAAGCAGCTATGCTTCGACAACCGAGATGCATGCGGGTACTTTTGACGGTTGTACAACAATAGAGCAGGCGGCCTATTATTCTATGCTCGACAACGAGGATATTTACACTTTGATTTTAAACGATTAGAGAGGAAACAGGATATGAAAAGAGTATTAGAAGCCTTGCTTTTGCCTTTCATGCTGGCGTTCATGTCGCAAACCAATGGACAGAACCGAGGACCGAAACCTTTCGATCCGCGAAAATTCGAGATAGAGTTAGAGCAGTTTATTGCCACAGAAACATGTTTAACGCCACAAGAATCGGCTGCGTTTTTTCCGCTTTATCGAGAGATGCGGAAGAAGCAAATGGCCTATTTCGTAGACGATCTTCGGTTCACGCATTTGGATATCACGAACGACAAGGCATGTGAAGAGGCTATCAGGAATCGCGATTCGAATGAAATCAGAATGAAGGAAATTCAGCAAACCTACCACGATAAGTTTTTAAGAATATTGCCGGCTGGCCGCGTGTTCAGCATTATCAAGGCCGAGGAGAAGTTTCATCGTCAACTGATGAAGCGAATAGCCGGCCAGCGGAATCGTAATTTGAAAGTGCATAAATAAGCTTCGATGCAGAGATATTTTATTTATTTCGGCTACGACGGTACTGCTTATCATGGTTGGCAGATACAGCCCAATGGCAATTCGTTACAGGCAGAGTTGCAGGCGGCGCTCACTACCGTTTTAAGGCATCCGACAGAAGTGGTCGGGGCGGGGCGAACCGACGCGGGCGTACATGCAAGAATGATGGTTGCACACTTCGACGAGCAGACTCCCATCGATGGCATACAGTTGGCGTACAGGCTCAACAGACTTTTGCCGCGTGACATTTCCGTATGCAAAATCGTTCCCGTTGAACAAGATCGACATGCGCGTTTCAGCGCAAAATGGCGTACTTACCATTATTATGTTCATACGACGAAGAATCCCTTCAGGCGGCATTATTCCTGCGAGTTGCATTATGCCTTGGATTTTCCGTTGATGAACCGCGCCGCAGCTCATTTGCTTACGGTCGACGATTTCGGTGCCTTCTGCAAGAGTCATACCGATGCGAAGACTACCTTGTGCCACGTTGTTCGGGCAGAATGGCGGCAAATCGATGCCGACACATGGTATTTTGCGATCAAAGCCAACCGTTTCTTGCGGAATATGGTCAGGGCTGTGGTCGGCACCTTGATAGAAGTGGGCCGACACCGTATGACGGTAGAGGCATTTGACGCCGTTGTCTGCCGGCGGAGGCGTTCCGAAGCTGGCGAGAGTATGCCCGCCAATGCCTTGTTTTTAGAAGAGATAGAATATTGATATGTGGTTGGTTCTATCGTTTTTTTCAGCAGTTTTCCTCGGTTTCTACGATGTATTCAAGAAAAAAACTCTGGCAGACAATGCCGTTATACCGGTGTTGTTTCTTAATACACTTTTTTGTTCGCTCATCTTTCTCCCGTTTCTGTTATTATCGGCTGCGACCCATTGTCTGGACAATAGTCTGTTCTACGTCGAGTGTGTCGGCTGGGAAGTTCATCGATACATTATTTTGAAAAGCTGTCTTGTACTGTCGTCGTGGGTTTGCGGCTACTTTGCCATGAAACATCTTCCGCTCACCATCGTCGGTCCCATCAATGCCACGCGTCCCATCATGGTGCTTGTAGGGGCGATGCTGGTATTCGGCGAGCAGCTCAACCTGTATCAATGGATAGGTGTTTTGCTGGCCATTACGTCTTTTTTCTTGCTGAGCAGAACCGGAAAGAAAGAGGGCATCGACTTCAAGCACGACCGGTGGATTTATTTTCTGGTTCTTGCGGCCCTGTTGGGCGCCGTTTGCGGTCTGTACGATCGTTACCTGATGGCGCCAGAGGTGGTTGGCGGCGTAGGTCTCAACAAGATGGTTGTTCAGAGTTGGTACAACATTTACCAGTGCCTGTTGATGGCACTCGTTCTGCTGACGGTTTGGTATCCTCTGCGTCGCTATCATGCGCCATTGCGCTGGACGTGGAGTATTCTCGGCATCAGTGTTTTTCTCAGCATAGCCGATTTTTCTTATTTCTTTGCCCTCAGCCTGCCCGATGCAATGATTTCTATCGTTTCTATGATCCGTCGAGGGAGCGTGTTGGTGAGTTTTCTGTTCGGGGCCTATATGTTTCATGAAAAGAACTTGTGCGGTAAGGCCATCGATTTAGCCCTCGTTCTGTTGGGGATGATCTTTTTATATCTCGGAAGCAAGTCGTAAAGTCCTCTCTAAAATTTATTTTTCACGTTTCCGTGCGACACGGAAGGGCCAGCATTTATAAGATGCCTTTTGTCGAGGGGAGTTCGAAGTGGTAGATGTCTCTTTTTATGGCCATTTTGAGCGACCGACCCAATGCTTTGAAGATGGCCTCTACTTTATGATGCTCGTTGGTTCCTTCGGCTTTGATATTGAGATTCATTTGAGCGGCATCGCTCAAGCTTTTAAAGAAATGGTGGAACATTTCGGTGGGCATGTCGCCTATTTTTTCGCGGTAGAAGGCGGCGTCCCACACGAGCCATGGCCGACCGCCGAAGTCGAGGGCGAGCTGGCACAGACTGTCGTCCATCGGTAGACTGAAGCCATAGCGTTCTGTGCCGCGTTTGTCGGCCAAGGCTTTTTTCAGGCAGAGCCCTAAGGCGATGGCAGTGTCTTCGATGGTGTGATGTTCGTCTACGTTCAGGTCGCCGCGGGTGCGTATGGTGAGGTCGATCATGCCGTGCCGTCCGATTTGTTCGAGCATGTGGTCGAAGAAGCCCAGTCCGGTTTGTATGTCGCACCGCCCCGTTCCGTCGAGCCTGAGCGAAACGTAGATGTCGGTTTCGCTGGTGGTTCGTCTGATTTCGGCAGTTCGTTCTCCGGCGAACAGCATTTCGGCAATTCTATCCCAGGTAATGCCGTCTTTTCCCAGAATCAGGGCCTTGCATCCGAGGTTTTCGGCCAGTTGCTGGTCGGTTTCTCTGTCGCCTATCACGTAGCTTTCTTCGATGTTGTAGAGGGGGGTGCCGATGTATTGGGCGAGCATTCCGATACCTGGCTTCCGCATGGGCGAATGGTCTTCGGGGCGGTGCCGGTCGATGTGTTGATCGTCGAATCGGATTCCTTCGGCTTCGAGCGTTTGCAATACGAATCGGTGCACGGGCCAAAAGGTTTCTTCTGGAAAGGTTTCGCTGCCCAGTCCGTCTTGGTTGGAAACCATGACGAGTTTGAAATCGAGGTTTTTGCAGATGAACCCCAGGTTACGGAATACGCCCGGTACGAATCTTAGTTTATCGAACGAGTCGATTTGTTCGTCGGCTGGTTCTTCGATCAGCGTTCCGTCCCGGTCGATGAAGAGTATCTTTTGTTTCATAAGTTTTGTGTTTCCGATTGTATTTGTTTCCGCTTATTTCGGTCTGTTCGCCGGGCTTCGATCGATCCGTAGATGTAATAGCAGATGTAAATTTCGATGGTTACGAGGGCGGTAAGGATGAAGCCGACCAGTATGGATACGCTGTACAACAGGGCCGTGAAATACGCGGGCAGTGTGGAGGGGTCGCCGGCGGCAAGACCGGCTTCGGTCAGCTGGTTCGACAGGGCCAGGATCATCAGTGGTATTCCGGCCAGGCCTACGACTATCAACATCATGATGCTTACCAGAAAAACTACGGAAACGATGAAGCCGATGTAACGGAATCCGGTGGCGTAGCCGGCCAGGACGTGCGAGGTGAAGTGTGCCCGTTCTTCGTGAATATATTTCATCGACGAGTAGGAGAACGGTAGCAGACAGACGAATAGCAGCAGGTAGACGGTCGCCGTGATGACAATGTTGCGGGGTATGGCAATCGGTTCGCCAGTCTTTTCCAACACCTGCGTCATGGGAAGCAGCACTTGCAGCCCCCAGCCGATAAGAAAAACGATAACGGCAATGCCCAATGCAAACAGCATTAGCCGGGCATTGCGCAGCAAATTACGCCGACGGCCGTTCTTATTCAGCATATCTGTCGTTGCAGCCGTGTACCACATCATGGTACATGGCAGCAGGATAGCGAACAAGAACGATAATATCGCGGCGCCTTTCGTAATGTTCGGGTGCGGCATCTGTTGCAGGTTCCACGCCGTTTGTATGCCCCAGATCGTGCTTAACGAAAGTATCGGCAACCAGTTTCGGCGAACAATAGTTGCGATGTTCGAGCAGAATAGTACGTAGCCGTCTTTGATGCAGGCCGATACACTTCGGTTTTTATATAATTCTTTTTCCATACGATCAAGATATTTTGTTTTTTATAGTTTTCTTCTTTTAAATTCGCTGCAGGTAATGGCCGTTGCGATGGCCACGTTCAGGCTTTGGGCCGATTCATGATCTTCGGCGAAGCGTGGGATCGTGAGTTGCCTGTTGATCTTCTTCCGTATCTTGTCCGAGATGCCGTTTCCCTCGTTTCCCATAACGATCACTCCGTGCGTTGTAAGCGGTTCTCGGTAGATATTCTGTCCGTCGAGCACCGTTCCGTAAATGGGTGTCGAGGTTGGTAACGATTCGAAAAACTCAGACAAGTCGGTGTAGCGAACCTGTACGCGGGCTATGCTTCCCATCGTGGCCTGTACGGTTTTGGGGTTGTAAACGTCGGCAGTGTCGTTGCTGCAGACGATATGCTCGATACCGAACCAGTCGGCTACACGAATAATCGTTCCCAGATTGCCCGGGTCTTGCACGCCGTCGAGCACAATGATCAGTTGTTGCAAGACGTTGAGGGCCGTGTGTTGCTTTCTTTGTCTGAATACTGCAAGAACCTCTTGCGGATGCTGCTGAAAACTTGCTTTGGCCAGTTCGTCGGCCGATACGGTCAGTATTTGTTCGGAACCCAGTGAGGTATGGTGCCGCAAAAGCATGGCTTGGTGTATTTGCAGCCAACGGTCGGTGGCAACCAGCAGTTCGGGCTGAAAAACCGGATACAATTCTTCTACGATTTTCGGTCCCTCGGCAACGAAAGCCTCTGCCGTCGACCGCCCTTTTTTAGACTGCAATGTGCGTATATATTTAATCTTTGCCTTGCTGATCATACTACTTCTGGTTTTTGCAAAGTTACGAAAAAATTGCAGTAATAAAATTTTCATGCTAAAGGTAACGAAAAGAAATTCGGCTGCCGAGCATTGCGACATGATGGAAAACATCGTGCCTGAAAGCGACTATTCGGGCAGCTTGCTCGCCGAGAGAATGCCGCTTGCCAATTCGTTGAGCGGAAACGAACCGATGTGCTAATCTTTTTCTTACCTTTGCAGCATTGTAAAATCTGCTTGTTTTGAAGTTTCTAAGCTCTTTATCATTTCTCATCGCCCTTGTGGGGCTGACTGCCTGTTCGACGTCTCGTTTCATTCCCGACAACGAGTATCTGTTGCAGGGAGTAGAAATAAAGTCGGACAGAAAGGGATTTGATGCGGCTTCGTTAGAGCCTTACATTCGGCAGAAAGCCAATTCCAGATGGTTCTCTCTTTTTAAAATTCCGTTAGGAACCTATACGCTTTCGGGGCGCGATACGACCCGCTGGGTGAACCGAACCTTGCAAAAAATAGGCGAGGAGCCGGTTTTGTACGACACGGTACAGGCGGCGCTCTCGTGCAACGACCTGCAGGCGGCTATGCGAAATGCCGGCTACATGCATGCTACCGTCGATCTGAAAACGAAGATCAGGGGCAGGAAGCTCAAGGCTGTTTATACCCTTCGTCCGGGCGAGCCGTATTATATTCGGTCGGTGAGATATGATATTCAGGACGAGAATATCAGGCGCATTTTAGATCTGGACCATCCAAAACAAGCAACGTCGCGATTAAGAAGCGGGGCGCAGTTTACGGTCGACCGACTGGATGCAGAGCGTTCGCGACTTACAAAAATTCTTTTAGACAGCGGATTTTATCGCTTTCATAAAGACTTTATTGTCTTTGAGGCCGATTCTGCCTGCAACAATACCGATATCAATATCGTCGTCAAATTGCTGCGGTATCGGGCCAACAGTAACGTGCCCGAGACTGACCATCCGCGTTATTACATTCGTCGGGTCAATTATTCGTCGGGCGACAGCGCCAGAATACACCTCCGCACCAAGACCTTGCATTACAATACGGCCATCAGGGCGGGCGAACCGTTTTCGGCCTCGCGCCTGCAGGCCACCTATAATAACTTTGCCAGGTTGCAAGCCATCAGATATACCAACATCCGTTTCAGAGAGTTGCCCGATACGACGCTGCTCGATTGCGACATACAGTTAAGTAGCCGGAAGCCCAGCACCGTTTCTTTTCAGCCCGAAGGCACCAATACGGCGGGCGATTTGGGCGCGGCTGTGCTGCTGACTTACGAGAACAGGAATCTTTTTCGTGGCAGCGAGCTGTTGAGCATACAGCTGCGAGGCGCTTTCGAGGCCATTACGGGGTTGGAAGGGTATAACGATCAGGATTATCAGGAATACACGGCCGAAGTTAAGCTGTCGTTTCCGCGTTTTGTCGCACCGTTTCTCTCGAAGGCGTTCCGGCGGCAGCGCGGGGCTACCTCAGAGACGGCTTTCAGTTACAACCTGCAAAACAGGCCCGAGTTTCATCGGCGCGTTTTCTCTACAGCTTTCAGATATCGTTGGGCAGAGCCTCATTATCACCTGAACTATCGTTTGGATTTGATCGATCTCAATTACGTTTACATGCCTTGGATTTCGGAAACTTTCAAGCGCGACTATTTGGACAGTGTGAGCAACCGGAACGCCATTTTGCGATACAATTACGAAAACCTGCTGATCATGAAAATAGGTTTCGGACTGACCTACAACGACGGCCGGCATGCCGTGATGGCCAACGTCGAGACGGCGGGCAATCTGCTGAAAGGTTTGTCGCATGCGCTCGCGTTCGGCAAAAACGAACACGAACAGTACACCCTTTTCAACACCGCGTATGCGCAGTATGTAAAATTCGATGCAGAGTACACGCGCCTGTTGCGGTTCGATGCCAACAACTCGCTGGCCTTGCGCATCGGCCTGGGCGTGGCTTACCCTTACGGCAACTCCAGGATTCTGCCCTTCGAGAAGCGGTATTTCTCGGGCGGCGCCAACTCTGTCAGAGGGTGGAGCGTGAGAGAATTAGGGCCGGGCACCTTCAAGGGGACCGACGGGCGAATCGACTTCATCAACCAAACGGGCGATATGAAGTTAGACCTAAGCGTGGAGTATCGCACCCAACTGTTTTGGAAATTCGACGGAGCCGCTTTCATCGATGCCGGCAACATCTGGACGCTGCGCGATTATGCCGAACAGCCGGGCGGACAGTTCAAGATCGACGAGTTTTATAAACAAATAGCCGTAGCCTACGGACTGGGGTTACGGCTCAATTTCGATTATTTTATTTTGCGGTTCGACGCCGGCATGAAGGCCATCAACCCGGCCTACACCGACAGTCACGATCATTATGCGGTTTTATATCCCGACTTCGGCCGCGATTTCACTTTCCATTTCGCTGTCGGTTTACCTTTCTGAGCCGAATCTTTTTAAGGCCTCGCACATGTTTTTCTGCAAATCGGAAAAACTTATTTGCTCGCTGGCACCCAGCGGCCGAATTTAAAAAATATATTTGCTCGCTGGCACCCAGC
>CAUQAO010000003.1:0-40000 GCA_963515815.1 uncultured Prevotella sp.
TTCGCTTTTTGCCGGATCGGCAAAAAGGCACGAAAAAGCAGACAAAAGAATCTCCAAAGATCCCTTTGTCTGTATGGGTTTGACGCGCCTCGCGCGCGCGTAGGAAAAAACTTAGAAAATAGCCACTGGTACGCCAGATGGGCTGTGTGTGTGTGTGTGTAATAATTTATCCGAGACTACCAAACGATCGGACGTAAAATTTGCAAGATTCTCGAAAAAATCTTGCTCCGGGCTTGCGCCTCTCATCCGATATGTCATATTGCTATTACTCACGGCGGCAAAGGTAAGCAAATAATCTTACCGAACCTAATATTATGAAAAAAATCTTGACGCTACGGCCAATCTTAATTCCGAACCGGTGTGTTTAGTTGCGGGCCGCTTCGGGTTCTTCTACCTGTATTCTAGATACGGGCAGTTGACGGTCGATGAGCGTATTGAACGATATCATGGTTTCGCTACCCGAAAGCCCGAGCGGTTGCAGCTTGTCGTGGATAATGGCCATGAGGTGATGATTGTTGTTGGCGTACAACTTGATGAAGAGGTCGAAGCCGCCCGTCGAACAGTGGCATTCTACTACCTCGGGTATCATCTTCAACTGGTCGGCCACGCGGTCGAAGTCGCTAGGATCTTTGAGGTGCAGACCGATAAAAGCACAGGTTTCGTATCCAATTCGTTCGGGATCGAGCACAAATTGCGAGCCTTTGATCACGCCTAAGTTGATCAACTTCTGTATGCGCTGATGAATGGCTGCACCACTAACGTTACAAGCGCGGGCCACCTCTAAAAATGGTGTCCGGGCATCCTCGGCAATTAAAGAGAGAATTTTCCTGTCCAATGCATCTAAACTATGATGTCCCATATGAAAAAAAGTTTTTGCAAAGATAATTTAAAGCTTTATTATTGCCAATATTTTATTTTTTTTTTGCGATAATTTGCCGCTCCATACCCATGCACGTCACGGGCGCTCGGTGGCCGAATAGCTGATGCGCGTTGCCTTTGCGTGACGCAGAGCCTGCTTTACCTGGTTCAGTAGTTGCATCTTGGTATGTTGGTCGGCTTTGATCGAAACGGTCATTTGCTGCCGGTCCTCGGGCCGCATGCGGTTTCGTTCGTCCGAAATATAATCGATGATGTCGGCCGGAGAGGCCAGCTTGTCGTTCAATTGTATGCAGTTCGGTTGGTTGTCGGCGGCTCCCTGCCGCGTCATGAGGCGACCTATATATATAAAGGTGACGGCCGACTTCTTGGTAAGGCGTGTCAGTTCGGTTCCCTGCGGTACTCGGTATTGCACTTTGAGCGTAACTTTGCGCATATGAGTTACGATCATGAAAAAGAATAATACGGTGAAAATAAGATCGGGAAGCGAGGCCGTATTCAAGGCCGGAACGAACCGGCGCGAATGTTTTCTGCGTATGATCATGGTTCGGTCTCCTCGGGTTTTTGCTGATAGGTTTCGGCTATGCGCTGCGGATAACTGTCGACAATGGCATCGCGTCGCGCTTGCGAACACCGATCGAACGGTTGTCCGTATCGCTGCAGCGCCATGCGATTTCGCACCGCTTTGTAGGCTGCAACCAGCTCGTTCTGCACTTGAAAGTAAATGCGATATTCGGCTTCGGGCGAAACGTTCAGCGAGATGAGATGCTCTTTGCCCACGCGTCTCACGAAGGTTTCTACCGTGTGGCGCAATTGCCCCGAAGCGACAGGCCGGCCGTCAACCGACAGCGTATTGTTAGGCAGAATGGAAAGGTTCAGTAGCTTGTGCTTGTCGACCAGACTTTCTTCTTGTACTTCTTCTTTCTGAGCCGGCGGAAGCTGTCGGCGCAGGCCTTTATCCACATCCATCGACGTGGTGACGAGAAAGAATATCAACAGCATGAACGAAATATCGGCCGTTGCGGTTGTATTGAGTCCGGGAATCTTATGTCGTTTTCGTTGTATCAACATGCCTGTCCGACGCTTTTCGATAATACTTCGTCATACCGTATATCACGGCCGCAACGGCCACCGACAGCAGTATTGCCGACGTGTAGATAAACTGATCGGCCACGCGCAAAAGCAACTTGTCGGTAAACGCTCTACCGTTCATGACAAGCGTTTGCGTCGAGCTCAGCACAAATGTAAGCGCCAGCACAGCAACCGTTCCGCCGGCCACACATTGGCCGATCAGCCGCACTGGTATGCCGTTGTCGTTTCTACCGTCGTTCCCACGGCACCGAACTTCGCGCATCAGCGCCCACAGGGCCACGGCGATACTGGCAGAGAGCAATGCGTACATAAAGCCGAGCATCCAATCGGTTAACAGCGGTTCGTTGAAATCGGGATTCTCGGTGTATCGGTTGTCGAATCCCACGACATAATACAGCCCGAACAGTACAACTGCCAGCCCAATCAACACGTAGAGAACGCGCTGCGAAATACGCTCCGTAGAATGGCGATGGAGATCGAACGGTTTCATATTTACGACTGTTTGTGTTTCGTCAAAGCATCGAGCAAACCGATGGCCGACTCTTCCATCTGCGCCGTGATGCGATCGATTTTCGAGAGAATATAATTATAGAAAACCTGCAAAACCAGCGCCACGATGATACCGAAAATGGTTGTTATCAGCGCAACCTTCATGCCAGCTGCCACGATAGTGGGGCTGATGTCGCCAGCCGTCTGTATCTGGTCGAACGTCATGATCATGCCGATCACCGTACCGAGAAAGCCCAACGAAGGCGCCATGGCGATAAACAACGTAATCCACGAGCAGCCTTTTTCCAAATTCGTAGCCTGCACGGTGCCGTAAGACGAGATCGAGCGTTCGATCTCGTCAACCGATTCGTCTACCCGGATCAATCCTTGGTAGCAGATAGAAGCCACCGGGCCGCGTGTCGTCTTGCACTGCAGTTTAGCCTCCTCAAGTCGTCCCGCACCGATCTTTTCTTTCAGGTCGACCATGAATTTCTTGGTATCGATCTCTGACAAACTCAAATAAACGATTCGCTCAATGCAGAAAGCCAGCCCCAGCACCAGTACCAAGGCTACCAACGACATGAAACCGGCATTGCCCTCGATAAACTTCGTTTTCAAAAACTGATGCAGTCCGCCGCCCTCTGGCATCACCGCGGTTGTATCGGGAACCTCCGTCAGCGTTCCATTCAACACGGTCTCGTCGGCGCTATCTGCCCGAACGATCGAGACAGAGTCGGCCAAAACCGGTTTCTGGGCTAACAAACAAAGATCTGCGCCCATTAAAAGAACAAAAAATAAGAGGAACTTTCCAAACTGTTTTTTCATTACTTATCATCGTTAAACAATATCTGCGCCACGGCCAGATACCTGTATTAAAAGTGTGCCAAAGGTACGTATTTTGAGAAAACGGGACAAACCATCCCTTCATAAATATATTTAAAAGCCACCGCAGAAAGCCTGATGCCAGAGAGGCTGAGTCGTTAGGGAGTAAAAGTTGTTTTTGCACCGGAAGTTCAACTTTTGGCAGAATTTGAAATAAAAAAGAAGGAATCGGGTGAAATTCTTCTACATCGGGAATTCGTTTCTGTGTTTTTTTGCGGAAAGAGGGGGATTCGAACCCCCGAAACGCTTTAGACGTTTACACGCTTTCCAGGCGTGCCTCTTCAACCACTCGAGCATCTTTCCTTTTTCTTAAAGCGATGCAAATTTAAGCCTTTTATCCTGATTTCCGCCACAAATGTTGTAAAAATCGGATGGTGCAGTGTTTTTCAGAGTCCGAAAATTCGCTTCACATTCGCATTGGTCTGTTCGGCTACCTCTCTTTCGGACACGCCGTAGCTCGCGGCCAGCTGTTGCAGCACCAGTGCCGTATAGGCGCTTTCGTTGCGCTCGCCCCGATGGGGCACCGGCGCCATGTACGGACTGTCGGTTTCGAGCACAATGCGGTGGAGCGGCACATATGCCGGCAACATTTCGCGCAGATGGCTGCTCTTGAAGGTCAGTACACCGCCGATACCGAGTGCAAAGCGGTTGAACGAGAGCAGTTCTGCAGCCTCTTTGTCGTTTCCGGTGAAGCAGTGGAACACGCCGCCAGGCAGTTGAGATTCGTATTTCCGCAACAGGTGCACGAGCTGGTTCTGTGCCTTGCGGCAATGTATCATCAGCGGCAGACGGTATTCGATCGACCAGCGCACCTGTTCTTCGAGTGCCTCGAGCTGCTCGTTTTCGAACGTTCGGCTCCAATAATAATCCAGTCCCACCTCGCCCACAGCAATAAAACGCGGATCGGCGGTCTGGCCCGAAAGGTTGTTTTGCAGCTGCCGTTTCAGCTCGGCGAGCACCTCGACCCAGTCTTCACGCACCTCTTCGGGATGCAGGCCGATCATGGGATAGACCCGCTGGCGAAACATTCGGCTCACGTTCAGCACATCGGGCAGGTGGCCCAGATCGATGGCGGGCAAGAATATTTTGTCGACACCGGCGCGGGTGGCACGTTCTATCACCTGGGGCAGGTCGTTTCTGAACTCTTCGCCGTCGAGGTGGGCATGCGTGTCGACGAATGTAAATCGATTGTTTTCGGACGTATCTCTCATGGCTCAATAGTTTCTGTTCATCATCTTTTGCGCATAAACTGTCAATTCGGCTTTCCTTTCTTGGGGCACGTTCACGGACGCGAGATATTTTTTGCTTTGCTCGAAGTACCACTCCATCTTCTCCTTGGCCAGGCGGTCTACTCCTATGGCGTTATAAAGTGCGGTAACAGCATCGATTTTCTGCTGCTTGTCGAACGTTTTCAATTGCATCCAACGCGTCAATTCAACGCGCTGTTCATCATTTGCCCGATTGAATGCATTGATCAGCATATACGTTTTTTTGTTGCTGATAATGTCGCCTCCGATGACTTTTCCAAACACTTTAACATCGCCGTAAACATCAAGATAATCGTCTTGCAGCTGAAACGCCAGGCCGATTTGTTCGCCGAAACGGTACAGGTTGTCGGCATCCTCGGCAGGGGCATCGGCGAGAATGGCACCGATCTTCAGCGAGCAGGCCAACAGAACACTGGTCTTCAGGCGAATCATTTCGATGTATTCTTCTTCGGTCACGTCGTTTCTATGCTCGAAATCCATGTCGTATTGCTGCCCCTCGCCTATCTCCAGCGCTGTTTCGGTAAACAGGCCGACGACCTCTTTCAACTTATCGTTCCGGCATTGTAGCATTCTTTGATACGACAGCACCAGCATCGAGTCGCCGCTCAAGATAGCCGTATTAGCATCCCACCGGCGATGTACGGTCTGATGTCCGCGTCTTAAGTCGGCTTGATCCATCAGATCGTCGTGCAGGAGCGTATAATTGTGGTACGTCTCTATGGCGCAGGCGGGCATCAGGATATCTTCGGGCCGATCCTGATAGAGCTGGTAAGCCAGCATCATGAGCACGGGCCTGATACGTTTCCCACCCAAAGAGAGCACGTAGGCTATCGGTTCGTACAGGTTTCTGGGTTCTCTTTCGGCCGAGAGCCGATCGAGTTGATCATTGATAAGCTTCAATATTTCTTCTGCTGACATCATAAAGTTATGCTTTCGTTTGCGTATCAATTAAATTTTAAAGACCACTGGAACGGCCACCATCGTGCGGCACGGCTGATTGTTCTGCAGCCCGGGTTTCCACTTCGGCATCATGCGTATTACGCGCAAGGCCTCGCGATCCAACAGCGGATGCAGTGGTTTTTCGAGCTTCACATCGGCAATGCTCCCATCTTTGTTTACGATAAACGAGACCACAACCTTGCCTTGTATATTCTGCGCTTGTGCAGCCGAGGGGTATTGCAGTGTGCGAGTGAGCCAAAGGATAAACGCCGAGGCGCCGCCGGGAAATTCGGGCAACTGTTCTACCACTCTGAAGCTGATCGGCGGATCGCTGTTCAGCGGCAACCGGGGCAGTGCCTCGGTCGCATTCGTTGCATGAGCCTGGGCTTCGCCGTCGCCGCTGAGCAGCGGATCGGCCGTATTGGGCGAGAGGCGTTCTATCTGTTCTTTCAACGGCCGTTCCACGGCTTTGATACGTTCGGTAACGGCAGGCCGCGTAACCGCCGGAGCGGCAGAGACCATTTCTTTGCTGTCGAAAGCGGGATGCAGTTCGATATCCTGCGACAGTTCGTCCGGATTTTCAGCGCGCGACGAGCTGCCGGCCGGCCGACTGTTATACTCGAAGGCCACGAACAGGAGCGACAGAACAAGAATCAGGCCTAACAAAAAACCGGTAATTCTTTTTTCTTCCGGATCGGCCGTATGTGTCTTTTTATTTTCCAAAATGCTGACGATTGAGCTGAAAACGAACAGGAGAATTCCCCGACAATAAACACATGATGTTTCCGTTATTCAACAAACAAAAAATGATAGACAAAGGTAGCAAGTTCTGCCGAGAACAGTCGTAACTTTGCGCACAATTTAGATGAATGATATGAAAAAAGCCGCTTTCGTTGTTATGTCGATATGCCTTGCCGGCACCGTTAACGCGCAAGAGAGCCAGACCGAGTATAATTTTCTGCGCTTGCCTATCAGCGCACATGCTGCAGCCCTGGGCGGCGAGAATATCTCGCTGATCGAAGACGACGCGACCCTGATTTTCCACAATCCGGCGCTGTTAAGCTCGGTCAGCGACAAAACACTGAATCTGAACTACATGAATTATATGTCTGGCGTCAACATGATGAGCGCATCGTTCAACAGAGTGTTGAGGGAAAGAGCCTCGGTGGCTCTCTCGGCACAGTATATCGACTACGGAACCATGAAGCATACCACGCCGGGCAATCTACACTTAGGCGAGTTCTCGGCTAAAGATCTGGCGTTGGCGGGCTATTTTTCGTACATGCTGACCGACCGATTGGCCGGCGGTATTACAGCTAAGTTTATCACGTCGTACATCGGCGCATACCATTCGCTGGCTATGGGTATCGACCTCGGTCTTAATTATTACGACGACAGCCGCGAATGGTCGGTGTCGGTCGTAGCGAAAAATCTCGGGGGACAACTCGAGGCGTACAACGAAGCGTACGAGCGAATGCCGTTAGATGTGCAGATGGGTATTAGCAAACGGCTTACCAACACGCCTTTCAGCATATCTGCCACGCTGGTAAACCTGAACGATTTACATGAAAAATTCATCAAGCATCTGGTATTCGGTATCGATATTCGGTTGTCGGAACAAATTTACGTAGCCGGGGGATACAACTTCAGGCTGGCCGACGAAATGAATATCGTCAGTGCCGACGAGGAGAGCAATCATGGGGCAGGTCTTTCGTTAGGTGCGGGCATTCGGCTCGAGCGCTTCAAGCTGAATCTGGCTTACGGCAAATACCATGTGTCGAGCCGTTCGCTGCTCATCAACACCGCCTACCAATTCTAATCCTCTCCATCGGCAAGGCCTATCTTTTCTTCGGCCTTCTGCAAGAGCCACTGCTGCTGTTCGTCGACGGTCATACGGCTGTTATCCAGTTCAACGGCATCGTCGGCCTTACGCATGGGCGAAACGTCGCGGTGCGAGTCGATGTAATCTCGCTCGATTACATTCTTCAATATTTCGTCATAGTCGGCCGGCATCCCTTTTTGCCGCAGTTCGTCGAACCGTCGTTGCGCCCTAACCTCGGCGCTGGCCGTAACAAACACCTTGAGCTCGGCATTCGGAAAAACGGTTGTACCCACATCTCTGCCATCCATCACGATACCCTTTCCTTCGCCCATCCGTTGCTGTTGAACCACCAACGCCCGGCGCACAAACGGCAGGGCAGCCACCCTACTGACATGCGAGCTAACCTCAAGCGATCTGATTTCGCGTTCTACAAGCTTGCCGTTGAGATACGTCTCGGGGCATCCCGTCGACCGATTCAACCGGAACGAAATATCTATCCCATCCATCTCTTGCCGCAACCGCTCGGTATCTATCGCACCATCGGATGCCAACAGTCCGTGCCGAAGCGCATAAAGAGTCACGGCCCGATACATGGCCCCCGTATCGACATACACATATCCCAATGCTTTGGCCAGGTTTTTAGCCATTGTACTCTTACCGCACGATGAAAAGCCATCGATAGCTATGGTTATTCGTTTCATTCGTTCCATATTTTACAGGTGGGGTGCAAAGGTGCGCCCGACCCGATGCAAAGGTACTGAAAAATAGGATGCCGCACAAGCAAAGGTTTTCGGAAACGGGCGGCGGAAACTCCCGAAAGCCATTTCCTGCTCGGGAATGGTCAAGAGCGTCACGCGCTAACGTGTTCCTGCTCGGGAATGGTCAAGAGCGTCACGCGCTAACGTGTTCCCGTTCGGGAATGATCAAGAGCGCCACGCGCTAGCATGTTCCCGTTCGGGAATGATCAAGAGCGCCACGCGCTAATGTGTTTTTGACCGAAAAGTGGCTAGAGCGTCACGCTCTGATGTGTTTTTGGCTGAAAAGTGGCTGGAGCGCCACGCTCTGATGTGTTTTTGGCTGAAAAGTGGCTGGAGCGTCACGCTCTGATGTGTTTTTGACCGAAAAGTGACTGGAGCGTGACGCTCCAGCATTTTTTCGTTCGGTTGCTAAAATTTGGACAACAATTATTGGCCCGAACGATATTCGTTAGGTGTCAAACCGGTTAGCCGTTTGAAGTACTTGCAGAAAAAGCTGTCGTTGGCAAACCTGAGTTGATCGGATATTTGCGTAATCTGTTTATCGCTGTGCTTCAACAGCACCTTGATTTGCATAATGGCAGCACGGTCTATCCACTCTTTTGCCGTAACATCGCTCACCTGTTTAACGATCGTTCCGAGATAGCGCGGCGTCAAATGCAGTTGGGCGGCATAATAGTCTAACCGCCTTTCTACACCGTTCGAAGCATTTACCAAACGGATAAACGACTCGAACACTTCTCGCTCGTGCGACGGTCGACAGGCTTCTTCCTTCGAATACTTTAAATATAGACGCTCGTAGGTATGTATCAATGCTCCGGTCAGATAGCCTGTCAGCGGCGATTCGCTATCCGTCTGGTGCACGGCCGCCCATAACAAATCGAACAGACTGACGAAAAAATTGCGTTCGTCGACGGTAGGATAAAGTTGAATCTGCGTCATCTTAGACTGCATCACAACCGGAACCTGACCGTGCATCCATACATTCAGCAAATCATTCGTAACGGTCAATCCCATTAAATTAAAATCGTCTGAAAACCGATTCACCTGTATGATACTGCCGGCCCCGATGAACATCAACGCACCTTCGGCAACATAGTAGGGCTGAAGATTGATCAGCACGTCGGCCCAGCCCCGGGTTACACAGCCACAACGCATATCGTCGAGCCTGATCGGTATGCCTTGCGCCACGATAGAGCGCAGAATCTGTACTACATTGCGCACCACAGCGAAGCCGTGACCGATAAAAGGCTTGACATCGTAGAGCGAGGCATCTTCTTGGTTTACCATATCGCGAAAAAGTGCGAAAGAGATATGTTGCGGCTGTTTATTCTGCATCTTTTTAAAACTTGAGGAAACGACGCAAAGATAATAAATAAAGTCGACTCGGTTCGGAAAAAACGAACATCGTACCATCAGAACATTTTTATATCACAAAGGATAACGCACGGCACGAATTCGGTGCATATCTTTGCCGCTGAAACAGAAGATGTAAGTTATGAAACGAAGACTCATTTTAGTTCTTTTATCCGCCCTTTCGGCGCACGGTTTTGCCCAGCTCACGTTAGACCGATGCCACGAAATGGCGCGCGGGCAGTATCCGGTCATCAAACAATACGACTGGGTTCGGCAAACCGAACAATATACGCTGGCCAATGCGTCGGCGGCGTTTCTACCGCGTGTTCAGGCCAGCTTAGGGGCCAATACCTTTACCGATGTGCTCGACCTGCCGGCACAACTGAGCGCCGTAAGCGGTGGCGAGATGAAGAATCATCTGCTGAACGCCAGCCTGCAGATCAACCAACTGGTGTACGACGGCGGTGCCACGGCGGCCCGGAAACGAATAACAAAGGCGCAATCGGCCGTCGACGAGCATCAGCTGAACGTCAGGATGTACAACATCAATCGGCGCGTAGACCAGCTGTTTTTCGGCATCCTGATGCTCGACGAACGCCTGAAACAAGTCAAGCTGTTGCAAAATGACCTGGAACTGACTCGGCACACCGTCGAAAGCATGCAGAAAGAGGGACTCGCAAATCAGTCGGATGTAGACGCCGTTGCGGTTGAACAAATAAAAGTAGAACAGCAAAAGAGCAGCATCGTCATCTCTCGACAAGCTTACAGACAGATGCTGGGCATGTTTATCGGGCAACAGCTCACAGAGCGCGATACGCTGATAAGCCCCGTATTGACCGAACCGTGGGGCGATAACGACATTCATCGGCCCGAATTACAGTACTACGGGGCACAGCAACAATTGCTCGACCAGCAACGCAAAGCCCTCGACGCACAGCTTCGGCCCAAGCTGTCGGCATTCGCCTTGGGCATGTATCACAACAAGGTGATGGGCCTGATGAAGAACGAGATGTTGGCGGCAGGCGTAACGCTGAGTTGGAGTATCGACCCGTTTTACACACGGAAAAACGACATCCGGAACATAACGGCCAAACGGAAAACGGTAGACAACGAACGCGAGACGTTTCTCTTCAACCTGAGGTTACAGCAGGCGGGCACGCAGAGCACGGTGAACGATCTGAAACAAAAAATCGAGCAAGACGAACGTATCATTGCTTTGCGAGAAAACATACACGCCAAATCGATCGTCAAAGTGCAAAACGGAACCGAAACCGTTAACGAAATGCTGCGCGATGTCAATGCAGTGGGCGAAGCCAGACAGCAAAAGGCAATTCATGAGATACAATTGCTGCAAGAAATTTATCAATTAAAGAACATCAACAACAACTGATATGAAAACAAGAAACATTATACTACTCGGAACGATCGTTCTGTCGGCGTGCTCGTCGCATAAAAAGCCGTACGACGCCACAGGCATATTCGAAGCTACGGAAATTGTCGTATCGGCCGAACAGAATGGCCGACTGATACGGTTCGATATCGACGAAGGCGCGGCCGTGGAGCAAAACCGGCAGATAGGCTTGATCGATACCGTGCAACTGGCACTGAAGGCTCGGCAGGTGGGCGCCACCGCTAGTTCGATTGCCCATCAGCGACCCGATGTAAAGAAACAGATTGCCGCCCTGGAGCAGCAGATCAGGAAAGCCGAACAAGAGCGTAGACGATTCGAAAGTCTGGTTAACGACGGCGCTGCTAATCGCAAACTGTTAGACGATGCCGCGTCGACCGTGAGCGTATTGCGCCGACAGTTAGCGGCCCAACTTTCCGCCTTGGATAACAGCACACGCACGCTCAATTCGCAGATCAGCGCTACCGACATTCAGAAGTATCAGGTGCTGGACCAACTGGCCAAATGCCATATCGCATCGCCCATCTCGGGCATCGTCCTTGAAAAATATACGGAGCAGGGCGAGTTCGCCGTCGTCGGAAAACCGCTGTTCAAGGTGGCCGACACCGAACGCATGTTCCTACGCGCCTACATCACCTCGCAACAGCTCGAAAAGGTAAAACTCGGCCAGCAAGTTACGGTCATGACTGATTACGGCGCCGGCAAACGGAAGTCGTACAACGGAACGATAACCTGGATAGCAGCTCAGGCCGAATTCACACCTAAAACCATACTGACCGACGACGAACGCGCCGATCAGGTCTATGCCGTAAAAATTGCCGTCAAGAACGACGGCTATATCAAGATCGGCATGTACGGAGAAATGAAACTGTAGCATGTCATGAACGCTATCGAAGTAAACAACATCTCGAAACGTTACGGTCGGGTTCAAGCTTTAGACGGAGCGACGTTCAATGTAAAGCGCGGCGAAGTGTTCGGCCTGATCGGACCCGACGGTGCTGGCAAGACAACACTGTTCCGCATCATGGCAACACTATTGCTGGCCGATTCGGGAACCTTGCAAATCGACGGCTACGATGTCGTGCAACAGTATAAGGACATTCGCCGGCGGGTCGGTTATATGCCGGGCAGATTTTCGCTGTATCAAGATCTGACGGTCGAAGAGAATCTGAAGTTCTTTGCCGACCTGTTCGACACGACCATCGCTCAAGGCTACGAAGGCATAAAAGTCATTTATTCGCAAATAGAAAGTTTCAAGCATCGTAGAGCAGGTGCCCTCTCGGGCGGAATGAAACAGAAGCTGGCGCTTTCTTGTGCACTGATTCATCAACCAACCCTTCTGTTCTTAGACGAACCCACGACAGGCGTCGACCCGGTTTCGCGCAAAGAACTATGGCAAATGCTTTTGACGCTGAAGCAACGAAACATTACCATCGTGGCCGCTACGCCTTATTTGAACGAGATCAGATGCTGCGATCGAATCGCATTCCTGGACAAAGGCAAAATAAAAGACATCGATACGCCCGAGCAGATTCTGACAAAGTATGCCGACATCTTCAACCCGAAATCGATCGAAAGACAAACGACGAGCGCCGACGCGCAACGAGACGACGTGATACGGGTGAACCATTTGGTCAAGACGTTCGGTACTTTCCATGCTGTCGACGATATCAGCTTCACCGTACGACGGGGCGAAATATTCGGCTTTCTGGGAGCCAACGGAGCGGGCAAGACAACGGCCATGCGTATGCTGACCGGACTGAGCAAACCGACCGGCGGAACAGGAACCGTCGGGGGCTTCGACATCACAACCCAATCCGAACAGATTAAACGGCACATCGGATATATGAGTCAAAAGTTCTCGCTGTACGAAGACATGACCGTAGCACAGAACATCAAGCTCTTCGGCGGCATCTACGGCATGAACCGACGAACCATTGCAAAGAAAACCGACGAGCTGTTGCACCGACTACAGTTTACCGAACATCAGCATACCATCGTCAAAGACCTGCCTTTGGGATGGAAACAGAAGTTGGCTTTCTCGGTAAGTATCTTCCACGAACCCGAAGTGGTATTTCTCGACGAACCCACAGGCGGCGTCGATCCCGCAACAAGACGACAATTTTGGGAGCTGATTTACAATGCTTCGACGCGCGGCATCACCGTATTCGTCACGACGCATTACATGGACGAGGCCGAATACTGCGACAGAATATCGATTATGGTCGACGGAAAGATACGGGCCATGGGCACGCCTTCCGAACTGAAAACGACTTATCGCTGCAACGATATGGACGAAGTGTTTACCTTGCTGGCACGAGAAGCCAAACGAGCAGAATAACCATCAAACATTGCGAAGCATGAACCAGTTTATTTCATTCATCATCAAAGAAACGAAACATATCGTCAGAGACCGGCGCACAATGCTCATTCTGTTCGGTATGCCCATCGTGATGATGCTACTTTTCGGTTTCGCCATCACCACCGACATTAAAGACGTAAAAGTGGCCATCGTCACTTCGTCTATGGACAAGCTGACGCAAAAGATCGTCGACAGGCTCGAAGCATCCGAGTATTTCGTCATCTCTCACCGGGTCGAAACGCCCGAACAGGCCCGCCGCCTGCTATCTTCCAATCAAGCGAATATGGCGATCGTCTTCTCGAACAATTTTGCCCGGCACCGCTACGACGGGCGAGTCGGCGTACAAATCATCGCCGATTATGCCGATCCCAACATGGCTGAGCAGCAAACCTCGTATGCACAACAAATCATCCGCAGCGAGCTGGCACCGAAAGGCCAAACGGGCGCCCGCACCATCGTCGACACAAAGCTGCTCTACAACCCGCAGATGAAGAGTGCCTACAACTTTGTACCCGGCATCATGGGCATGCTTCTGATGCTCATTTGCGCCATGATGACCTCGGTAAGCATCGTTCGCGAAAAAGAAAAAGGCACGATGGAGGTGCTTTTGGTATCGCCGGTAAAGCCGCTGATCATAATCATTGCCAAGGCCATTCCCTACATGGCGCTGTCCGTCCTGATACTGATCTGCATACTGCTGATATCCAAATTTATCCTCGCCGTGCCGCTCTCTGGCAGCCTTCTGCTTATTTTCTGCGTATCGCTGATTTATATTTTGCTGGCCCTGTCGTTAGGACTACTGATCAGCGTCGTGGCGCAAACCCAGCTTGTCGCGCTGCTGATGTCAGGCATGCTGTTGCTTTTACCCAGTCTTATCCTCTCGGGAATGATCTATCCCGTCGAGAGCATGCCCACCCTGCTTCAATACGTTTCCGACGCGATACCCGCGCGATGGTACATCTCGGCCATGCGCAAACTGATGATCATGGGCGTGGGCGCCGAAATGATTCGGAAAGAGCTCGTCGTTCTCATCGGCATGGCAACGCTGTTGCTGATCATTGCACTTAAACAATTCAACATCCGTTTGTCATGATACTGCCCTATCTTATCGAAAAAGAGTTGATACAAATACGTCACAATCAGTTCCTGCCGAAACTCATTCTTCTCTTCCCCCTGCTCATCATGCTTGTTATTCCATGGATTACGAACATGGAGGTGAAGAATATCTACATCACCGTTGTGGACAACGACCACTCTGTGCTGTCGCAAAAACTGATCGGACAGATACAGGCATCGGCCTATTTCAAGTTCAAAGGCATCTCGGCCAACTATAAAGAGGCACTGGCAGCCGTCGAGAAGAACGATGCAGATGTGATACTGGTTATTCCGCCGAACTACGAACGCGACAGGCAGAACAGTGTCGCGCCGCAAGTAATGATTGCTGCCAACGCCGTGAACGGAACGAAGGGCGGTATGGGAACGGCTTATCTGACCAATATCGTCGGCCGCAACCTGACCGAAAAGCTACCCTCGTCCTCGCCCTTCTCCACCGTTGCGATGTTCAATCCGCATAAAGACTACAAGGTATTTATGATACCCGCCTTGATGTCGATGGTCATCATCATGCTGTGCGGATTTTTACCTGCGCTCAATATCGTTAGCGAAAAGGAGGCCGGCACTATCGAACAGATCAATGTAACGCCTGTTACGAAATTCAACTTCATCTTGGCCAAGCTCATTCCCTATTGGCTCATCGCGATGTTCGTACTGGCCGAATGCTTCGTACTGTCATGGCTGGTCTACGACATTACGCCAGCCGGCAACATCGGTCTGCTATTTCTGTTGGCCATGCTGCTGGTACTCATCTTCAGCGGGCTCGGACTCATCGTGTCCAACTACAGCGATGCCATGCAGCAAGCCATGTTCGTTATGTGGTTCATCATGGTCTGCTTCCTGTTGCTCAGCGGCCTGTTCACCCCCGTAAGCAGTATGCCCCATTGGGCACAAACGCTTACGCTGTTCAATCCCCTGCGCTATTTTATAGACGCCATGCGAACGGTATTTATTCGCGGCGGATCGTTGACCGGCGTATATCCCCACCTGCTACTGTTAACCGTTTTTGCCGTAGTTATCGATATATGGGCTATGATCAGCTATAAAAAGACGCAATGAAAACAAGTAGCAACATTGTCGATTGAGTTTTTGGGTCTCATTGCGTGGAGCAATGACGAGAAAAATAAGACGAGAGAAGGTTCGGCAGGTATTATTGTTTCTTATTATCGAGAAACGAAAGCGCCGCGCCTATGGCCGTACAAAATTCGCTGTGTTTAGGAATGATGAAATGTACATGGTACAGCTTTTCCATCCCTTGAAAAACGTCCTTGCACTGGGGCAGAAGCGTAAGATTGCCTATCAGTACAAAGTTTTTGATGCCGCTGCCCAACGAGGCCAGGATGGCGCTGCTACCGATGGTTTGCAGTACCATTGTAATCACTCCCAAGGCAATATCCTCGCGCGAGGCGTTGCTCCTGGCATTGCCGAAAAGCGAAGCCGTGGCCGTTTTCGGCAAATTGGGCAGCGGATTGGGACTGATATCGCCGATGCGCACATCAACATTCGAGACATCGCCCTGCATGGCCAACATCGATATTTGCTTAATATCGTCGGTCTTGAGCATGATGCGCGATAGGCCGATCAGCGTGCCGCCGCCCAGCCCAATGCCGCCTATATGCCGAATATCGTGGCCTTTGCACTGTATCAGGCTCGTTCCGGTGCCCATGCTTACTACAATCATATCGTCTAAATCGGTCTCATAGCGAGCACCGAGGCCGTTGGCAATAAACTCTTCGGCCTTGAGCGTAGGCAACCCGTAGATGGGGCCGTCGATATAAGCCGAACCCACACCGGTAATCATCACCTGTTCTATCTGGTTCAGGGCAATACCGTTATCGTACAGATACTTGCCAAAAGCGCCGTAAAGCGACGTTACCGGATCGGTAGCCTTTATGCGGATGGGGGCAACGACGCTGCCCTGCCCGTCGATTCCGACGATCTTCGTCGTACTGATTCCTACATCTACTCCTATTACAATGGACATATCAATTGCTGATTTTTCTGCAAAAATACTATTTTATCGATAATAACCGACGTGTTTAAAGCAAATTAAGACGCACGCAAAAAGGATAAATTCCTTACCTTTGCAAAAACAGGAAATAGTATTATGGAACAAGACGTACAACAAACGATGCAGCAACTGGTAGAACTGCTGAACCACGCATCGGAAAGTTATTATAACGGACTGGGCGAGCTGATGAGCGATTTCGAATGGGACGCGAAATTCGACGAACTGAAACAGTTGGAACAACAGTCGGGAATCATACTTCCGAACAGTCCCACACAAAACGTCTCTTACGGCAACAGCAACGGCCAGAAAGAAGAGCACGAGTTTCCCACACTTTCGCTGGCCAAGACGAAAGCCCCCGAAGAACTGGTCAGATGGACCGAAGGCCGACCGATATGGCTGTCGTGGAAACTCGACGGCCTGACGCTCGTGGTAACATACGACAACGGCGAGGTATCTAAAATCGTGACGCGCGGCAACGGCCGCATCGGCACCAACATCACCCACCTGGCATCGGCCATCAAAGGTATACCGGCACACATCGAGGCCAAAGGGCACACCGTGATACGCGGAGAGGCGGTCATATCGTATGCCGACTTCGAACAGTTCAACATCGAAGCAGACGAAGCATACGCCAACCCACGCAACCTGGCGTCGGGATCGCTCACCCTGAAAGACGTCGAAGAAGTAAAGCAGCGACACATCCAATGGATTCCGTTCACGCTGGTATATACCGACCAACCGATCAACTCGTGGGGCGAACGGATGGACTGGCTCTCGGAACAGGGATTCGACGTTGTGGAAAGAGAGTTGATCGACCATCCATCGCTCAGACAAGTAACGAAAGTCATTGCACAATGGACCAAAAGAGTTACCGACAGAAGCAACCCATTCCCCGTCGACGGCCTGGTCGTTTCGTTCGATGATACCGAATTCGCCGCTACAGGCACCATCACCGGCCACCATGCCACGCGCGGCGGACTGGCCTTTAAGTGGCAAGACGAAGCCGCCGATACCGTACTCCACCACATCGAATGGTCGTGTGCAACGTCAACGATATCGCCGGTGGCCGTTTTCAATCCGGTAGAATTAGAAGGCACCATCGTAAAAAGAGCGTCGCTATGTAACATCAGCGAGTGCGAAAGACTGGGCATCGGCAGCGCCGGAAGCTTGATATCGGTTATCAAAGCCAACAAAATTATCCCGAAAGTAATACGCGTAAGCAGACCCGTAGGCCAACTCGAGATACCCGCTCTGTGCCCCGTTTGCCGGCACGAAACCAAAATAAAAACCAGAGCCGTCAGCCATACGCGCACGCTTCACTGCCTGAACGAAGCCTGTCCAGCCAAACAACTCAAAAAGTTCGCCCGCTTCGTATCGAAAGACGGCATGGACATCGATGGCATTTCAGAGTTGACACTCGCCAAATTCATCAACCTCGGCTGGCTGCAAACCTACGACGATATTTACCACATGGCCGAATATGTGCAGCAGCTGGCCACAATCGACGGCTTCGGTAAAAAGTCGGCCAGCAATATCCTGCAATCGATAGAAAAATCGAAAAACGTAGAAGCCCGACAATTTCTCTACGCACTGGCCATCCCGATGTGCGGTATAGACGTATGCAACCGACTGCTTTCGATCTTCGACTTGCACGAACTGATAAAACAAGCGGTAGAAGCCGACGAAGCCGGCATCTTCTCGGCCATCGACGGCATCGGTCCCGAAAAATCTTCCTCGTTTGTCAAATGGTTCAGAAACGAAGAGAATCGACGCACCGTCGAACGCCTTTTAACCTTGCTGAACATCCGACAAGAGGAGAAAAAAAGCGAAGGCGATCTGTGCAAAGGACTGATCTTTGTCATTACCGGCAAAGTGCAACGTTACAAAAACCGGGCTGAGCTGAAAGCATACATCGAGAGCCAGGGCGGACATGTAACCGGAGGCGTAACCAAATCGACCCACTTTCTGATCAACAACAATGTAAACTCGACATCGGGCAAAAATAAAAAGGCTAAAGAACTGGGCATCGAAATTATTTCGGAAGACCAATTCTTTAGCCGGTTCACAGCTCAATAAGAAAAAGGCTGTTTTTTATGCGTTCAGAACGTCCATTTGGCTGCCACCGTCGGTATGACATAAGGCTTGTTGTTCTGCCCCTTGTCATTCCAAACAAAGTTATTGCTGATTTCTACCTCGCTTCCCAAGCTCAGGTTAATACCCTTCCAACCCTTGAGCCGATTCAGATTTACCCAGAACTGCGGTTCGGATAGCAGAATCCATTTGCCTTGCACGTTCGGATCGTACCACAGGTCGCAAAAACCGCTGAACGTGCAGAGCCCCTTTGCAAAGTTCACACCCCACACCTCGGTCAGCTGAAATCCGCTGAAAGGGCGCGCATCGTAATGCCGATTCTTGAAATAATATTTGTACATGGCCTGCACCGAGAACGTTTTAGAGAAATCGGCACTGTGCCAGTTCCATGCACCGCCGGCCAAGAAAGCATGCTGAAAGCGCGTCGCGTTCCACGAATCTTCATTCGACGTCAGTCCACCGTTATACTCGACATGTGCCGCCCATTGCTTGTTGTGCGTGAGATTGAACTCGCGAGCAATCTCCCAATAAGCTCCGGCCACACCATCGCGCTGATAGTCGAGGTCGGTAAACATAAACGTACTTCCCCATTTGTCTACCTTGAACATCTCGACCGTGGTGGTTACTGACGGACGCGACGTCAAATCGCCGTTCAGACTGTGGCCTAAATCGCAATGCAACTGAACATTCTGTGCCGTGGCCGTTAAACTGAAAACCGTCAAAAGCGTAAGAAAAAAAATTGTCTTCATAAGATATTATATCGAATAGTGAAAAATGTTTTGCGCAGACAAAGGTACAAAATGTTCGAGAGAAGCCGCTTTCCGGAACTAAAAAGTGTTTTCACATAATTTAAATTCGACCGTTGGCCGACGTTTACGATAAATTCGTATTTTTGCCCTACTATGAGAATAGACATCATTACCGTTTTGCCTGAAATGTTTCAAGGATTCCTCAACGAATCGATATTAGCAAGAGCCCAGAAGAAAGGACTTGCAGAAATTCATCTGCACCAGCTACGCGACTATACACTCGACAAATGGCGCCGGGTAGACGATTACCCCTACGGAGGCCTTGCCGGGATGGTGATGCAATGCGAACCCATCGACCGTTGCATCACCGCACTGAAAGCTGAAAGAACATACGACGAAATAATTTACACCTCGCCCGACGGCGAACCTTTTACACAACAGATGGCCAACGAACTTTCTGTGGCGGCCAACAACCTCATTATACTCTGCGGCCACTATAAAGGCATAGACCAGCGCATCCGCGAACACCTGATTACGAAAGAAATCAGCATCGGCGATTATGTCCTGACAGGCGGCGAACTGGCGGCAGCCGTCATGGCCGACGCCATCGTACGCTTGGTGCCGGGCGTGATCAGTGACGAGCAGAGTGCCCTGAGCGACTGTTTTCAAGACAACATGCTCTCAGCCCCTATTTATACGCGCCCGGCTGATTACAAGGGGTGGAAAGTGCCCGACATTCTGCTCAGCGGAAACGAGGCAAAGATCAAAGACTGGGAAATGGAACAGGCCATGGAGCGCACTCGAAAACTGCGGCCCGACCTACTATCCGAACAGTAAAACTGTAGGCGCACGACGGGCATTTTAGCAGACACATCGGTTTTAGTTCAATATTATATATTCATTTATCAATCTACAATTATGGAAAAAGCAAATTCTAAACCTCAGGTTACATTTCAAGAAGCAGTGAAAGACGGATGCAGCAAGTTTTTCGATTTCAACGGTCGTACCCGTCGTTCAGGCTTTTGGTGGTTCATACTGGCCTTCTTCATTTGCAATTTGATCTTGAGCAGCATTTGGAAAGCTATCTTCTCACCGTACGTCACAGATGTGGCAAACCTCGTCGTTTATTTCTTCGCACTGGCCATCACTGTGCGCCGACTGCAAGACCGTAACGCCAGCAAGTTTTGGGTAATCGTCAGCTACCTATCGATGGCTGTCTATACGCTGTATCTCAATTCGAGCGGAATAGCCGAAACGCTCTCGAATATCAATACCAACCCCCAAGCAGTGATGAAGATATCTACGGACCCTGTGCTCGTTGCTTCGGGACTTGTTATGATGGTAACGGGCCTTGTTACGTTCGTCATTTGCCTGCTCGACAGCCAGCCGATGCCAAACAAGTACGGCGATTCGCCCAAATATACCGTATCGTAACATCGCCAGAAAACAGAGAAGCCAAAGCACAACAGCTCCGGCTTCTCTGTTTTGCCTACCTTTGCACAAGTAAAGAATAAAACCGAAAATGAAATATGCCGTCATTGCAGCAGGCGAGGGATCGCGCCTGAAACACGAAGGAATAGACATTCCGAAACCGCTGATCACGATAGGCGGCGAACCGCTGATCCGTCGGCTGATTCGTATCTTTATGAACAACGGGGCCGAAGAAATAATCGTGATCTGTCGCGACGACATGCCTCAGGTCTCTACCTATTTGCAGAAGATGGCCCGGGAGCGAATCGGCAGTCGGCCGATACCGTTGCGAACCGTCGTAAGACGAACAGCCGGATCAATGCACAGCCTCGGCGAACTTCGTCCATGGCTCGATCGCGCAGAATGCTGCGTAACGACCGTCGACACGCTTTTCGACGAAAACGAATTCGCCCGATACATCCGTAGCTTCAACCAGGACGGGCAAAACGCCATCGATGCCCTGATGGGCGTTACCGATCATATAGACGACGAAAAACCGCTGTACGTAGCGACAGAAAGCGGCATGCGCATCACCGGTTTCTTCGACACACACAACCGTTCGTGCACTTACATCTCGGGCGGAATCTACGCACTACAACCCTGCGTATGGGCAACGCTGGAACGATGCATCGGCCGCGGCGAACACCGTATGCGTAGTTTTCAGCGAGCATTGATAGCCGAGGGCCGAAACGTATATGCGCACAACTTCGGAAAGATATTCGACATCGACCGCCCTGCAGACATCATGAAGGCCGAGAGTTTTCTGGCCGGCGTACAACCCAAAACAATACCATGAACCGAAAAATCATTGCCGTTCGGCGCGATTTCATCTTCTCGTTAAACGCAGAGCAAAAAGACAGAGCCATACTCGAGGCTGTAATACGTCGCCTGGGCGGAAACGTCCCGATAATAGATGAGGCGCAGCTGACAGATGCGTGCCGCGCCGACATTTTCCTGTCAATGGGCCGAAAGCCACAAACGTTGCACTTGCTGGGCCGAAGAATGGCCGAAGGTGCACGCGTTGTCAACTGCCCCGACGCCGTAGAGGTATGTACGCGCCGTCAGATCGAACAACTCATGCGCCAACACCGAATCCCCATGCCACCCGTCAAAGGCGAGCACGGCTATTGGCTAAAGCGAGGCGATGCACTGGCACAAAAAGACACCGACGTGATCTATTGCCACGACGAGCAAGAGCTGGGCCGAAGAAAAATCGAATGGCGCCGAAAAGGAATAGACACGAGTATAGCAAGTGCACACGTCGAAGGCGATCTGATCAAGTTCTATTGCGTCGGCCACAGCTTTTTTCGCTGGTACCGCCTGCACACGGCCGAACGCGGTTACACCTTCAGCCCCGACAGCTTGCACCGCGAGGCCTGCCGACTGGCCAACGCCATCGGCATAGAAATTTTCGGCGGCGACTGTATCGTAGATCACAGCGGCCGTTTCAGTATTATCGATTTCAACGACTGGCCCAGCTTCGGCCCCTGCAGAGACGAAGCTGCAGACGCCATTGCACAATTACTGGAAAGAATATGAGCAAATTCAAAGAACTGTTGCAGGCATCCATCAAATCGCGGGATACCGAAGAGTGGATCGACCTGCATTTCACACGCCCCGTGGGCCTCGTCTTCGCCCTGCTCTTCAAGCGACTCGGCGTACACCCCAACGCCGTTACCGCACTGTCGATCGTCTTAGGCATCGCCGCCGCCCGCTGTTTCTACTTCACCGATACGGCCCACAACGCGGCTGGCGTACTGCTGCTGGTGCTCGCTAACCTATGCGACAGCACCGACGGGCAGCTGGCCCGCCTTACCGACCGCCGTTCGTTCGTGGGGCGCGTGCTCGACGGCTTCGCCGGCCAGGTATGGTTCTTCTGTATCTACCTTGCCATCGCCCTCCGCCTGCAATCGCAGTCCATGCCGTTTACCAACACACGGTGGGGCTTGCTGATCTGGGCCCTGGCTGTCGTGGCCGGTATCTTTTGCCACGCGCAACAAAGCTCGCTGAGCGATTACTACCGACAGATACACCTGTACTTCGTAAACGGCGAGAGCGGAAGCGAGCTCGACAGCTACCAACAGCAGCACACGATATACCGATCGTTCGCGAAAGGCGAATGGCTCAAACGCCTGTTCTACGCCAACTATGCCGCCTACTGCAAAAACCAGGAACGCCGAACACCAGCCTTTCAGCGCTTCTTCGCACAGTATGGTCGGCAGCTCGCCCCACAGCTCCGTCGACGATTCATCGAAGGCAGTCGACCGCTGATGGTCTACACCAACATCCTCACCTTCAACGTGCGCGCCCTCTGCCTCTATCTTACCTGCATGCTCGGCTGCCCATGGGTTTACCTCCTCTTTGAGATCATCTTTCTGCAGGCACTCTACATCTACATGCACAAGCAACACGAAATGCTATGCCGATCGTTAATCCCAACCGCAATCCCATGAACCGAAACAAACCTACCGTTCGCGCCCTGATACTCGACTTCGGCGGAACCATCGACACCAACGGCTGCCACTGGGGCAAAATGCTCTGGCATGCCTACCGACAGGCCAACCTGCCCATCGACGAACAACAATTCAGGCAAGCCTACATCCATGCTGAGCGCACGTTGGAAAGCAAGCCACTGATCGCCCCCGACTATACCTTTGGCCGAACGCTCGACGTGAAACTGCGCCTCGAACTCGAACAGCTCTGCATCATGGGCGCACTCGACGCTGACGAGGCAACGCTCGAACGCCTCCGCCAACAAATCGCCGAAACACTCTACCGCCAAACCGCCACCACCATCGATCGCAACCGCCGAATGCTCACCGCCCTGCACACCCGATTCCCCATGGCACTGGTGACGAACTTCTACGGCAACATGCAGCAGGTGCTGAGCGAGTTCAGGCTCGACTATCTGTTCGAAATCCTCGTAGAATCTTCCGTTGTAGGCATCCGCAAACCCGACACACGCATCTTTAAAGCAGCCATCGCCGCCTTCGGCCTACCACCGAAAAACATACTGGCCGTAGGAGACAGCTTTTACAAAGACGTAGAACCCGCCCGAAAACTCGGCTGCCAAACCGCATGGCTCAAAGGCGAGGGGTGGATCGACAAGATTTACGACGAACGCATCCCCACCTACATCCTAACCGATCTGACACAACTCGAACACATTCTATAGCCACAAATTTTTAGTTTAATAAGGCTAAAAAACGATTCAGGCCCAAGAAAGTCACTTTCTTGTGGAAAGGATTTACCTTATTGCACTGTACAGTGGAATAAATAAAGAAATGAGGCAAATGAATTCGGCTCAATAAAGCCTTACATCAGTAACGATCAGCGCGCCGACTTGTTCGTTGAGCCGCTTGACAAGCTGCGAACGCATCATCGAGAGGTCTTGCCGAAGCGCAGGATTGTCGATTTTTACAAACAAGGTTTGGTTTTTGATAAAGCAAGTGCGGGTGTATTCGGTCACGGTCCGGCCCACCACTGTGGGCCAGGCGTCTACCACGCGGCGCTGCAACAGCGGCTGCTCGAGGCCTTCGTCGCGCAGCAGTTTCTGTAGGATTTCGTCTAACGACTGTACTTTTCGTCTAAACATGGCCGCAGGGTTTAATCGTCGGTGGGTGGTACAACGGCGGTTTTGCCAGAAAGCTCGGCGGTGCGTTCCGTTATTTCACCGCCATCGACGACAAAGAGTTTGTAGTCGAACGAATGGTTCTGCAGGATGCTGTCCAGATGGTCGCGGTTAGTGTCGGTGATGAAAATCTGTCCGTATTCGGGTCCGGCCACCAGACTGATGATGCGCTCCACACGTTCGGCGTCGAGCTTGTCGAAGATATCGTCCAATAGCAGCAGGGGGGTGGTCGACGAGGCGGTTCGTTTCAGGAAATCGAATTGAGCCAGCTTCAACGCCAGCGCATACGTTTTGTTCTGCCCCTGGCTACCCTCGCGCTTCAGCTGATAACCGTCAAGCAGCATCTCCAGGTCGTCGCGGTGGATGCCGTGCAGCGAGTGGCCCACGGCGCGGTCTTTGAATCGGTCGCGCCGGATAACATCGAGCAGCCGACCGCGCTGGGCATGCGACACGTAGCGCAACGACACGGTTTCGCAACGGTCGGCAATGCGGTTGTAAATGGTTTGGAACAGCGGGATAAACTCCTGCACGAACTGCTTGCGGCGCGCATAAATCGCCTCGCCCTGTTCGGCCATCTCTTGTTCGAGGATCTCCATCAACGAGGCATCGGGCTCGTGTTCCATCTTGAGCAACGCATTGCGCTGGGTAAGCGCCTTGTTGTATCGGCCGAGTATCTCGATGTACGAGCGGTCGATCTGCGCGATGACCATATCGAGAAAGCGGCGGCGCTCTTCGCTTCCGCCGTCGATGAGCAGCGTGTCGGCCGGCGAAACGAAGATCAGCGGAATGAGTCCGATATGCTGCGAGAGCCGCTTGTATTCTTTCTGATTACGCTTGAAATGCTTCTTAGCACCACGTTTCAGCCCGCAGTAAATGCGCTCTTCTTCGCCCGAATCGTTCAAATACGTTCCGTCGAGCACAAAAAAGTCACAATCATGGGTAATCGTCTGCGCGTCGATCGGATTGAAGGCGCTGCGGCAGAACGACAGATAATAAACGGCGTCGAGCAAGTTAGTCTTTCCCACGCCATTCTTTCCGATCAGACAATTGAGCTTAGCCGACAGTTCCAGATCGGCCACACGGATGTTTTTGTAATTCAGAATCGATATTTTCTTAAGTATCATACGGACGAAATATAACCAACAGACGATACGCCAGCCGTTGGCCTTTTGCAAAGGTACGCCATTTGAAAATGAAAAAGGAAAAAAATATATGATTAATTTCAATATGTGGGATAAATGCTTTACTTTTGCAACAATCCAAAGCAAACAATAAAAAACGAAAAAATAGAATGGTAAACAAACAACCGAAAGGAGCCATCGAACCGAACGATGCACTCAATCAAACACAAGTTTTCTTCGACAAGCACAAAAAGACAATCGCTATGGCATTCGCAACACTTATCGTCGTTGTCGTCGGGGCGTTTCTCTACAAAGCTTACGTCGCTCATCCACACGCCGAAAAAGCAAGTACCGAGTTAGGCAAAGGGCAACAGTACTTCAACATGAACGACTACGAAAAGGCTCTGAACGGCGACAAGGGCACATACGCAGTCTTTATCAAGATTGCAAGCGACTACAGCGGCACCGATGCCGGCAACCTAGCCAATCTTTACGCCGGCCTGTGCTATGCCAACCTGAACAAATGGAAACAAGCCGTAAAGTATTTAGACGCTTACGACAGCGCCAACGACGCATTGGTTAGCCCTGCCGCAATGGGCGCCCTGGGTAACGCCTACGCACACGTCAACGAGCTGGACAAAGCTGTAGACTGCCTGAAAAAAGCCGCAAAAATGGCAGACAGCAAGGCCGACGACGGCTTCAACTACGGCATCTCGCCCACCTTCCTGCTACAGGCAGGCAAACTATTGGAAAGCCAGAACAAAAAAAGCGATGCGCTGGAAATCTACCAAGACATCAAGAAAAAGTATGTCAACGCCATGATCGTGCAGAATCAAGAGATAGACAAATACATCGAACGCGCATCAAGATAACAATATGTCTACCGCATTACACCATCTGTCCGACTACGATATAACGAAAGTTCCCGACGCCAGCAACATGTGTTTCGGCATCGTGGTATCGGAATGGAATCCCGAAATAACCAGCGCCCTGCTCGACGGAGCCATCTCTACATTAGAGAAACACGGCACACTGCCCGAGAATATTCACGTGAGAACGGTGCCCGGAAGTTTCGAACTCGTGTACGGCGCCCACCAAATGGTACTGAACGGCGGCTACGATGCCGTAATCATTCTGGGCTGTGTGATTCGCGGTGAAACGCCCCACTTCGACTATATCTGCAAAGGCGTAACCAACGGAATCTCGCAGCTCAATGCCGTCAGCGAAATTCCCATCATCTACGGCCTGCTGACCACCAACGATCTGCAGCAAGCCAAAGACAGAAGCGGCGGACGATTAGGCAACAAAGGCGACGAATGCGCTGTGGTCGCTATCAAAATGGCGAAATTCTAACAATAAAAAAAGAACACGACAGCAACCTTTGAATAACTTCGCAGCCATAGATTTCGAAACAGCTAACGGCTACAGAACGAGCGTTTGCAGTGTAGGTATGGTGATAGTAGAGAACGGGAAGATAACCGATTCGTACTATCACCTTATTCATCCCTCCCCCAATTACTACCATCCGCACAACGTAGAGATACATGGCATCACGGCAAGAGACACCGACAACGCACCCGACTTTCCGGAAGTGTGGGCCGAAATAGCCCCCATGATACGATACCTGCCGTTGGTTGCGCACAACAAAGCATTCGACGAGAGCTGCCTGAAGGCATGTTTTGCAGCCTACCAGATGGAATATCCCGACTACCCTTTCTACTGCACGCTCATGGCTTCGCGCCGCTTGCTCCGTCACGAACTGCCCAACCACCAGCTGCAAACCGTTGCCGCACATTTCGGCTACAATTTGCAAAGCCATCACCATGCTTTGGCCGATGCAGAGGCTTGTGCCGTAATCGCGATGAATATACTGCAACAACTATAACAACACGGAGTCTTTTATGAAACTGAATCATCTTTTACAAGCCTACGAGTTCGACGAAATCATGCCCGTCATCAACGACATGTTTCCGGGAACCAGCAAATTTCGCGAACAGCTAAAACAGGCTTACGACATGCTCATAGCCATGAAACCGGTACCATCCAACAAGGTCATTCGCTACAAGGTGCTGAGCGGCGACAAGCCCAACCACTCGTTCGTCGGAGCCGAAGACAGCTGTTTCAACGCCACATGGGAGGTTTGCCTGGGCAAAGAAGTGACAAAAGAAAACGGCGTTGATTTAAGCAACGCCGAACTGGTTGCCAACTGTCTGGTCAACCTTTGTTTGCAAGCCAAATATCCCAAAGCTTTCGAAACAGCACACCGACAACTGATGAAAGGATAGGTCGGAGGGGGCGTGGAATCACATACCCTCTTCTTCGGCCATATTCAATTCTATGTGCGACTGTTCGCGCTCGTTCGCGGTATCGAGCCGGGTGTCTTGGCTCACGGTTATGGCGCCTAAACGAGACAGTTTCATAACCAGCGGAACATACTCGTCGCTCATTTTGTCGGGCGACCCTATACTCACGGCAAAGTAGAGGTCGTTGCCCTCGGCCCTGTCGAACACCACGCCGAGCAGCGCGCTGTTCTTTCGGTAATGCGCATCGACGTAGTTCACGAAATCGGTTTTGGTAAAGGTTCGGCTGAAAAATTCGCTTCCGTCATGTCGAGTGATGCGAAGCATTATCCGGTTGTCGTAGTACTTGTTGCCCGCGCCATCGTCGGCCAGCGGCAGTTCGGTATCCGCGCGGCGCTCAACAGCGATGTGATACGTTGTTCCGAGCCATGTTACACCAATCGTTTGCTGATAATCTCCTATCTTTTGCGTCGCTTTTTTCTCAACGGGTTTAGGTTTTTCGGCTATGATGTTCGTGGCCGTTTTTTTTTCGGTACATGCCACAAAGATGCAACAGACAAGGGCGATGAAGATGAAGGATAACTGTTTGCTCATATTGTTTCGTTGTTTACAGATGGTGATAAATGTTTTGTTTTTAGTCAGAAGTTGATGGCCATGCCTAATCCCAGACTCAAATTGTGCATGTTGGTGCTCTGCTTGAAGGTATCGACGAGGTATGTCTGCATTCCGTCGCCATTGTCTTGCCAGCGGTTGATCAGCTCGTAAGTATATTCGGGCTGCGAGTAGTCGTAATTGATCTGCGCCTTCAGCAACATTCCCGGCTTGTAGGCCCACGACAACGACAGACCTGTACTGTAAATAAAAGCATGATTCAACTTGATGGTCAGGAATTCGGATTCGTGCACACCCTTTCCGTCGCCGTACGAATCGATATATTCGAGCACGGCTTTTTTGTCGTCAGGTTCGTCGAAGTAGTTTTTGTCGTTCGGATCGAGCGCCGCGTAAAATGTCTTGAGTCCCTTGACATCGACGTCGACGATGGCATCGATTTTATAGTCGGTGGTGAATCGATTGCCCACCAGCAGCTTGCTTCCCAAACAGAATTTGTTGTTCAGCGGGAACGAGAAGTAGCCTCCGGCACTGAAATCGAACATGCCGATGTGACTCGATTCTATACCGACGAAGCGGAAATACTTGTTCCACTCGTCGTCTATCTTTCCGTCTTTGCTGATGTCGTATCTGAAGCCTTGCGACAAATCTGTCGTGGCAGTTACAGGAATAGAGATGGCACGTACGCGACCGCCGATACCGAAATATTTGTGCGGAAAGTAAATGCCTTCGACATTGATGGCCGAGCTGGTTCCCATATACATCTTCAGCCCCAGAGGATGACTTTCGCCACGAGGGTCTCCAGCGGCATAGGGTTTCAGGTTCTCGTCATAATTATCGTACACCTCGGGCGTTTCGAGCACCTTCGGACCGGCTCCCATCTCTACGCTCAGGCTTAAGAAGCTCGGACGTTTCGACAGACTACCGAACGGCTCTTCGCGGTTGCGTCGCTTGAGTCCTTTGTCTTTATAGATAAGATCGGTGAGAAGATACCCTACATCGGTAGAAATGATGCCGATGCCGGCCCCTACCAGCACGTCGCTTATCCAGTGGCGGTTGTTCAGTATACGGCACACGCCGGTGGCAGCAGCCACCGAATAGCCCGCAAAACTGTACCACAGGCTACGCGTCAAACCATACTCTTTGTGCAGGATGGTGGCGGCCATGAACGATGTGGCCGTATGGCCCGAGGGGAAAGAATTATGCGACGTAGCGTCGGGACGTTGCTCGCGCGTCGAGTACTTCAGGCTATTGACCATGGCGGCCATGGTAAGCGCCGAGAGGGCATTGCTCACAGCCAACCGTTTCAGCGAGCTGCGCCCCTCGACACCGGCAATATTCAACGCCCAGGTAGCAGCAAGAGGCGTGTACTGCGTATAGTTATCCCACGTAGTTTTAAAGGTAGGTTGAAAATAGTGACGCATTTCGCGGAAGTCTTTCTTACGCGATTTGATAAGAAATCCCGAAGCAATAAATTCCAAAGAGATGTGCGAAAAGTCATTATAGAAAGCCTCTTTGATATCGTATCGATACGCCTTCGGCAAACTGTCGGTCGAAACATCGAGAAGCGTATCTTTGGGCATGGCAAACAATTGTTGGGAAGCGGCGTAGACGAATGCCAGCAACAATACTACGATATGCAGCAAGTTGCATCGGCCAGTATCGCATGTTACGTCGTTGTTTGTAGCAGATCGGCGCCCCATATATCGTATATTTTTCATGCCGCAAAGGTACATCATATTTTCAGTTTATGTCTCGGTTCAGAATCGGAAAATGGTCTTGGCAGGTCGAAACTTCATTTGAGTCACTCAAAAGCACCGTCAGGCACTCGGAAGATGGTTTTGAGTCGCTCAAAAGTACTGTCTGACACCCGGAAGATGGTTTTGAGTCGCTCAAAAGTACTGTCTGACACCCGGAAGATGGTTTTGAGTCGCTCAAAAGTATTGTCTGACACCCGGAAGATGGTTTTGAGTCGCTCAATGGTATCTATCCGGAAGCCAGGACGCCTTAACGTTTCAATTTACTAACAACTGGGTATTGTGACTTGCGGCCCGAAAGGGTATCTTTGCACGTCAATTAATCATCACTAACATTTTAATTAAAAAAAACTCAGAATGAAAAAGTATTATTCGCTCATGCTATTGCTTGTAACGCTTATCGTGGCAACGGCATGTTCAAACGATGACAAAGCCGAATCTTTGAACGCGTTGACCGTTCAATTAACATCAACGGATGCCATCAGCGACTTCAGCAATTTCCAGATAACGGTAACCGAACTGAAATCGGGCACGACATTCAAAGATAAGGCCGACGCACAAGGCAAGGCTACTTTCAATCTACCGTTGGGGGCGTACAATATTGTTGCCGAAGACATGGTCGACGGAGCCAGTACCATGTACGGACATACCGAAAATCTGACCGTGGCCGGCGCCGCGTCGAAAGTCGAAATAAAAGTTACACCGCTGCTCGCTTCTATCGACAAATCATTTGTGCTCGACGAGTTGTACTTCAACGGCGATAATAACGGCGATTGGAACTATGTTTACTACGAAAGCTACCTCACCATTCGCAACGTCAGCGACCGTGCACTATATGCCGACGGACTGTCTATCGCCATCTGCGGCAATTTCAATTCGCTCGACGAGAAAGACAGCCCCATGGCCGAATACCTGAAAAAAGATACGATCGTGATCAGCCAGCTGTACACCATTCCCGGCGACGGACGCAAGTATAAAGTAGAACCCGGAAAATCGCTGGTATTGGCTCATTCGGCTATCAACCATAAATTCGATAACGTTAAAAAGGTCATCGACAAATCGAAGATTCACAGCATAGACCTTAGCGGCGCCGATCTCGAGTTCTACATACCGGGAACGATGACTACCGACAATCCCGAAGTAGAAAACATGCTGGTAGACTACAGTGCACACGAAGCGTTCAACTGGGGCTATACCGGAAACACGCCGATTATGCTGGTTCGGCTCAGCAAAGCAGAGAGGGCCAAGCTGGTGGGCAGCAAAGTGAAAATGGATATGCCACTCTCGATGGGTACCATGAAGCTCGACTATCTGCTTCTTCCGGTATCGAGCGTGATCGACGGCGTAGAAACCGGTTCTAAAGACGCTTTCATGATGAAAGTTTTACCCGATCGGGTAGATCGCAGCGCCATTCTTATAAACACGGGCTTTTCCGGTTTCGACGGACAGTTTATTCACCGTAAACAGATCACCAACGCCGCCGGAACCGCTACCGTACAAGATACGAACAACAGCGCCGACGATTTCGAAATCATTGTACATGGACAAAAAAGTTATCCTAAAAAGTAAATTTTAATCGTTTATCCGCGACACGGGAAATACGGCCCAAACAATAACGTCGAGGCTGTAGGTTCCGTGTCTTTCTTTTATAAATGGGCAATCGTTCAAAGCGTTTCCAATCGTTTGTCATCCTATTGATCGGATTCTGTACGGCCGCTGCGGCACAACAGAAAACATACCAACTGCGGGGATGTATCACAGACATATCTACCGGCAAACCCATCTCGTTTGCCAGCCTCTACCTGCCCGATTTGTCGAAAGGATCGATCACCGACATCAACGGACAATATACCCTGCAATTGGACGGGAACGACGACGTAAAACTGAAGATCAGCGGACTGGGATATGCAACGAAAGAGCTGATAGTACGTGCCGGTTTATCTAAACTGGATATCGCTCTGTCGCCGCAAAGTGTCACACTGGCCGAATTTACCGTTACCGCCAAGTATCAGAACAAGGTGGGAAGCGATGCGTCGATCGGTCAAGAGGCGTTAGAATATATCCAACCAACATCGATACAAGATATCTTTCAGTTGTTGCCAGGCGGCAAAATCGGTTCCGACAACATGCAGAATCGCAAACTTATCTCGTCTCGGCAAGTAGGGGCCGATGCCTCGACGGCTTTCGGCATGGGTATCAACATCAACGGCATACCGGTTCAGAACGACGGATTGCGCATACAGATGTCCGGTTTTACCGGCAATAGCAGTACCGATAAAGAAGGAAACATCAGCGTTAACACAGGCATAGACCTGCGTACCATCTCGACCGATCATATCGAATCGGTTATCATCGGGCGCGGTATCGCATCGGCAAAAGAAGGCAACCTGAGTAGCGGTTCCATCCGTATCAATCAGAAACAAGGACAAAGTCCGCTTCGGGCAAGAGCGAAGTTCGATCCGCTCAACAAACTGTTGTATATCGGAAAGGGACTGATGCTCTCGAAACAGTTGGGCACCCTTTATCTCGGAGCAGATATCGTACGCTCTACAAGCAATATCGAAGATACACGAGGCGCCTACAACCGCATCACAACGCAAGCCAATTGGAATAATCAGTTGACATGGTTCGGAAAGAAAATCGATATGAATGTCAACGGTAGCTACATCACTTCGTTCAACAACAATAAAACCGACGACGTAATAGAAACTTATCACGAAGACTACAATACACGCTATCAGCGATTCATGCTATCGGCTAAAATGACGGCAACTACCAATTGGAAACTCGTCGACGAATTGGAACTGATCGCCTCTTCCGACTATTCGACCGATGTGCTGCGCCACAACAGGCAGGTAATCAACCAAGGTATCACGCCGCTTCAGATGTCGACCGTCGAAGGCGAAAGCGAAGGTATCTATCTGCCCCAGTCCTATCGCACGTTCTACCGGATAGAGAACCGGCCCTTGAATCTTTTCGGGCAACTCACATTAACGAAATACGGCAACATCGGCAGCAATCTTCATTTTACCGCATTGGCCGGAACGTCTGTCACATCGTCTAAAAACAGAGGCCTTGGAGCCGTAGTCGATCCAAACAGACCTCCCTATCCGTCAAGCAATTTCATTCGGCCGCGTGCCAACAGTGATATTCCCGCCATCGCCAACCATGCCGCTTATGCCGAATTTAAACTACGATACAAGTGGAAAAAACACGAGCTGAACACACAAACAGGTTTACGCGAGACCATGATGCTCAACCTTCCATCCGACTATACTCTGCATGGGCGCATACTATGGGAACCGCGTTTGCAAGCTGCCTATACCTTGTCGACCGGTCAGTTGAGCAATACATGGCGAATAGGTTATGGCGTAGAAAATAAACTCCCATCGGCCGATTATCTTTACCCCGATCGGGTTTACAGCGACTTTATTGTACTCAATGCTTATTTTAACGAGGCCGCCAAACGACGCCTCATTACCTATACCAAGATACAAGACCCGACTAATACCCGAATTCGCGAAAATAAGAACCGTAAAATAGAATTGGGATGGGATCTTCGGACAAGCCTTTTTACGTTTTCTCTCACCGCTTTTCACGAACAAATGAACGGCGGCATAGAATATTTCACCACTTATTCGCCCGTTGCGTATATGTACTATTATCGCCTGAAGTATCCTGTAGAAGGGAAGCCCGAGAAAGACGATTACGACTCTTACCTGTGTCACAATTTCGTTGCATTGCGCACGCCAACCAACAGCTCGAAGGTTATCAAGCACGGTATCGAATATCGTTTGCACATTCCGCAATTGAACCTGATTCAATCGGAGGTCGAAATAAACGGAGCTTACTACAAAACGATATACACAAGCGGCGTGCCGGTCATGTACCATCCGACCATTATGCAGAATGATCGTCCCTATCCGTATGTCGGAATATACGATGGGTTCGAAAAGACATATGCCGAAGATTTCAACACCAACGTGTGGATCAACACACGCCTGCCCAAACTGAAACTGATATTCACCAACTTCATACAGATTGTTTGGTTCGAGAAATCACGTTTAGGAACCGATGTCGACATCTATCCCCAACACTTTATAGACAGCGACGGGCGCATCAACGAACTCACGCCACAAATGATCGCCTCGCAAAATATTTTCAGTTCGCTACGCCGCGATTTCCATTCGTCGCGATACAACGAATTAAGAACTCCGATATCGTTGCGCATGAATCTGAAACTGACAAAAGAATTTAGCCGGCGGATAAAGCTTTCGTTCTTTGCAGATAACATTATTCAGGCCAGTCCGAAGTACAAAAACAACTATCACAAAACCGCGCGCGACTGGCATAAACCTTTCTTTGGCGCCGAACTTACCGTAAACGTCTTTTAGGAAACAACCCCATGCGACATCTATTAGTTATCTGTTTATTTTGCTTATCTTGCAGCACCGGTCAGGCACAAAACGATCTGCGCTACAACCTGTCTAAATATACGCGCCCGCTATCCACTTCGTACAACGATGCCGATGGTAACCACAGCGATCTCGAAAACGCCGAACGCTATCTGTTTAGGCTTCACCCGACATTGGTCAACTGGCTCAACGGCCAGGATACGATCAATCATCGCGAACGCAATATGTTGTCGACATCGTTCGTTATGCAACATCTCACCGGCGATTATTTGCACACAGAGGGCAACCGCAATACATCGGCAGACGTGGTAGCTGGCGGAGATATGCGCATCAAAGGATTAGGAACACTCTACGGACAGGTAGCTTATCGCCGGCAGAAACAACGCAATGTTTACTTCAATTATACCACGCGACCTGACGATTACACGCCTTATTTAGTATCCGATACCGTCAGTGTGGACGATATTCATAACGAATGGTACACCATCGAAGGCGGCTTGGGTGCTCGGAAGAAGCACTTTCATTACGGCATCAGCGGTTTTTACGAGGGCATTGCCACAGCAAAAGAGACACAACCGCGTCGAGCCGTTTACTCATACTGGTTCAGATTGGCAATGAACATGGCCCAAATAAACAACAGATGGTTATGGTCTGTACGATTGTATCCAGAAATCAACAAACAATCTATCTCGGTTTCGAGCGCCGTCAGCACATATCGATTCTTACAGTCGTACGGCTTCGGGCAGTGGAACCGTAAAGAGAGCACATCGGGATATAACTATCATCGCCAATATAAAATACTGGGAGCAGGATCGGATGCTACTTTCCATCTATTGCCGACTTTCAACGGGAGCAACGAAGCGACACTTTACCTGTCGTACAACTACCGATGGATGCAGTCGGAAGAAACTTCTTTCAAGAACCTTTACGCTACCAAGTCTCACTATCTGTCACATCAGTTACATGCAAAGAAAACGCTTGGCAAACTCGTCGACCTTTATTTTCAACTCGACGGACAAACTACTTTTCGACAAGGCGAAGAAAACATTTACGAAAATAAAAAAGTAAATCAGGAACAAAGCCTGTACGATTATGTACAAGTCGGGACCAATCACCTGTTCCACCATAACGAACAGACAGAGCACCTGCAACTGAAAGCAATCTGGAAAGCTTCTACATCACACGCATGGGGCATACACGGCGGCAGTGTTTTCTATCGATATGAAGACCGTTACGACATGCCGAAACTCAAGACAGCTACGTCTGCGCTCGCACATCACATCGGACTGAATTATCAATTGACGCTACCGAAAGATCAACTCGACTGCAATATGTCGGTCAGTGTTCGCCACCCGCTCGAACACCGTTATGAAGTTCCGCTCGAACATACCCACCTCGAAAAAGCACAGGCGTACATTCCGTACCGGCTTCGGTCGGAACATCATTGGCAAACACGCGTATCGCTCATATATGCGCACGCTATCGGGACGTCTGATCAAATAGGCTTCGAATTCGACGCTACTTATTTGAAGCGTACACCCTTAGCCGACACGACAAATCTTTATAACACGTTGCCCGATCGTCGACACGCACTGAATCTTCAAGTCAAACTCTTTTATTTATTCTAAACGCAGATGAACAGATCTTTTTTTACGCTCATTCTTACGCTATTCATGCTATATTCGTGTACTGACAGGCTGATCGATAACGATCCATCCACTGTAGACGAAATCAAAATCGCAGAAAATAACGCCGATAGCATGCTCAGTATAAAACTCAATCCATCGGTTCTGAGCCAGATACAAACAACGGTCAACGAACTGAAGCTGCCAACCGGAAGCAGTAAACTGAACGATTATCTTGTCCAAATAGGTGCCATACGACTGCGACGCGTATTCCCTTATGCGGGGAAACACGAAGACAGGCAGGTAAAAGAACGACTGAACGCGTGGTACACCGTATGGATCGATCCGACCAAAGCGCACACAACACGGGCATCGGCAAAAGAGTTGACAAGCGGAATCGTCGACATTGTCGAACCGGTTAGAATACCGAAGCTCGAAGAATATCAGGCAACAGAAGCTCAATGGCCTATCACCCGCTCTGCCAACACGGGACCTTACGACGATCCCATGTTTCCGAAGCAATGGGACTTGGATAACAGAGCCGACTATGGCAACGGACTCAACCAGCATGGAAAGCAAGTAATCAGTTCTATCAAGGGAGCCGATGTTAACGCCATTCGGGCATGGAGCGCCGCCACCGCACGCAGAGATGTAGTGGTAGCCGTGGTAGACGGAGGAATCGACACCGAGCACGAAGACTTAAAAGACAACCTGTGGGTAAACGAAAACGAAATTCCCGGTAACAACATCGACGACGACAATAATGGCTATATAGACGACATAAACGGCTACAACTTTGTAGACGACAGTGGTACTCTCGTGCCTCACGACCACGGAACACATGTGGCAGGCACTGTATCGGCACGCAACAACAACGGAAAAGGCGTATGTAGCATAGCCGGCGGAAATGGATCGGAAAATTCGGGGGCGCGCATCATGAGCTGTCAGATATTCAAACCGAATCCCAATTATGATCCCAACGACAAAGACTCGAAACGCAATCTCTCGGCAAAAGACTACAACGCCATTGCCGCAGCCATCGTGTATGGAGCCAACAACGGAGCCCTGATCAGTCAGAACTCATGGGGATTCCCCGATCTTTGGGTCGAACCCCAAGTGATTAAAGAAGCCATTCATTACTTCAACCTGCACGCCGGCGAATACGTCGGATCGCCGATGAAAGGCGGAATCGTTTTCTTTGCAGCCGGAAACGATAGCGTTCAGACCAAATACTATCCTGCCGCAGATCCCGAAGCAATAGCGGTGGCCGCCACGGCGTCCGACTTTTCGGCCACCTGGTACACCAACTACGGCACATGGGTGCAAATCAGTGCGCCGGGCGGAAGCAGTCCATTCGGCGGAAAATTCCCGTACGTCGACGGCAAGCCCTATGGCGAAATACTCAGCACTCTACCCGTTCGCGACGGCCAGAGCCGCTACGGATACATGCAAGGCACGTCGATGGCCTGCCCCCACATGTCGAGCATCGCTGCCCTGGTCATATCCAAATACGGCGGAGCCAACTTTACGAACACTGAGCTACGACAGAAAATTCTGTCGGGAACCAAATACATCAATCCCGACAACCATAATACCCTGCGATACCAAGATAAAATCGGGGCAGGATATGCCGATGCCTACATGGCTTTACAAGAAACGAATCCCGACACCGAGCCGGCTACCGCACAGTTCATCACCGAAAAAACCGTCAGCAACTACACCGACCTACAACTTGCATGGCAGTCGCCCGACGTAACCGCCGGAGCCTTGTACCGGTACACGCTGTACTATTCGGAAAGTCCCATCACCGAAGCCAACTGTCAAACCGCCGACGTTAAACGCATCAACATTGCCGCCTTCGACAAGAAGACCAACGACGAAACCGTACGAACCATTTTTCGTCTGAAAACCGGCACACGCTATTATGCCGCCTTACGCGTCACGGCGCGCAACGGAAAAGCCACAGGCCTGATCGCCTACCCTGCCGAACTGTCGACCCTCATCAATACGGCGCCCACCATCACCGTGCCACCCAACATCGACATGAGCCATCTCGAAGTAGCCGGAAACGATGTCACCGAGATCGCCTTCACCATCAAAGACAAAGAAAACCACCGATGGAACTACACCATCACCGATCAAGGACTGCTTTACACGCAACGCGAAGACGACCTGCTGCGCGTAAGATTCTTCGCAAACAAGATGCGACTGGGCGTTAACAAATACACCCTGACCGTAACCGATCAATACGGCGCCGAGCGCAAACTCGACTTCTATTTCAACAAAAGGGCTGACAGCGCACCTTTCCTCAAACAAACCGACGCCGTTATCATCATCGCAAAAAATGAGAAAAAGACCATCGACCTGACTACCCTCATCACCGACGAATATCCCGAATCCCTCAGCTTCGAACTGGGCAACGAACTGCCCAAAAACGTAAAAGTATCGCTCCGCGAGAAAGAACTGACCCTCGAAGCCCAAAAACTAGGCGAAGCTAAACTGCAGCTGCACGCCACCGACAACCACCGCCAAACCGTCAGCGTAACCATCCCAGTACTCGTGTACATGAATCGGGGCATCTACAGCCTCTTCCCCACCATTGCCGCCACGACACTCTACATCAAACTGGGCGACGCGGTGAACGGAAACCTGACACTGAACATCAGCAACGCCGCCGGCAAACGAGTAAAACAACAGGCATACGACACCACCCAACTCGATCCAAAAAAGCGAACCATCATGATCGACGTATCGACATGGATTCCCGGACGCTACGACGTCAGCATCGAGAACCAAGGACAAATCTACTCCGAAACATTCATCAAACAGTAAAACAATGCGCAAACAAATCCTTACAGTCATCCTGTCCGGCATAGCCATGTGCACCCTCGCACAAGGACGAATCATCCCCCTGACCGATCTGCCCGCATCCGCATCGGTCTTAGCCACCGCCAATAGCCGAGCCGGCAACCAGTCGTCGGCCTACATCTACACCAATCCTGCAGCGATGTTCGGACGAGACACCAAGACCGAGGCCGACTACTCCTTCGCCCTGCAACCCGTCCGAAAAGGACCCGACTACACTGTACACACCCTTACCGCAGCACAACGTCTGGGTAAGAACGCACTGTTCGTCGGTGCCCGATACATGAACATGGGAACCCTGAAAACCTTTGTCGACGAAAACATGCAAGAAACAGAACGAAGCCCCCTCGCGTTATCTTCCTACACCATCGATGCCGGCTACGCCCGACGCCTGGCCGCCCGCTTGGCCGCCTACGCCACCATCGGCTACGCCACCCAGCACACCCTGACCCACATCAGCGCATGGCACGCCGGCATAGGCATAGCCCTCACCGACAGCCTGCACCTCGGCAACCGCCCCCTGACCTACAACCTCAATGCCGCCGCAACCAACCTGGGGCGCTACGCGTATGGCGACAACAACGGCAGCCTCTCGCCCCGACTCAGCTTGGGCGGCAGCACCACACTGCAACTCTCGCCCCGGCAACAACTCTCGCTCTACATCGACGCAGCACAATATCTGGCAGCCGAAAACGAAAAACCGACAACCGAAATCAGCACGGCACTCGCCTACCGCTTCTGCCGAAACTACCAGCTGAGCACCGGCACTCACTTCGGCGACAACGACAACTTCATCGCCACCGGCCTGTCCACAACCTTCGGAATGTTCACCCTCAACGCCGCAATCAAATGGCCCATACAGACCGGAACCAACCGACTCTACATGGCAGAACTGCAAATCGACATCTGAACCATACCGACACAATAAAAAAAGCTCCTGCCGCTTCGCGAAGAAGCAGCAGGAGCCAAAATAAAAGTGTGATACAAATGTTTT
>CAUQAO010000004.1:0-35908 GCA_963515815.1 uncultured Prevotella sp.
GGAACATATCGCCGTTGGACATATCTTTGAATACGACGGGGCGATAGTTGTCTGGATGAATACCTTTTTTCATTTTTATTTATCTGTTGAATGTGAATACTCTAAACAAGTAATAATCTGGTTGCAAAGTTAATCATATTTTTCAATTCGCACAAGCAAATGTTTTTTTAATGGCATAAGGACCGGGCATAGAGAGCCGATTCTTCGAGAATATTCGGGCAACCTGGTTGCACAGACCGCGCAGAGAAGAAAGCTCAAAACAACCTGGTTGCACGCGTCAGCCGACGCCGCGGAACAAAAACAACCCGGTAGAATGCATCAGCCGAGCTGCGCGGACAAAAATACCCCAGTAGAATGCATCAGCCGAGCTGCGCGGTCAAAAATACCCCAGTAGAATGCGTCAGCGGGGCTGCGCGGACAAAAATACCCCAGTAGAATGCATCAGCCGAGCTGCGCGGACAAAAACACCCCAGTAGAATGCATCAGCGGGGCTGCGCGGTCAAAAATACCCCAGTAGAATGCGTCAGCCGAGCTGCGCGGACAAAAACACCCCAGTAGAATGCGTCAGCCGAGCTGCGCGGACAAAAATACCCCGGTAGAATGCGTCAGCCGAGCTGCGCGGACAAAAACACCCCAGTAAAATGCATCAGCCGACGCCGCGGAACGAAAACAACCCGGTTGCACGGGCCGCGCCGAGAAGAAAAGGCACAAAATAAACCCGGGGCGTAGCTTTTTCTTACGCTCCGGGTTCGTTTCATTCAGTTTTTACTGTGTCGCGAGCATTAGGGGTTGCTCTGCACCCATGCTTCGTCGTGCACTTCGTAGTAGTATAGTTCGCCCATGTTCCACCATGCGTCGCCCGTGTTCGCAGCGTTCAGCGGATCGAGATTGCGGCGTGCCGTGGGCACAAAGCGCAGATATCTGTAGCGTTCGTTGGTCTTGATGTGGGCTTTCGATGTTCCGTGGCCTCCGGCCGATTCGGGCAGGTTGAACGTTATTTCGCCCAGCTCGGTCCATGCCGCGTCGTTGTCTACGCCTACCTGGCTGCCGTAAATCTTGGCACGCTTCACGTCGCCAGCGGGATTGCCGCTGATGCGCCCGTCGTATTCGAAGTAGAATTCTTTAGCAGACGGATCGTCGAGTTCTATTTGCAGATAGTGCGGCTTCCTGCCTGGCGAGAGTGACTCCCACAACGAATGGTAGTAGGTGTTTCTGTTGCGATCGACCAGTGCCGGTATTCCGCCTCCGTCGTTCACTTGGGTAGCATTGGCGGTGATCATTTCTACCGTGAGCGGTATTTCTACGTTCTCTTTCCAAGGTCCCGATACGGCCTTGACGGTTTGCGGCGTGAGCGTTTCGAGTCCGGTTATGCCGTAGGTCTTAACGGTGAACTGGTATTCGCCGGCAAAGGCGTAGGTAGGTGTGAAGACCACCGATGTGGCGTTCTTGTTGCTGATTTCTTTCGTCACGGTTTTGTTGAGCGTCGGGTTGTAGCAGGTGGCTACGATCTTGGTGTAGTTCACCTTCTCTGGTATGCTCCAGGTTAGCGTGATGCTGCCGTTTCCGCTCGTGGCCTGCAGGTTTTCGACATTAACGGGCGGTACGGGTACGAAGGCTTTCTGACGAATGGTGACGGTAAAGCTGGCGGCAGGATTGTTGGTGCTGGTGAGCTTGACGGTGCCTGACCGGGGCAACTGCACTTCGTTGGGTTCGACGCTCAGTTCGAGATTGTCGCCCGAAACAACGTTGCTGCCTCCTACCTGTTTGATCCACGTCTGTGCAGCCGATTCGATTTCAACCGTGAAGGTTCTGTCTGTAAAATCGTGCTTGAACGGGATACGCAAGTGTTCGCCGGCATCTTCTACATCGATCGGCGTGTCGCCGTAGACCGGTGTCACGACAAAGCCGTTCTTGGCTTGTATAATGAGTAGTTCTTTGATGATGTCGAAGTTCATAGACGACTGCAGGATGAGCGTGCAGTAGCGGTCTTTGCTGGTTTTGTTGTTATCGACGCCTAATTTCAGATGGATGTACCCGTTCGCATCTTTTTCCATCGGCTGGGATGCATCGTAGTGAACCCATGTACAGGTATCGGGCACCTGCACGTGGTCTACATCCAGGTTGGTAACCAACGGAACGTCGAGCTCGGAAGCGGTAGCCGAAATCATGGCGATGGTTCCCTTCTTACGCTCGAAGATCCCTTTCTCTTCGGCAATATTCAGATTACCCGATTTGCCCATTTGCAGCACCGTGATATTATATTTCTGGTGTCCGTAATAAACGGATACCTGTGCCTGGCGGGTACGATAGCCGTCGTACGCACCGGCTTTTACCGTAACCTTTGCGTCGCTTTTGGCCACTTCGCACCATGCCGCGTTCGATTCTGCCGTCCATTTTTCGAGCGGCACATTGGTTTCTACGGCGATCTCTTTCTCGCCACCGCCTATTTCGAAAACAATCATGGCCTGGCTCTTGTGCGGAACAATCAGCGTCGATTTGTCGAAATCGGTCTCGTAGTTGGGGCCGCAAGATACACATGCCGTCGAGATGCCGATTGCAGCGATAGCTGATAGTATTGATATTCTGATCTTCATAATCGTATCGTGTTAAATGAATCTTGATGTTTAGAGCCGGTCGGCTCTCGGGTTATATTGGTAACGCATTTTCCCCAGCACTTCTTTGAACGGACCTGGGGCAAACGAACCGTCGCTTTGCTTGATTTTCAGCAGGCGATATTTATAGTGTACTCTAAACTCTTTGTAGTACGTAGCATTGCCGCCGCCGATGCTGACCAGTTCGTTCAGCAAGAAAGTGTTGTCGTTCTCTTTCATCGGCGTCAGCATAATTACTTCCATCTCGTCCGAACGATAGGGCCGGATGGTTAGCTTTCTTGCCAACGGATTCTCGGGCATCTGCTCGCCGACTTCAATTACAATGCTCCGTTGATTGATCGTAGACAGCGCCTTGGTGTAATTGTCGTACGTCTCGTCGCCGGCCATGAACCGAACCGAGTTTTTCGACAGCGGGAATGCAACCAGCGAGTGGGTAGGTCGGCGTACCGTAGCTATTTCATTGGGCTTGGTGGCCGGCGTGATCACCTGCGTGCTGCTGTACGTGTAGAGCATTTGATGAGCTGTCGAGGCAAACTCGTTCTGCCAATGAATGCGTAGCAATACATGGCTCTTTTTCGCATTATACGGCGTCGCAATGTTCTTATCCAACTCGTAGTTCAGCATGTAAATGCTGTCGGGCGACAGTCTTTCCAGATTCTTTAGCTTGATGGGGAATCGGACCTGCGAACTTCCCGCCTTGATAGGCATTTTCAGTTCCGGCTCATCGTAGCACTCGCTTGGCAGAAATCTGGCATAGCGGTCTGTCTCGATATCGAAGTTCGACTTGTTATATGCCTTGAATAACGAGTCTGAATGCAGCAACGACACCATGTAGTCTTGCGTAGAGACTTGCGAACCGCTCAGTCCGGCCACGACATACATAATGGCTCCCTTTTCGGTTTCTACGTCGGCCATGTTTACAACCTGCCTGTCGTACACGCCTTCGCTATTCTGCAGCAGATTGACTTCTTTCTTATATTGTTCCTGTTCGAAGTCATAGCTTTCACAGGCCATGAATAGTGAACAGATGGAACAAAGCACTATACTATATTGATATTTCTTCATAATCTCTATATTGATCGTTATACTCTTTGCTTATCGTTCCCATCCTTTATTCTGATCCATGTTCGGAACTTTCAACAGTTCGGCATGACTCAGCGGAAGGAATATCATACGCGGTTTCGCTATACGGTCGCGAATATTCTGTTCGTTGATCTGAACAATGTTCCAGAATCCGCTGTTGCCGTTAATGTCGGTGCGATCGCGATTTACATCCAATCCGCGCCAGTTACCCGGTTGCGCATCTTCTTCAAGGAAAGTTCCCCAACGACGCGTATCGAAGTAACGATAGCCTTCGTTAAACAGCTCGACCTGTCGCTCGTTCCTAATAACCTGTTCGAACTTCTCTTTATCGGCCAGCACATCGGGATTTACGCCCGGAAGACCAACACGATAGTGAATTTGGTTGAAATACTTCCGCATCAAATCGATGTCTCTTGAAATGGTTACATCTATCAACTCGCCCGCCTCGTCATACGCCTTTACCGTAGGATTACCTTCTATATTATTCATCGCCTCGATAAACTCTAATAGCACCTCGGCATATCGAATAATCGGGAACGGTTTTCGCATAACGGTCGATCCGTTGACCTTGGAATACGAGTCGTCAGGATGAACATACTTGACCGGTACATATCCCGTAATACAATAATCGTTAGGGTTATTGCCGGCACCGGCCTTACCTGCATCGACATCATCGTTCGAATACCAGAACTGTTTATTGATAAACGATTTGTCGGCACTGGCTGTATTCATCTCCCAATAACGTCCCGGAAAACCGATACATGCGTAGAATCGTGCTGAACGGTTGGCATACATCTTCGGTACGCCAGCCATTAATTGGTACGTTCCCAAGTTCTGAGTAACGGGAATAACCTTTGTCAAGTCTGCTTCGTACTCATCCGATTCGTAAATCGTTTTGCCGTCGTTCATCAAGAAACAATCTACTACGCGTTGCGGAACCGACATACCACCCCACCCTTGATACTTCACAGGGAACGAATGTTTGGTATAATCTCTCACCCACGACGACGCTTCTACAGCCCAGATAAACTCCCGGTTAACCTTAGGCATGCTTTCACCGTTGAACATATCGGCATACGAGTGGAACGGATCGATATTACCGGCACCGTTGGGGAATATACCTGTAGGCACACTGCTGTGAATAGGATAAGGGCTCGTTTTATCTTTTTCTACCGTGTGCAACTCGTAGTAATCCATATCGATTACTTGTTTGGCCGCTGCTGCAGCAACAGCCCAACGATTGGCATCGTATGTCTGATTGATGTAATAAGCTCCATCACTCTTTCGTTTCCAGTCGCCGAAACATCTGCGAGCCGAAGAGCCTCCATTGAAAGTCGGCGAGGCCTGGAATAGACGTAAGCGAGCAATCAATGCCAAAGCGGCTCCCTTTGTAGGACGTTCGAAGAAGTTCAACGACTGTTGTTGGGGCAAAAGCATCCCTTTCAGTGATTGAGCGAACTCGTTACAAATATAATCTATCGATTCGTCGTATGTGCTTCGCTCCCGGTCATAATAAGCGGCTTCTCTGTCTGTAGGGATAACTTCGTCGTTAACGATGAGGCACGGTCCCCAATTCATTAAAAGGTGATAATAAGCGTAACCTCTCATAAAATGCACATAGGCTTTGTAAACTCTACGATCGGTATCGGTCATGTCGCCTACCTTATCGACATTCGCAAGCATACGGTTACACCTGTTGATGATTTTGTACATCTTATACCATAAATTCCAATTCGGGATATAATTCTCGTTCACGCTTCCGATACTGAATAACGCTCCCCAGAATTCATGTGTCTGCCACTTCACCGTTATTTCGTCAGAAGCAGTCTCACCCGGGTTCCATGAGCCTCCCCATATTGCACCCGGATCGGGAAATTCCTGTGGCGTATTCCACAAGTAGCCTTCCGCATTTACCTGACTATGAAATATGGAATCTTCCTTGAAAGTGGCCTCAAAGTAATGATCTACGTCCAAGAAGTTGCACGAGGTTAGCATAACATGGGCAGTTATACAGGCTCCGGCAACAATAATCATTATTCTTTTCATATTTATTTCGTAGCTAAAATTTTAGAATTTAAAATATAATTGAAGCGTATAAGTAGTTGGAATCGGATAAGCCGCTCCATTGTAGGATGCCTGTTCGGGATCAAAGAACTTCACTTTATCTATTGTAAAGAGATTGTTGATAACAAACTCTAAGTCTACCGAAGTAAGTGCGGCTGCTTTCAACCAGGCCTTATTCTTCAGCTTGTATCTGAAGCTCAGTTCTTGGAACCGAATATACGATCCGTCGCGTTTCCAGAAGGTTGAGATCTGCGAGTTATTCGCATTCGCGCCATACGACAACCGTGGAAATTCTGCATTCGGATTTTCCGTTTCGGGTGTTCCCGAATACCAAGCAGGTGTCCATCTATTCTTCGGGTTGTTGGCCAACTTAATTACATTACCCAATGCTCCGTTATAGAAAGGAATCCATCCTGCATCGTTGCCCCACAAGCCCGATCGATAGTAAACCACCTTTGCCGAACCTCTGAACAAGAAAGCAACCGTTAGGTCTTTATAATGGAAATCGGCACCGAAGCCATACATTACGCGCGGCAACTGATTTCCGTACGACAATGGCACTTGGTCTTGGTTATTGATAATACCGTCGCCATTCACATCTCGATATTTAATGTCGCCCGGTCGCACACGTCCGAAGCTTCTTTGCTGATCTGGGCTGGTCTGAATCTCTTCTTTCGATTTAAACAAGCCCTCTGCAATATAGCCTCTTAACATTCCCCACGGTTTGTTTGTTACGCTGAGATAATCGTATGGCAATTTATTCTCTTCGAAATAATCTACGATATTCTGCGAGAAGGTATAGTTGGCCCGAATCGTGAAATCCATCTTCTTGTTGATTTCCTGATAATAGGATATATTACCGTCGGAGCCAAAGCTGTGCATACGGCCGACGTTGGATTTGGGATAGGTAATCATACCAACGAACTCAGGTAGCGTAACACGGTCTTGGAAAATATGGTCGCGCTCGTCGCGGAAGAAATCCACCGTCATGCTCAGTTTGTCTTTGAAAAGATGCAGGTCGATACCGAAGTTGGTTTTCTTGGCAACCTCCCACTTCAAATTATCGGCACCCGTTCTCGTTTCTCTGATACCTTGCCCTGAATACCCCCAATACGTCGGTGCATAATGATTGATCAAAGTAAGATACGGGAAACGTCCACCACCGATCTGGTCGTTACCGGCTAAACCGTACGAACCTCTGAATTTTAAGAACGATATCCACGGGAAGGTCTTGGTAAACCAATCGTATGCCGTCGGAATCCAGCCGGCTGCGATAGACGGAAAGAGTCCGAACCGATCGCCCTTCTTAAACTGTGCCGAACCAGTGTAACCGAAGTTGGCATCGATAAAGTAACAGTCGTTATAACCGTAGGAAAGGCGCCCGGATAAGTTTTGCCGGCGTGCGGGAATCGCATTGATACCTAAGGCGTCATTTCCCCAATCGGATCCTTGTGCATCTTCCATGTAATAGAATAATAAAGCGCCTATGTTATGCTTCTTAAACGTGCGATTATAGTCGGCTTTAGCTTCCAGATAATACTTGCGGTAGTTCACATCGCCCGACCAGTAGGTCATGTCTTGCTGCTTACTGCGCAGAGTTTTGATCAGTAAACCTTGTGCCGTACGCCCCGTAGCGCGGTAGAAATCAGGACTGATGTATCGTCTTTCGTTGAATGTTGCCGTATGATCGGCCATGGCTTGTGCTGATAAACTCAGTCCTTTCAATGCACCGCTGAAATCTTGCGAAATTTTTAGCGTCAGCATGTTGCGGTTACTATTATCCGAGCGATAACCCATATAGTTCAATGCTGCATAAGGCGAGTAGAGGTCGTACTGACCATACGTAGGCAGTGTTCCGTCGGCATAGGTGACGGGGAACATCAGTGGATTGATTTGCCGCACCGCATTCCATACATCATTCGTGTTTATACCGCCCGGAGTAGTATAATTCGAGATATGCCCGTCGACACCAAAGTATACCTTTGTGAGTTTGGTAAGGTTCATGTCTATATTAGCTCGGTACGTCACTCGTTTGTATGAAAGCGGTTCATGAAAGAGGTTTTCTTTCTGGTTGTAGGCTGCCCCCTCGTCTTGGAAACCTAAGGACAAGAAATAGCGAGCTATATCGCCGCCGCCGCGCATGCTCATGTAGTAATTCTGCTGTATGGAATTCTTTTTCATGATCTTGTCTATCCAGTTTACATCGGGATAGAGCTCCGTATCCAGCTTATATTTAATAAGGTCTAATTGCAACGGTGTGTACAGGTCGTCTTCGCCCGAAAGGGCACGTGCCTCATTGGCCAACAGTGCATAGTCGTACGCACCGAGGTATTCGGGCAGCCGCTTGATGTGCGACAGTTTAAAGGTTGCTCGCCCGGTTATGTCCAACTTGTTGCTGCCGCCGCGTTTGGTCTGCACCAATACCACACCGTTAGCGCCGCGCACACCGTAAACGGCAGTGGCCGAAGCATCTTTCAGTATCGAGAACGATTCAACGTCGTCGGGATCGATGTCGTTGAGATTTCCTTCCAGACCGTCGATCAAAACCAACGCACTTCCACCGGCGCCGAACGTGCTGATACCACGAATCCAGAAGTTAGAGAGATTTTTTCCCGGCTCGCCCGACGTCTGCATGGTGATAACACCGGCCAAACGACCGCCAATCATATTGGCCAGCGACGTGCCGGGAGTTTTCAATTGCGACATGTCTACGGTCGAAATGGCACCGACAACCGATATCTTCTTTTGCGATGTCAGACCGGTTACTACCACTTCATCGACGTTCGAGGCGTCTTCTTTCAACTCAATCTTCAAGTCTTTCTGGCTTTTCGTCATCAGTTTTTCAACGGTTTTCATGCCCAAAGCCTTGACAACGATCACGGTGTTAGAATCTACCTTGATGGTAAACTTACCGTTCAAGTCGGATGCCGTACCCTTGCCAGGCAGATTCTTCATGTAAATCGTTGCGCCCGGATAGCCATTTCCTGCCTCGTCGACGATGGTTCCGGATATGATAATCTGCCGTTCTTCTTGTGCAAATACCTGATATTGTACCGACAATAGCAGGAACAGGATCATATAACAATATTGTTTCATACGGATTGCTAATCAAAGGTTATTCAATAGATAATTTACGAATGACACGGTTATGCAAATCGGCCACGTAGACGATGGTACCGTCTTTGTTAACCGCTACGCCGTAAGGACAGTAGAATTTCGCGATATCAGGTCCGCCGTCTTGATGCCCGCGCGATCCAGGTATACCGATGGCTGTCGTTACCGTTGCCCTTCCTTGCGGCAGTGTCGTGTCTATGGTACGGATACATGCGTTGTAAGAGTCGGCGATATACAGTTTTCCGTCTTTGGTAAAGCATATCTGCCGAGGATAATTGAATTTGGCATTTTTCAGCAAACCGTCCTCCCAGCCCCTGCCGGGTGCAAAACCTTCCCAGCAGGCACGGCCCGCATAAGGTTCGCCGTGATAGTCGTTCAGATCGCTTTCTTTCAGTTTGTCGACTTCTACTGTCCATATTTCGTTCTTATCGGCCATGCAGACAAACAGCTTGTTGGTCTCTATCGGGCTGAAGGCGCAATACGAGTCGCCTCCGCCATGTATGCCTATCGATTTGAGCAGTACCTCCGACCGGCGTGTCTTCGGGTTGATTCTTACCAGCTGCCCGTTATACATCACGGTGTAAATCTGCTTGTCGTTCTTATTCACTACAAAGCTGTACTTCCAGTTGTCTTTGTCTATTTCGGGGAATTTATCGTTTTTCAGTGCCAAGAGATTGCGGGGCTGATAGCCTGTGGATTTCATCAACTGCAGATAATCCATAGCGGCATCACGCGGAATGTAAACGGTTTCTAACCCCGGCTCGTCCGAAAAGGCGGGCGCATTACAGTAATCGAACTTATTTTCAGACAGCACCACGACATCGTTCTTTGTCAACGAGGCCTTCAGTATATTGCCACTCGAGGTGTTTCCGTCGCTTTTCAAGACGTCGATGTCGTCCCATCGGCCATGATGATGACCGCGTTCTACGATAAAGATATTGTCTTCGTCGTCCAGACAGATAAACGAGGGGGCAGAAAGCGTTGCTGTTGTCAGCGAACCGGCTTTCGTGGGGTGGGCCGAAGTGGATACCTGCCCCACCACGGTGGTAACCGAAGTTTGCGTTCGGTAGATAAACGGCGTGCTCGCTACGCCTACATACGGCTCGGTACGACCGTTTACGGTACGTTCAATCTGCAGATTAATGGTTCGCTTATACGTCAGCCCCGACGGAACGTAGACGTACAGCTTTTCGCCGTTCGACGATACCAAACCGCCCTGATGCTTCACGTTGTTCTCGTCGATGAAGTAAACTTTCAGTCCCGTCGTATCGGTTCCGAAGTTCTTTCCCGAAATAATCATCGGTGTAGCCACACCGCCTGAGTCGGGATAAAAATCATCGATCGTGATGGGTGCGTTGGGATCGAAGGCGATACCCTCACTGCTTGAGCTTTCTTTGTCAGTACATGACAGTGTGCACAGGCAACATAAAAGTGCCGGGCACAGTAATGATTTAAGTTTTCTCATGCGTAATGTTATATAAAAAAGTAAAATCTGTCTTTCGTTTTCGAAAGCCCAAGCAAGGTTGCACCAAGAGGTGAGGCACGTCTAAAGGATAGGCGGTTATCGCAGGCTCTCTCGTCCGAAGTTAATTATTGGTTTGTATAACAGGCATTGCACTGTGTACAGCAGGTTGTGCCATAGCAAAAGGCTGATGCCTGTTTAGGTTTCGGAGGTAAAATTATTTATTTTTTTAAGATGGAAAAATTACCCCCCCCATTTTTAAACATTATTAACAAATAGAAACCAATCTAAGGATCATCTTTTCGAAAGTTCGGGAGCACTCGACTACGTAGGTTCCAACCGGCGTCGGTTGGCTGTAGAGCGTGGCGCGCTGGACCATTCCCGAGCGGGAACATGCTAGAGCGTGGCGCGCTGGACCATTCCCGAGCGGGAACGCGCTAGAGCGTGGCGCGCTGGACCATTCCCGAGCGGAAACGGGCTGGAGCGTGACGCGCTGGACACTTTTCGAGTGAAATGGGGCTGGAGCGTGACGCTCTGGACACTTTTCGAGTGAAATGGAGCTGGAGCGTGACGCTCTGGATACTTTTCGAGTGAAATGGGGCTGTAGCGTGACGCTCCGCTGATTTTTCAATAAAACATGCCGGCGGGAACCTCGCCAATCGGTTTTATCGTGAGAAGGACATAAAAGCAAGGAGCAACTTTCTATAGAAAGCTGCTCCCTGTGGTGTAAATGTATCTTTCGTTTGATCGTTATCTGATAGCGATATTAGTGTACCGGTTGACAGAAGTAACCATAATGCAGCTTCTTGTCCTTAATGACAGACATGATGCCCCAAACGTATTGACCGTCGTTCTTGATCACTTCTACATCTACGTTTTGGTATTCTTCTTCGGGAGATGAATAGCCTACCTTGGCACTTACTTTTCCGTTGGTTTTCTTTCCTATGGTAAGGTCGCCGCTGAAGTAAACGTAGGCCCAATAGTACTTATAGTCGCCCCAACCGAAGTCCCATCCCATCTTGTACTGCCCGTTCTCGATGGCATTTACCTGGGTTTCGCTCTTGGTTGTACCGTCCCAACAGAGGCGATACTCGCGACTCGAGGTTATCTCTTTCTTCTCTTCGTCGGTATAAGGTATGGTTGTAGTTTCTACCTTTACGTTTACGGTTTTCGAAAGTCCCATTATATCGGTAACTGTGACAGTGGTAGTGCCGGATTCTACACCTTCTATTACGACAATGCTGTCGTTCTGGATACCGACAACCTTGGCGATATTTTTGTCGGTACTAACGGCGGTGTAATTTCCATTGCCTTTCTTTACGATTAATTTTACTCTTTCGGCATGACCTACCTTCATGTTTATGTCAAGCTCTTCTTTATCGAATACGAGCTTGGTATACATCGATTTTACGATGAATCGTTTGTAGTTGCCTGAGGCATCGGATATAATGATACCTACTATTCCCTTTTGGGCGCAGTTTACCGTAACTACGTTTCCGCTTACTGTACCTTCAGCTATTCTCGGGTCCTCGTTGATAACCTTGTAGTCGCCTCCACCCTCTTTGATGTTGAGGGTGCCCGATTCGCCTACATTCACTTTAAGCGTGTCGGTATCGAAGATGAGGCGGGGCGTCTCTACCGGTGCCGGAATGTCTTCTTCGTTGTTACTGCACGCTGTAAAAGCACTTGCAAGCGATATGGCAATTATCGATAGAAATATATGTTTTACTTTCATCTTGTTGATTCGTTTAATAGTTTACCAATCTTTTTTGTATATGCCGCTCTGAACTACATTCTCGCCATAGAAGGCTTGAGAAACCCTGTTCATGATGCTCCTTGGGGTACGGTTGGGGGCTAATGCAAAGAACATAGTACCACCATAGCCCTCGGCCTTGATTCTCCGATAGACACTTTCGGGCGAAGCGTAGTTGCGAGCGCACTCGATAGAGGCTAATATCATACCTTTTTTGGACATGCCGGGATAGTTGCCGCTTAAATCGTAGGTGCCGCCATAGTCGTGAATACCATAATCAACGAATTCGCCGGGCTGATGCTTTTCTACGGCATATAGTGATCCGGTTCCGCTATAGACGTAGACCTGTATGAGTTTGTTGGGCATAGCTTTTTTGCACTCATAGCACAGTCGGGATGCGTTGTTGTACTGTACGAATCCGGGATAGTTGCCGCCCTTGGAATACTCGTCGTCGAAGAAAACGCCATCTAAGTTATAGGCTTCGACCTTTGCCTTCAATTCGTTGGCAAACAGCCGGCAGGCTTCGTCAGATAGGTTTGTTATTCCAGCTCGGTCGTGGTTGCCCAGTATACCGAGAATAACCTTCATGCCTTTCCGCTGCAACGGCTCGAGGTACTTCTCCTTGAACTGTAACACATGCGAGATGTTCTCGTTGTTGTAATTGTATACTTCCTGTGTTTCCAAATTATAGTTGATGTTACCCGAGAACAGGATTACCTGATCGAAGAAATACTTGCCGCTACCCTCTAAGGTGAAGCAGAGATTGTACAGCGGGTTGGCATCGTTGATCTCCATACAGCTGATAACCTGCAAACCGTTATCTTTATGGCAATTCGGCATCTTTGTAATGTCTTTTACCAGGAGTACGAATTCTCCCTTATCGACAGAGGGCTGTGCGCCGGTTCCCTTAACGGTTAGCGGAATGGCGTAAGTGCCGTTCTTCTCTAATACGTCGGCCGACGTATAGTCTACTTTAACGGCCGAAGACTTGAGCTCGCCTGCTGCAATAGTAGCGACTCCACCGATTTTTACCAACTCTTCGGGCAGCGGCTTGATGCTCGTACCGTGTGCAAGATTGTACTTGTTAAGTGCCGTAGCATCGTAAACAAGGGTATATTCTTGCGCCGTTTTGCTCGCACTGTTCAGATTTACATAAAAATCTGTAGATCCCTTGTCCGAGAAAATGAGCGAATCGAGATTACTGGCTCCATACTTGTCTGTGATGAAGGCTAAAGCTTTGTCGGCAGTCTGATAAGCATCTTCGTTCACAGCGGGTAAATCGATGCTGTCAGAACAAGAGGTGATAAGGCCTGCCGCACAGAGAATAAGTCCCCAGCCTTTTATCTTATCTAAATTTATATATTTCATAATTTGTTATTTTTTGATTATTTAGCAGCCGGCAGCGATACGTTTTTCCATACAAGTGCCGACTTAGCCTTGATATCGTTTCCGTTACCCGAGTAGTCTTTAACAATGAATGAAGACTGATCGTCGAATTTCCAGTATGCAATAAGTCCTGGCAAGGTAGGATCTACGGCGTAAATATTATTGGCAATCTCTTCCTGCGTACGTACAACATCCCAAACGCGTGCCTCTGAGATACATCCATTCAGGTCGCGTGTATCGTCATAAGATTTTCCTATAAGGAAATTGCGATCATAACCGTTTCCTTCGATATCGATGTTTATATTGGCGCTTTCTTCATACATTAACTTGCCATTGATGTATATTTTCAATTCGCTTTGATCACCGTCGTAAGTGAGGGCGACATGCTGCCATACATTTGTTTGCAGTTGCAGTTTACTATCTGTAAAATTCATGTAAGAGGTAGCAAGTTGTATCTGATTGGGAGGAAGCCCGGCATCTCCTATACGCATAAGGAACTTACCTTCTATACCCATAATGGTAGAAATAAGTTTAGTTAACTCACGCGGAAATATAAGCGCTTCCATCGTTAGTTTACTCATATGACTGATACGCCCTAACGTTTTCCAAGGATATATTTCCAAGTAGTTGCCTTGAATGTCAGCAACCACATTGATCAGAGCTCCGGCTTTGAACACATAATAGTATTGTTTTGCCGATGCGAGCAATTCTATATCGCTTGTTTGTATCGTTACGGGAAATACGTAGACAACGCTACGATCAAGACCACCGAGATTAAAAAATTCGAACGAAGCCTCACTACTCTTCACACTTCCCTTATTGATCGTCATCTTTCCTTGCGCAACTTTATAACACGTGTCGGGAAGTAACTGGGCAGATGCATAGTAAGCTTTGTTATAAGTATCTAAAAGAGATTTGTCGACAACTGCTTGCGCATTGATACTGTTCTCAGTAGGACGCGATGTAGCAATAGTAAGAGTCTTTATTATAGCTCCTACATTCCCTCTGATAATAGTTTCTGAAGTCATTGCAGTGGCATTGATGTATGCCTTGTTTGCAAAATTCTCTTCGTCATTATTTTGGCATGCAACCATAAAAAAGAAAGCAAAGGCCAAAGGTAAAAATCTAAATATATTCATCATTTCGTTTATTTTTTAACGGCTGGGTTAATAATAGAGATAGCTTCTCGGATAACAGGATAAACGAACTTAACATGATAGTAATCGTTATTGGCGTTATCTAATGCCAAACCAGCTATCTGATAAGACGAATGGTCGGAAGAAACAAACTTGGCTGCTCTTATCGCAGCATAGGTAGTTCCCCAGTAGCCGGTTTTGGTATCGGTTTCATCCAAAGAATAGAGCGAAACGAGGGGAACGAACTTATCTGTAGGCATACCCTCGACAGCAGCCTTGTTCATGTTGTAAGTAACATCACCCTCGTTGGTTGCATCCATACAAGGAATAACAATGTAACTAGCAAGTCCGAAGATAGTTTTATCTTCCACGTTCTGAGGTTTACCAGCCAATACAAGGATTTTATTAGCATGGCGTTCCTTCCAGTCTTTGGAAATACCGAGGAAAGCATTCTCAAGTTTTATCTGTTCTGCTTTCTCTTTCTCTGTCATATAAATCTTGGTCTTGGCATAGAAAGTCATCACTATACCATGGTAGTTGTACTTCTCGCAAAGTGCAAGGCGAGCTTGAACAGTATCTACCAAATAGGTATTGAAATCTGGACTAAAAGTTTTTTCTGCATTATCCGGATTTTCTTCAAAAGCCTGTTTTTCGGCATCATAGGCATTCTTGATAGTCGTATAATTGATTTCGAAAAGCGTTTTAATGCCCTTGTTCTCTTTGATGTCCTTTATTTCTGAACGCTCGCGAGCATTCAGATTGCTAGGACTCGTCAATACCACATAGTCTAAACTATCTGGCACGGAATGAATACTCTGTCCTTGTGATGCAGGCATCTTCGAACTGTTGTCAAACCATCCGAATACTACTTTATGTTTACTCTCTTTGTATGCTTTTAAAGATACAAGGTAATTGGCATATAGTTCCGGATTCTGTTTATCGATACCCGGTTCGTTGATATCTACGGCTTCTATATCCGTATCGCAACTTCCCACGAAGAATACCATGACAAGGCAGATCATCGAGTATGCAATATTCTTAATGATATATTTCATAACTGTGTTTTTATCTTTTTTGTTTTCTATAAATAATGGCAGTTTATTTGGCCCACCATACATCTGTAGCCATATTATCTGCACCTTTTAAGAGCGTAACGGCTGTATTATAATTCTCCAAATTGTTGATACGCTCTTCTTGAGGATAAGCCAATCGACGCGCTCCTTTATTGGAATCGACGATACCTCCGCTATTATTTATAACAACAGGCATTAGTTTTGGAAATCCTGTCCGGCGGTATTCGGCCCATGCTTCTTGTCCCAAGGGGAAGTTAGCAATCCACTTTTGTGTGATGATACGTTCGAGATTAGTCTCTACAGGAGCTGTATCATCCCAAGCAATCGTAATGGACGATGTTTTCCCATTGTAAGAATTACTACCCACAGGATCGGTATATATTGCCGGTGTTGCTGTAGTATTAGCTATATAGGTATCGGCACCCGATACGTTCCATTGATCGAATGAGAAGCGAATACCTTGCTTGTAAAACTCCTTTGCACTATTACCCATATCCCATCCTCGTAATGCTCCTTCAGCACGAAGGAATGCAACTTCGGAAGCATTCATCCAAAGTATCTTTGAATCGGTAGATACTTTGTAGTTGGAATACATATTCGAAATAGATTGGGCCGGAATACTGATACCTGTGCGAAGACCGTAAAATCCATTGCTCCCGTTTGCAAAAGTAGATAGGGAAAACATGGCTGCCCGACGAGGATCATTGTATCCATTCATGTAAGTAGTGATATCCGCACCAATGCGAGAGTCGCCCTGATTATTCGGAACACCATTATACTCGTGCATAATGATATAGAATGGATTGGTACTCGAAATAGATAATTCGGCATTGTCATCATTACTGGTCATAACGCCTATCTCATGTTTTACAGCTTCTTCTGCCATCTGCTTCGCTTTAGCAGGAGACACCTTCGAGATACGTATAGCCAAACGTAATTTCAACGAGTTTGCAAACTTTATCCACTTTTCTACTCTACCATTATATACCTTGTCGGCATTGGCTTTAAAGTCGGCCGTACGGTTGGATGTTAATGCTGAAATAGCCTCATTCAGCTGTTCAAACATCAAATTGTACACCTCTTCTTGTGTATCATAAGGTGCTGTCAGTTCGCCGTCAAGACCTACTTTAGAATAGGGTATCGGACCGTAAGCATCCGTTACGCGGTGCATACCTGCCACTTTAATGATCTTAGCTACGGCACGCGGAACTACTTCATCGGTTGCTTTATTTACCTCATTGCTATAGATAAACATTTTGGGAATGATATCTTTAAATAATACACGATTCCAACCATTCTCCGGACTGTACTGTGCAAAGTTCTTACCTGAGAAACCTGGATTGGAATCAGAAATATAACCGCCGTACGAACCGCCCAAAAGGCATTCTGTATATTGGTTTGTATTGACGTCTGTTGGTATAACCCAGTTTTCAAGATTCAATAAAGCAGAACCCAATGAATGAGCATCTCGCTGCATTTCTTCTTTACTTACGGCATATTCGTCTTGATTATATTGTTCATAACTGTTGGTACATGCCACTAATCCCAATAGGAATCCGGCAGATACTGCTGACAATATAATGTTTTTATACTGTTTCATATGTTTAGTTTAGAATGTAAGTTTGATGTTGAAACCAAGATTTCTGGTGCTTGGTACCATAAATCTGTTGATTCCCTGATAATAGTTACCGGTGGTAGCTGTTGTCTCCGGATCGAAAGGCGCTTTACAATAAATCATCCATAGGTTGCGGCCGATCAGGGAAACGGTTAAGTCTCCCACACCGAAAAATACATTTCTTTTGAATGTATAACCGAAACTTGCTTCCTGCAAACGGATATTCGTAGCGCTATAAGTATAGAACTGAGGAATACCATCACTAGCTCCGATCGTAGAATACCATACTTCCGGATTTACGAAATTGTCGCCACCGTTAATCGACACATAGCCTAAATCGCGAGCTTTCGCTGTATTTTCTGATACTCCATAGTTATCCAAATGGGCTTGTGTGGCCGAATAAGCTATGCCGCCAAAACGTGCCGACACTAAGAAGCCTAAGTTAAAGCCCTTCCATCCGAAATCGTTACGCAGAGCCATGTTGCATTTGGGAAATACAGACCCCAGTTTAATGTCGCCAACATTCGTATCTTTATATACTTTACCTTGATGGTCTACGTATATTTTACCTTGACTATCGCGCATTACATCTGCCAACGAATAGAGATCGCCTAATGTGCCCCCTTCTTTCAATATGAAGTGAGCAGACCCCAGGCCCCCTACATCAAGGCGGTCTTTATTGATGATTGCGCCGGTTTCTGGATGTACGTAATTTCGTACCAGCTCGTTGATCTTATTCTTGTTTGCACTGAATGTGTAATTGGCAGCCCATGAGAAATTGCCCCATGTATTATCGTAACCCAATGACAGTTCTATACCTTTATTGCTTACATTACCCGTCTGTATGTATATAGCGCTGTAACCTGAAGATACGGATATGTCGGGGTTAAAGGTCTGATTGTACGTCTTCGTTGCATATAGAGTAACGTCTAAATTGAAATGTTTGAATAGGCGCGTCTGTAATCCAGCTTCCCAAGAGTCAGTACGTTCGGGTTTTAAATTGTACATAGGATAAAGCGTTTGCGAACTCCACTGCTTGTTCTTACTGTCCCAAATATACTTCGGGTTAGCGATATTGCGTGGGAACGATAGTCCGACCGATGCGAACGATCCGCGCACTTTCAGGTAATTGATTGCTTTAGGCAAATCAAGTGTTTCTGAAATAATCCATGAAGCACCGATCGAAGGATAAAAGAACGAAGATTTATCAGAATGAGGTCCGGCCAGCATAGAAGGCCAATCGTTGCGCGCAGTCAAGGTAAGATAATACTGACTTGCCCAACCTAATTCCATACTTCCGAAAAGAGACTTTGTCTGTTCGTGATATCCCGACTGATCGGGGGTTAAACGTGCCGGGTCTATCTGTTTCGTTGTAAAGACATTCGGAATAAGGTCAGAGCGAATGGGCCCTGAATCGCCCAGCAGATTCGATTTGAGATCAGAGAGCGAAACACCCACATTGGCGTTCAGAGAAAGCCGGTCGTTGAAGAATCGCTTATTGATTGTTGCCAAAACATCGCCATACGTTTGCTTGTCATTTGTCTTATTAATACCGTAGAAGCCGTTTAAAGATCCTTCTGCAAGCATTGTGTTAGTGGTTGCATAATACTTCTGTTCATATGTATTGTTGGCATTGTCTATACGGATGCGGGCCGCTACATTCAGCCAATCTGTTACTTTGAATGTAAGACCGGCATTCATCATATATCGGTATTTCTTATTGGTACGCTGGTTGCGATAGTTGATCCAGTAAGGGTTTTGTCCCACAAGTTCGCTAATCAGGCCATTCCAGTTCTGCACATAAATATGGCGTTGCGTATCCCAACGTTCGAACATTGCCATATCGTTATAGTCGTTGCCGCGCGGATACAGATAAGCCGTTACCAACGGATTGGCATATACGCCCTGGTTAATCATATTGCGATCGTTCTGGATGATATAACTTGCACCCACATCGAGGGTCATTCGGTCGTCCAACATACTGGTGGTATTACGTACCGTAAAGTTATAACGGTTGTATTGGTTATTAGGAACAATACCGCCCGAATTCAATGCACTGGCCGAGAAGAACGTTTGGTTTTTCTCCGTACCGGTAGAGAGCGTAAAAGCTTCGGTGGTCATCACGCCTGTTTTCAGGTAGTCTTTAGCCGGATCGTATCCTCTATAGTTGGTTTCGTTCAACAGTCTGCCCCAGCTGTAGGATTCTGTTCCTGTTTCGCGAATCATAGAACCTGTACCGTATCTGTTTTGAAATTCGGGAAGACGGAATGCAGTAGAAAACTCGGTCGATTGCGTTACCGTGAACACAGTATGTCCTACATTACCTTTTTTCGTCGTGATAACGATGGCACCATTAGATGCTTTTTCGCCGTAAAGGGCAGCGGCAGCGGCACCGGTTAGTACAGACATCGATTCGATATCTTCAGGGTTGATGTCAGCAATACCTTCCGATGTTCCTCTAGAACCGAATTCAGACTCGCCCTCGCCACCGGTATTATACATCGGAACACCATCGATAACGTAGAGTACATTGCTCGATTGTCCGATTGAACGCGAACCACGCATCACTACTTTTGATGCACCACCGGCTCCTGATGATGACGCATTGATGTTGACACCAGCTACCTTTCCGTTCAACGAGTTGATGAAGTTGGCATCTTTATTGGCAGCAAGATCGTCGCCTTTTACTTGCTGTACGTTATAGCTCAGCGCTTTTTGTTCGCGTTTGATACCGAGGGCTGTTACGACAACTTCCGTCAGTTCTTTCGAATCTTCACTCATTGATACATTGATGTTGCTGTTGCTGGCTTTTACTTCTTTCGGCGTGAAGCCTACGTACGAAAATTCGAGCACATCATTACCGGCGGCATTGATCGAATAGTTGCCGTCGAGATCGGTTACGGTTGCGTTATTCGTGCCTTTTACTTTAACGCTAACGCCAATCAGCGGCTCGCCTTTTGCATCGACAACACGGCCTTTCACTTCTTTTTTCTGCGTATTGTTGCTTTGCGAACTTTTGTGATTTACGTTTTGGGTAATGATGATGTGCCGATCCGATATGGTGTAATTCAGACCTGTTCCGCGCAGCATTTGTGTTAGAAGGTTTTGCAACGATATCGAATTTGAACTTACATTTACGATCTTATTCAGATCGATCGTGTTCTGACCATAATCGACAGACATGTTTGTCTGCTTTTCTATGGTCTGTATCAAGGCGTGTATTGTTGCCTTGGTACTTGTCAGTTTGATTGTCTGTGCAGTCAATGTCACAGATACCAGTAGTACGAGGCCGACGAATGTCATGCTTCTTTTGTACGTAGAGGTAATCAATATTTTTTTTAGATATTGTTTCATGAGTGGTTTTTGTTATTTACATGATTGCTTGTCGGGGTGCGGTAAATAGTTAGTTGTACGATTTCAGACATTTACATGTCCTTTTTCCGATTTGTTTTCTCCTTTCTCTCTTGACTGAGTTTAATGATTTGTTCTTGTTTGTTATATCGTAATCCGTTTGATAGTTTGGCCAGAACGACGAGCACGTCGTCTATCGTCTCGCTCGGTTTAAAGTTCATTGTATAGCGATGGGTTAACCTTACCGAAGGATCTACGCGGAATTTTACATTATATCTGTGTTCCAAATCGGCCAAAATATCTTCAAGCGGTTGCTGATCGAAGTACAGATTGCCGGTGGTCCAACCGTTGATTTTTTTCGCGTCTACATAGCCTTTTGTCAGGCGTCCGCTCAGTTTGTTGTAATCTACCTGCTCATTGGGCAGCAAGATAGCTGCCGATTTCTCGTCGTATACGCTCACTTTTCCCTGTAAAAGGGTTGTGATAATATGATTATTGTCAGTATATGCCTTTATATTGAATTGGGTTCCGAGTACGCGTACTTTGAGTTTTCCGAGATTGACGATGAAAGGCCTTCGGCTGTCTTTCGCTACCTTGAAGTGAGCTTCGCCCTGCAGATAGACGTCTCGATTACCATAGCGCGGATTAAATGTCCGGGGATAAAGAAATGTCGAACCGCCGTTAGCCATTACAACGGTTCCGTCGGAGAGTGTCAGGTGGCCCGTTTCGCCTTCCGGCACATAAAGTTCTACCAATTCGCTGGCCACATAATAATGTTTTTCGGTGTATTGCCAAACCAGCAGTCCTGTCAGAACAGGTAGTAAAAAGATAGCGGCATAGCGCATCACGGTATATACGATGTGCTTGTTTCGGCGGTGTTCTTCGTATTCGTTTCTGTTGTATCGGAATATGTCCAATGGCTTTTCTATCGATAAAAGATCGTCGTCTTCCGCCTCGTCGAATATACGTTTCAGCGACGCGTTTTTTTGGTCTTTGTCCCATTCGGACATCAGCCATCGTGCCACCGTTTGCCGATAGCGGTGGGGAATCGTGTTGTCCATAAAGTCACGTACGATTCGGTCTATAGGTTCGTAGTTCATGTTTATTTCCGTTATGCTTATGAGAGTATAAAACGGAAGGTCACACGTAATCAACCCATGTTAAAAAAGAATAATACAAGCAGAGCCGGTAATACTTTGCGCAGATCCGACAAGGCCAACGATATATGCGTTTCGACGGTTCGCTTGCTGATGTGCAGCTGTTCGGCAATGTCGGCATTAGAGAGTCCCTCTATGCGGCTCATTTCAAAGATACGACGGCGCTGTTCGGGCATTTTTTTGATTTCTTGCCTGATCATTTCTTCGAGTTCTTCACGGTAAAGCTGCTCTACGGCCGATGCCGAAAGGTCTTCGATGCGGTCGTCGGGCGCCATGTGCATCTGTTTCATCTCGTTTTGCAGATAATGGTAGGCTGCATTGCGGGCTATGGCGAACATATACGATTTCAAGTTGCCGACCTCTGCCAGCGATGCTCGTTTAATCCAAAGATTCATAAACAGATCTTGCGCAATGTTTTCTGCTACATCTTCATCGCCGCAAAACGCGGTGATGAAACGTTTGATCTTTGGAAAAAAGCTAATAAAAACTGTATCAAACGCCTGTTCGTTGCCACTAATGAGTGCTGATATCAAGAGGTTTTCCGTATCAACGTTCAGCATTTCGAAAGAGAGTTTTGTATGAATATCCGCTGCAAATGTACGAAAAAGCAAAACAAAGCGGATAGTTTTCTAAATATTTTGCCGTCGCGAAAGGAGCCGATAATGCCATTGAGTCGCTCAAAACCATCATCAAGGAGTCAGATGGTACTTTTGAGTCGCTCAGCGAATTCTTTTAGACAATTGCTTTGGCTTTTATACGGCGAAATAAGTGGCATATGGCGAGGCCAGATACAAACCGCAGGTAGAGGCTTGCGGATACATAGCGCCATTTTCGGTCAGTCGTATGCCAATGGTATCGAGTTTGAGCAGTCGGTCGATTTTGAAAATTTGTTGCTGATCGGGCAGCGAGGGATAGCCCACGGCCGGTCGGATGCCGCGATATACGGCGGCGTATAGTTGTTTCATGCTCAAGTTTTCGTCGGGAGCGTATCCCCAGAATCGTAGCCTTACTTGCAGATGCAGCCACTCGCTACCGGCTTCTACCAACCGATCGCAGAGGCCTTGCAGCAGCAACGAGGCGTATGCGTCGTCTTGATGTTTGAGCCGTTCTAACCGGTCGATCAGGTTTCTCGAAAGAGTGAGGCCGAAGCATCCGATGTGGTCGTGATAGCCTTCGGGGGCGATAAAGTCACAGAGCGACAGATGGAACCCCGTCTTTCCGGGCCTTTTTTGTCGTGGCGTGGGTATGACGATCGACTGTCCGCATGTCGCACAACAGTTATCTGTTGTACGTATCACGATGGTTTCGCTATCGCGATAGGCTTCGAAAAAGCCGATGATGGCGGTCAGCGACATACCTTCGCGCGTCAATATGTTCAGTACTTCTTCTGCTTCGGCCTGTATGCGGTTTGCTTCGGCAGAGTTCTTGCGCACGCGCCACAGGTTTCTGAACTGCGTCCAGTTGATGTACGGTCGTACTTCGGCTATCGGAATGGTTTGGATGATGCGCGTTCCGACGAACGACGGCGGTGCGAGTGATTCGTGTTTCCAGTCTATTTCTATTTGTTTTTGTGTAGTTGGGAGTATGGTCTCCGTGGTTTCTTTCGTTTTCTGTCGATAGGCGTCGCGTTGCCGTTGTTGTTCTGTTCGGTGCGCCTGCAGAAAGGCTTCGCGATCTGCGCCCAACAGTTTGTGGGCGAGCAAGGCTGTCTGCGATGCGTCTTTGGCGTATAGTACAGGACCCTTGTATAGTGGCGCGATTTTGACGGCCGTATGCAGTGCCGATGTCGTTGCGCCGCCAATGAAAAGCGGAATAGTAATGCCGACCTTTGCCAACTCTTCGGCCACGCGACACATTTCGTCCAGAGAAGGGGTTATCAAGCCGCTCAAGCCCAAGAAATCGGGCTGTTCTCTCAGCACCGCCTCGACGATACGTTCGGTTTCGACCATCACGCCAAGGTCTGTTACGTCGAAGTTGTTGCAGCCCAGCACAACGCCCGTAATATTCTTGCCGATGTCGTGAACGTCGCCTTTAACCGTAGCGATCACGAATTTTCCTAAGCTTTTGTTTTCGGTTTTCTTTTCTTCGCGGATATAAGGGCTCAATATTTCGACGGCGGCTTTCATCGTCCGGGCAGATTTCACAACTTGCGGCAAGAACATTTTGCCCTGACCGAAGAGATCGCCGACAACCGTCATACTGTCCATCAGCGGTCCGTCGATAATCGATTGCGGCGAATCGTAGACTTTCATCGCTGCGGCGAGGTCTTCTTCCAGATGCTTTGTCTCACCGAACCGCAAGGCGTAGATCAATTTTTCTTCAATCGACCTATCTTCCGAGTCGACCTCACGGTGCTGCTCCACCACTTTCTTGTCGACGTAATGAGCGGCGATATCATCCAGCCTTTCATCGGCATCGTCGCGCCGACAAAGAACCACATCTTCCAAAGCCGTCAGCAGGTCGGTCGGAAGATCGTCGTACATCACGCGCGAAGCAGGATTCAGAATGGCCATGTCCAGACCGGCGGCGATGGCATGATACAGAAAGACGGCATGCATCGCTTCGCGCAGATAATTGTTGCCCCTGAACGCGAACGACAGATTGCTGATGCCACCACTCACCTTCGCCCCACTGAGATGTGCGTGAATCCATCGCGTTGCCTCTATGAAGTCGATCGCATAACGGCGATGTTCGGCCATTCCGGTTGCGACGGTCAGCACATTCGGATCGAAGATGATATCCGTGGCAGCCATTCCCGTTTGTTCGGTAAGCAGCCGGTAGGCGCGTTTGCAGATAGCGATCTTACGATCGAAAGTTACCGCTTGTCCTTCTTCGTCGAACGCCATTACCACAACCGCCGCGCCATACCCTTTCAGTAATTGCGCGCGGCGCAAGAATTCGGCCTCGCCTTCTTTCAACGAGATGGAATTGACCACAGCCTTGCCCGGAATACATTTCAGCGCAGCTTCGATGACCTCGAATTTCGACGAATCGATCATCCACGGGATGCGCGCTACTTCCGGGTCCGAAGCCAGCAGATTGACGAAATGTACCATTTCTTTCTTCGAGTCCAACAGTCCGTCGTCCATGTTCAGATCGATAATCATGGCACCGTCGGCCACTTGTCCGCGCGCAATATCGAGCGCTTCGTCGTACTTCTGCTCCTTGATGAGCCGCAGAAACTTTTTGCTTCCCGCAACGTTACAGCGCTCGCCGATGTTGACGAAAACGCCCGGTTGCGGCGTAAAGGCATCCAAACCCGACAGCCATCCGAGCTGCTTTTCGGGGCGCTTTCGGACAATGCCCGACGCCGCCACTGCTTTTGCCAGTGCAGCGATATGCGCAGGCGTACTTCCGCAACATCCACCCACTATGTTCAGCAGTCCTTCGTCCAAAGCCATGCGCAGATACGAGGCCATGCTCTCGGCGCTCTCACTGTATTCGCCCATCGCGTCGGGAAGTCCGGCGTTGGGGTACGCACAGGTGTAAAAGGGACTCGACTGTGAGAGTTGTTTCAAAAACGGACGCAATTGTGCCGGACCGAACGAACAATTGATGCCAACGGCCAAAGGCGCCGCGAAGGCAATCGTCGCCAAAAAGGCCTCGATGCTCTGACCGATCAGCATCCTGCCCGAAGTGTCGGCAATGGTCAGTGACACTATTGTCGGCAGGGCCGAGCCATTTTCGTCGAACACTTCAGCTGTGGCCTGCAGTGCGGCTTTCACGTTGAGCGTGTCGAAGGCTGTCTCGATCAGTACCAAGTCTATTCCGCCCCGTATCAGGGCTCTTAGCTGCGTGCCGTAAGCCTGTTTCAGTTCGTCGAAGGTAATGGAACGTGCTGCGGGCGTCTCGATATTTTGCGACATCGAGGCCGTCTTTCCGGTCGGTCCCACCGAACCTGCCACAAACCGGGGGCGGTCGGATGTAAGCCGCGTCATGCGGTCGGCCTCTTCTCGGGCGAGCTGTGCAGCCGCAAAATTCATTTCGTCTACCGTTGCCTGTAAGCCGTATTCTGACTGCGAAATGCTTTGAGCATTGAACGTGTTGGTCTCTATAATATCTGCGCCGGCTTCCAGATAATCGCGATGAATCTTCCGAATAGCATCGGGAAAGGTGATCGACAGCAGATCGTTGTTACCGCATAACGGCAGCGGCCAGTCCGCGAACCGTTGTCCTCTGAACGACGCCTCGTTCAGACCCAGACGCTGAATCTGAGTACCCATCGAACCGTCGAGCACCAATACGCGCTGCGTCAGAATCTCTTCCAGCCCTTGTTTCATCAATAAACCTCCTTTGCAATGGCCTCCGTGCTGGCCATGGCGTTTACCGTGTAGAAGTGAATGCTCGGCACACCCTGCGTTTTCAGTTCTGCGGCTTGTCGAATGCCCCACGCTATGCCCACGTGCTTTACATCGTCGTCGGTTTTGCATTTCAGCAGTTCTGTCGAGAGTTCTTCGGGGAAGTCGATATGAAAAACTTTCGGAATCATTGCCAGCTGCCCGAGCGTAGTCAGGGGTTTGATACCAGGAACGATCGGAACGTCGATTCCTTCGGCGCGGCACCGGTCGACGAAACTGAAAAACTTAGCGTTGTCGAAAAACATTTGCGTTACGATATACGCTGCTCCGAGCTTTACCTTTTCTTTCAGGTATTGCAGATCGGTCTCGGCGTTCATAGCTTCTTCGTGCTTCTCGGGATAACCTGCCACACCGTAGCTGAATCGATTTTGAAGCATTTCGGTCTGCGTCTCGTCGATCATGCGGCCGCAGTTGAAGTTTTCGACCTGCCTGCACAGGTCCGAGGCGTGCCGATGACCATTGTCGGCTGTCGTAAAGCTGTTGTGCCCTTTTTCACGATCGCCACGCAGAATCAACAGATCTTCGATGCCCAAATAATTAAGGTCGATCAGCTGGTTCTCTACATCTTGTTGCGAAAAGCCCGAGCAAATGATATGCGGCACCGTGGCAACACCGTATCGGCTTTTCAGTACGGCAGCAATCGCCACGGTACCCGGTCGCAGCTGTGTGGTATAGCTGTTGTACACGCCGGGCTCTATCTCTTTATATACTTGTTCGGTGCGGTGCGTGGTGATATTGATATAAGCGGGTGCGAATTGCATCAGCCGATCGATGTTTTCATACACCCGCTCTATGCTTTTGCCCCTGATCGGCGGAAGCACTTCGAACGAGAAGGCTGTTTGCCTGTTGTGCCTCAAAAAATCTGCTACGCTCATTTTAGTTTCAGTTTGAAACGCGAAGATAAGTATTTTCTGCGAGAATAAAGCATTTACTCCGCGTTTCTACATCGATCGTAACCTGCTTTTCAACACTGCACCGGCCATTGCATTCCCCGAAAGCCAACCGAATAGGTACTGCGCCTTACGAAAATAAGGAGCTGTGCCACGATCGTGACACGGCTCCTTATCATAGAAGGTACGAATACTTTGCTTCCGGCGCTCCACCACTCGGCAGAGGCCCGTCGTGGCATCAGAATCCGTATATTTCTTTCAGTTTTTCGCCCAATTTGGCGCCGCGCAGGTCTGCTGCGACGATTTTTCCTTGCGAATCGATCAGAATGTTAGACGGAATCGACGTGATGCCGTAAATATCCACAGCGGCACACTTCCACCCTTGCAGATCCGACAATTGCGGCCACGGCAGGCCCAGATCGCTCACGCCTTTCTTCCACGCATCTTCTTTCGAGTCGAGCGACACGCCGATCACTTCGAATCCTTTTGCCGCATGATACCGTTTATAGGCATCCACCACCGTTGGCATTTCCATTCGGCAGGGGCCGCACCAGCTGGCCCAGAAATCTACCAGTACATACTTGTCGCCGCCTATCCACTGGCTCAGCTTCACCGTTTTTCCCTCCATATCGTTCATCGCAAGGTCGGTGTACATCACGCCGGGTCTGCGTTTGCCCAGCGCATCGCGCTGAATGATGGCTCTCTTCATCATCGGGTGCGAATAATAAGCGGCCGCCGGGTCGAGCACCTCCGTCAGTTCGTCGTACCCCAACGCATAGTACACCTGCCCCAGGTAAAAGGCTGCAGCAACGCTTTTTTTATTTGCTTTGGCAAACCGTACGATTTCCGACACCTCTTGCGCCTGCAGTTTGTTCAGTTCGGCTTCTAAGCGGTCCTTTTTCTCTTTCGCTTCGGCGCTCGTTTCTTTGGCCAGCGCTTTGTACTGTTGGTAGATGTCCATCATCTGCGCGTCTTGCTGCCGCTGACTTTTCTGCAGCTCGGCAAACGCTCGGTTTTCTGCCGAACCATTCACCGTTCCCTTTTCCAGGTTCAGCGTCGTGGGTTTTCCGTCGACAATTACCGTTACGCTGTTCCGGTCGTCGGTGGCGGCAGATATAAAGGTATGCAGCGGCTTGGTTCCGACCAGTTTGAATTTTCCGTCCTTTACCTCTACGCTGTCGGCTTTTCTCGACTGTGCATTTTCGTAATAATACACCCATTTGCTACCCGGCGCAGCGGTTCCGCTTATCTCGTACTTCACGTCTTGTGCCTGCGCCGTTACGCTTGTCAGAGCGACAACGGCTGTTATAAAAATCTTTTTCATCGTTATTAATTTAAATCAATTCTGATAGCAAAATTATAAGTTTTTCTTGAAAGCGACCCGCCTCCGACGCCAATTTTAAGTAAGTTTGCACAAAGAAATCGCCGGCGCAAACCGAACCTCAATCCGCGCCGGCGCTTCTCCGTCTTTCGGATAACGCAGAGTGCTTGGTAAACCTCTTTAAAAACAAGAAATAATGAATAAAAACAACAACAACGTGAGTGTGCTGTTCATGCTTTTCAGCATATTCTTTTGTGTTTGCCTTATCACGGCGAACGTACTCGAAACAAAGCAAATTTCCATCTTCTCCATCAGTCTCACAGGCGGCTTGATCGTCTTTCCGGTCTCCTACATCATCAACGATTGCGTTTGCGAGGTCTGGGGCTACCGCAAGGCCCGCCTGCTGATCTGGACAGGATTCATCATGAACTTCTTCTTCGTGGCCCTCGGTGCGCTGTGCGACATAATACCCGGCGCACCTTATTGGACCAACGATGCCGGTTTCCATTCCATCTTCGGTCTTGCCCCGCGCATTGCCGGCGCATCGTTCGTTGCCTTCCTCACCGGATCGTTTCTCAATGCCTATGTCATGAGCCGCATGAAAGTGGCGAGCAGCGGAAAAAACTTCTCACTCAGGGCCATCCTCAGCACCGTCGTCGGCGAAAGTGCCGACTCGCTGGTCTTCTTCCCCCTGGCCTTCTACGGCGTCATCCCCACCACCGAGCTCCCCGCCCTCATGCTCTGGCAAGTGCTGCTCAAAACCCTTTACGAGATCGTAGTACTGCCGCTCACCATCCGCATCGTCAAAGCACTGAAGCGACAAGAACAAACCGACGTGTACGACCGCGACATCGATTACAACATCCTCCACATTTTCAAACTCTCATAACCCTGCCCATGACCCGCAAATCCGAACTCAACGCCCTCGGCCATTCCACCGTCTATCCCGACCGTTACGCCCCCGAAGTTTTAGAAACCTTCGACAATCGGCACCCCGAAAACGATTACTGGGTGCACTTCAACTGTCCCGAGTTTACCGCCCTCTGCCCCATTACCGGGCAGCCCGACTTCGCAGAGATAAAAATTTCGTATCTCCCCGCGCGCCGCATGGTCGAGAGCAAAAGTCTGAAACTTTACCTCTTCAGCTACCGCAACCACGGCGATTTTCACGAAAATTGCGTCAACCGCATCATGAAAGATCTCATCCGCCTGATGCAACCCAAGTACATCGAAGTAACCGGGCGCTTTACCCCCCGCGGTGGCATCAGCATCCACCCATTCGCCAACTACGGCCAACCCCAAACCAAATACGCCGAGTGGGCCGAACAGCGCTTAAAAACATTTTCGCTATAACACCGGGCGGAGCAACCTTGTTCCGCCCCGTTTTTTTATCCTCCAACCTGAAAAGCCCCTTTTCCATTCGTTTTTTCGGTACCCCGAGCAAAAAATCTCCCCTTTTTTTTTGTTTTTTCGGTACCCCAAAGAGAAAATCTCCCTTTTCTTTTTGCTTTTTCGGTACCCCGAAGAGAAAATCTCCCTTTTTTTATCGTTTTTTGCGTCCCCCAGCCGAAATAGTTGACATTGAACTACTTCAATAACACTAAATGAACTCCTTAGTCGCTATTGAACCACTTCAAAAGCGCTAAATGAACTTATTTAGTCATTTTGAACCACTTCAAAAACACTAAATGAACTTATTTAGTTACTTTGAACCACTTCAACAGAATGAAATGAACTCCTTAAACACCGTTGAACCACTTCAACGGAACGAAATGAACTCCTTAAACACCATTGAACCACTTCAATGGCACGAAATGAACTCCTTAAACACCGTTGAACCACTTCAATGGCACGAAATGAACTCCTTAAACACCGTTGAACCACTTCAATGACAGGAAATGAACTCCTTAAACACCATTGAACCACTTCAATGGTACCTAATTCGGTTGGGGGACGCAAAAAACGATAAAAAAAGGGAGATTTTCTCTTCGGGGTACCGAAAAAGCAAAAAGAAAAGGGAGATTTTCTCTTTGGGGTACCGAAAAAGCAAAAAGAAAAGCGAGATTTTCTGCTCGGGCTACCGAAAAAGCAAAAGGAAAAGCGACTTTTCTGCCTTTCGAAGTGGGAAAAGCGATCGGAATGAAAGAAACACCGCTTTTCGAAGTCCGAAAAACGGGTAGAAAAGCGGTATTATTGGTCGGGATTCTCGCGATAGCCCCGGTATTGGGGCACCAATCCGTTCATAATCGTCTTATAACTGCTTTCGATAACAGTTTGAAGGTCGGTCGACGGCTGTTGCTCGGCAGGTAAAATAGGCGGGTGAATGGTGAGCCTCAACGGATGCCAATTTACCCAACGCCGGTCGCGGGTGCGGGGCATCACATCGAACGATCCGTTAATGGTAAGCGGCACGACGGGTAGCCGAAGTTCGTCGGCCAGCATAAACGCGCCGCGTTTGAAGGTACCCAAATGCCCCGTGAAGGTTCGTGCGCCCTCGGGAAAAACAACGAGCGACATTCCGCCACGTAGCGTTTCGCGGGCCTGATCGTAGGTTTTTTTTATCTGGCGCGGGCCGCGTTTGTCTACAAAAATATGATGCGCCGCCTGGCAAGCGAGTCCGACAAAGGGAATTTTTCTGATCTGGCGCTTCATCATCCATTTGAAGTTGCGACGGAGGAATCCGTAGATAAGAAAAATGTCGAAGGCGCCTTGATGATTGCTTACGAAGACGTACGACTGGTGGGGCAACAGGTTTTCGCGCCCTTCGACCTTGACCGGCAGCAGCAGCAGGCGCACAATGAGCCACGCCCACCACTTGCCCGGGTAGTAGCCCCAGAAATGCCCGTTGCCGAGCGAACATCCCACAACAACGACAAGTGCCGTAACGATGGTGGCTACAGCAACAATGGGGAGGACGACGATAAGCTGGTAGAGACGGTAAACGAACTTCATGCTGACTGTTTTTTCGGTTCTTTTTATTTCTTTTGGTGCAGGGTGAGCACGGTTATTTCGGCCGGAACGCCGAAGCGGAACGGGAGCAGACCGCCGATGCCGGCCGAAACGTAAAGCGATCGGTTGGCCGAGGTGTAAAGTCCGTAGTCTTCGGCATATTTCATTCGGCTGGGGCGCCATCCGAACAGGCTGAACTGCCCTGCGTGGGTATGACCGCTCAAGGTAAGCTGCACATTGGAATGGGGAAGGATGTCGCGGCGCCAGGCCGAGGGGTCGTGCTGTAGCAGAACGACGTAGGCGTGGCGATCGACGCCCGTTAAGGTTTTCGACAGATCGGCGCGCGAGGGAAATGGCGGTTCGCCGTCGTTCTCCTCGCCAGCAATAACGATAGAATCGGCGCCGCGGCGTATGCTCCGGTTTTCGTTGCGCAAAAGCGTCCAGCCGAACTGCCTTTGCCTGGCAATCAACTCGTGCTCGTTGGCGGCTTTTACAGCTGCGTCGGCTTCGATGTACATGCTGTAGTCGTGATTGCCCAATACCGAGTAGACACCATCGGTGGCGCGGAGGGAAGAGAGCAGTTTGCGGACGGGATAAAGCTCTTTGGGCTGTATGTTTTGCAGGTCGCCGGTGAAGGCAATGAGGTCGGCGTGCTGGGCGTTGATGCTATCGACGGCGCGCCGCAAAATATTCTTTCTGCTTCCGTCGAAACTGCCGACATGCGCATCGGTGAACTGTACGATTCGGTATCCGTCAAACGACGCAGGCAAATCGGCCGAATAAACGTCGATGTGCTTCACTTCGATGTGGCCGAAACCAACGATGGCGCCATACAACGCAACATAAATAGTGAAAAAAGCGGCCGCCAGCCCGATGAAATTGCCCCAGTTATGCCGTTTGTGCAGCAATCGGCAATACAGCAGACCGAGCGCAGAGAAAAGTGCGAAAAAAGCTTTTGGCACCACCAGCACCGCCAGCAAAAGCAGATAAAAATTGAAAAAATCGGGCGTATCGGGTACAAAATTGCGGATGCCGGCCAAGCCCACGGTGCAGACAGTCATGAAAAAGGAGGGTAACCACCACAGGATGCGCCGCGACCAGGTGTAAGATTTCTTTTTGCTTTTGTAATGGCGGTCGATGTACAAATCGGGTAAAATGATCAGGACGATCAGAAAGACGAGTATTCTTGCAATCATTGAAAGGAGTTGTAAAAGCGTTTGAGAAGGTGTGTCGGTTGTTTTTTTGTGGGCGGCGCTACCTGAAGCAGAGCGCTTGGCCGCGATAATCGGTATCGAACGTGCCGCGGTCGTATAAAACGTGCCCGTTGCAGAGGGTCTGCATTACGCGCCATCGGAAAGTATGCCCCGTCAGCGGGCTCCACTTGCATTTGCTCTGTATTTCGGCCTCGGTCACGGTCCAAGGGCTGTTGGGCCTCACGATCGTGATGTCGGCCTTGTAGCCTTTGCGCAGAAAACCGCGCTCGCGCACTTCGAACAGTCGCGCCGGATGGTGACACATCAGTTCGACCATGCGGCCGATGGTCAGCACACCAGCGTCGACCAATTCGAGCATCGCCGGCAAAGAGAATTGAATCATCGGTATACCCGAGGCCGCTGTGCAGCACCCGCCCAGCTTGTCGGAAAGCAAATGCGGCGCATGATCGGTTGCAACGGTGAAAATTCGGCCATCGGTCAGCGCTTGTTGCAATGCACGTTGGTCGGCACTGGTTTTAATGGCAGGATTGCATTTGATTCGGCTGCCGAGACTCCGGTAATGGGCTTCGTTGAAAATAAGATGGGCGATGACAGCCTCGGCCGTGATGCGATCGTCGCTGCCGAAGAGGGACAACTCGCGCTCGGTTGTCAGATGGGCCACGTGCAGCCGAGCGCCATGTTTCTTGGCCAATTTTACAGCTAAAGCGGTGGACCGATAGCAGGCCTCGGCGCTGCGGATAACGGGATGGAAGGCGATGGCGGGATCGGGGCCGAATTGCGCCTGCACCTTGGCGAGCTGTTGTCGAATCGTTTCGCTATCCTCGCAATGGGTCATGATGGGTAACGGCGACGTTCGGAAGATTTCTTCTAAGGTCTCTGCGCTGTCTACAAGCATGTTGCCGGTGCTCGCGCCCATGAACAGTTTGATGCCCGGCACGGTATGCGTATCGAGCGCGCCGAACTGTTGGGCATTGCGATTCGTTGCGCCGAAAAAGAAGCTGTAATTGATGTGGCTGTTTTGTTTTCCGAGTTCGAACTTCTGTTGTAAGGCGTCGACCGTAGTGGTTTGGGGCTGTGTATTGGGCATATCGAAGAACGACGTCACACCGCCGTAAGCTGCTGCCCGGCTCTCGCTTTGGATGTCGGCTTTTGTTGTCAGCCCCGGCTCTCTGAAGTGTACATGCTCGTCGATGATACCGGGCAAAACAAAACACCCTGTGGCATCTATTGTTTTTGCGTGATGTCTACAAGGTGTGCAGTCTGGGGTCGTGATGTCGGCGATACGGTCGTTTTCTATAAGAATAGAGCCTTTGAAAGTTTGTCGTTCATTGACGATCGTACCGCCCTGTATATATAATGTCATTGTTCGATGCGTGTCTCTATTGGTTTTGTCGACCCGGTTTTGCCAGATCGGCCGGTGTAGCCGGCGGCGGCAGTTGTTGCATATTGGGCGCTGTCTGATTTTGTGTAGTCGGCACTTCTTTCAGGCCGTTCATGATTTGCTGGTTCTCTTGCGCTTTCTGATAATAGTCTTTTACGTACGGATCGTTCTTAAACTGTTCGGTAGCCTTGCTCATAATGTCTTCGATCCAGGGAGTGAGTTCGGGATAACGATTGCCGATGGTTACCATGAAGAAGATGCCTGGGCCCAGTACATTGTCGAAGTTGTCGGTTACGAAGTTGGTAACGAGCGCGTCTTCTTCCTGGCTCAGCCGTTCGGCATCTGCGTTCAGTCGTGCGTTTACGGCTATCATATTGCTTCCGTTCATGATGGCCTGATCGTGTCTGTGCACCAGTTCGGCCTCTTGACTTTTCAGTTGGTTGTATTTGCTGAAGAACTTGAAGAGTTTTTCGTTCAACGGAGTTCCGCTGACGATCTGCTGGGTGTTGTCTATCTTGATGGTGATGTTTCCCTGTTCCAAAACGAAGGTAAGCACACTTTCGTCGTCCATAAAGATGTTGGCCATGCGAACCGAGTCTAACGTGCCCGAGAAATGGAACTGGCCGTGCACCACGTCGCACGAGTCGATATTTTTAAAATCGTTATCCTTTAATACTTTTAGGTACAACATTCTTCCGTCCAGGTCGGTCACATTAGACGAACCTTGTATATTATATGTATTCGCACATGAGGTGAATGCCAATAAAAAAGAGGAGAGCAGATATAAAATCTTATTCATAGATATGTTGTCTTCTAACTTTGACAAAGGTAATATGTATAATCGATGGAATGAAATATTTTATGCCAAATTATCATGTTCGCAGTTGCTTTTAGTATTTTTTGGGAAACAATTCGCAGCGCGCTACGAGGCTTTCGAAAGCTCGTGTGCCATGCGGTGCATGCTGTATATTTCGAGCACGGCTGCTATCAGTAGCACCACCACCCATTTGTTGTAAACCAGCTGATAATACGTAACGTAGTTGGTAAAGGCGGCCATCAGATAATGGTACACCGTGTCGACCATCAGAAAGCCCGATAAAACGAAAAAGAGATCGGCAAGGGTCATGATCTTTTTCAGCCGCTTAACGCTCAGCACATGCCCTTCGTATGTTTGCATCATCTGCATGGTGCCGAACATCAATGCGCCGGCAAGAAATATCCAGCACACGATTCGTTGCTGCCACATAAAGGCAAAACAACCGGCGCCGATCACCATGAGCAGGCCGCCGGTGATGAAGATCAGTGTTTGAAGTTTATTGAGTTGTTTCATTTGTCGAAGTCGGATTTCTTTTTTTTCTGGTCGCTGCTTAGTACGAAGATATCCTCGTCGTCGGCTTTCATAAAATAATTTTCGCGGGCAATTTTCTTGATCGCCTCGGGGTTGCGTTTCAGTTCTTTCAGTTTGGCCGTATTGGCTTCGTTCCGCACCTTGTATTTTCCGATTTCAGATTTCAGGTCGCTGATGCGCCATTCGAGTTGAATACGCTTCATGAAACTGTTTTCGTCGACCACGCCGACGATCAGGATTCCGGCCACAACCACAATCAGGTATTTGTAGTGGTTCACAAGATTTACTATGGTGTAGAAACGATGCATGCCCCGCGTTATTTGTATACGTGCAAAAGTAGTCAAATACCTTGAAAGGGTAAAAGACCCCATCTGTTATTTGGTCTTATTAACAAAAAAGACATTTAGCACGCTCATGTTTATTGGACTGGTCATGGGACGAAACAATATCTGGTTTATGGTGCCACCGCTTTCTTTAAATACCAATAAACCGGAGCACAGAAATGGGAAACGTAACTCGGGAATCGACGCCGGAGACGCTGGGACCAAATCCGCAACTCGGGAAACGATACCAGAGGCTCTGGGAACAAATCCGCAACTCGGGAAACGATACCAGAGGCTCTGGGAACAAATCCGCAACTC
>CAUQAO010000005.1:0-35256 GCA_963515815.1 uncultured Prevotella sp.
GCTACACTCCGCTTTCGGTGTTTCGGTCCCGTTTTATGGGGACAAAGCGTGGCCGGCCTTCGTTCGGCCTGCTCGCCCCGATCGTAATAGTTTAATTTTTGTGTATGCGTTCAAATCGGTTCATCACTTGTCGGGCATCCACTTCCTGCACCCTGTTGGCGTGGTGGTCGATGGCGCGGCATGCTGCCAGGGCCGCCGTTTCGCCCAGTACCATGAAGACGGGTTCCATACGGATGGAACCGTAGGCGATGTGCGAGGCCGAGAGGCAGACGGGCACCAGCACGTTGGTGGTTTGGCGGGCTTTGGGCGTGATGGCGCGGTAAGAGATGTTGTAGGGGCCGGGGATGGGTATTTCGACGTTGCCTTCGTTCTTGACCATGCCGTCGACTACGTATCGACCGCAGTTGTGCGAATCCATAGTGTAGGCTGCCCAGCCGATGGGGTCGTCGGCGGTTTCGTTTTGCTGGCAGTGGTGTTGCGTCATGACCATGCGTCCTATCATTCGTCGGCCCTCGCGTATGTAGAGCTGTGGGGTGAAGTGTCCGTAGCGCACGTACTCGTCTTTGGGGTAGCCCCACCGGCGCATTTCATCACGGATGAACGGGGGAATGCGTTCGTCGTGTCCGATGAAGTAGAGCAGGCCTTTGGTGTAGTCGAGGTGTTGTTCGAAGATCTGCCGTCGCTGTTCGTAGCTGGCTTCGGGCCAGTTCCAGCTGGCGCCGATCATGTCGGTCGAGAATCCGTTTCGGTTGTTGATGTCGGTTTTGCGGTTGGGCATTTCCGACCAGATGAAACAGTCATCGAGTTTTCGCCAGGGTTGCACCTCTTTCCACCTGACGAGCAGTTCGTATTTCTGCGGGTCGTAGTTGGCCGGCTTTTCGATGGGTATCCGGTTGGCCGGGTCGTCGGTCAGTGTGATTCTGAAATTGTACGATTGCACGTGTTTGTCGGCCTGCCCCTTGTTTCCGATTTGCTGCGGTAGTATTCCCCAGAGCAGTCCGCTTTCGGGTTTTCCTTTTACCTTGTAGGGATCTACGCCGTCGGGGAATTGGTGCCCGTCGAGCATCTGCACGCCGTTCCAGCTTTCGCCGTATTGTTGTGCAGACTCTCGGCCCACGGTATACTCGATGCCGGCGCGGGCCATGAGGTCGCCCTCGTAGGTGCAGTCGACGAATATTTTGGCGCGGATGGTTTTCCTTGTTTTCGGTGTGGGTTTTCGAGCGTTTTCGAACGTGATACCGGTTACGACAGCGTTCTTTTTACGTATGCCGATAATTCTGTATTGGTACAGAATGGGAATCTTGGCCTCGCTCACGTACTGGTCGAAAACGGCCTGGGCCACCTTCGGTTCGAAGTAGAACACGGGTTCGTTGCGGCCGTATTGCTGCCCGACGCGTTTGTAGAAGTCGAGCGCGTAGCCGCGAATGATGTCAACCTTTCCGATGTCGGTTTGTCCGAGTCCGCCGGTGGTCATTCCCCCGATTCGGTCGGAGGGTTCGACCAGCAGCACCTTCTTTCCCTCTTTCGTTGCCGTGTAGGCGGCCATTACGCCTGCCGAGGTGGCGCCGTAGATGCAGATGTCTACGTTGTTGGTTGTTGTCTGTACAGCGCTGCGCAGGGGGGCGGCCAGACAGAGGGCCAGGCAGAGGGCGGCCGTATGTTTTATTGCGATCATGTGTTGTTGCTGTTTTGTATCAAGCGGGTCGGAAGCTGGCTCTTCGCGGCGCTGCTTCCGACCCGGATCGGGATTAATAATAAGGGTTCTGTTTCAAGTTGGTGTTGATCAAAAGGTCTGACGCAGGGATGGGCCAGAGGTAGTTCTTGGCTTTGTCGAACTTGTAGGGGTAGAACTGTATCTGGTAACCTTTTTCGATCATGTAGCTCACGTCGGGCAGGCCGAACTCGTCGAACTTAGGGATGCCGCCGATGGGGAAGTTTCCTTCGTCCCAATTCTTCAGTATCACCTTGTAGGCGTCGGACACCTTGCTGATGTCTACGCCGTCCCATCCGTTGGTGCCGGCCCATGCTCGGTTCAGGTAAAGTTCCTGTGTGTTGAGCACCTTTTCGGCGGCTTTCCACCTGAGTAGGTCGCGGTACCTGATTCCTTCGAACGGAAATTCCATGCGTCGCTCCATGCGGATGATCTTGAGCAGTTTTCCTTTTTCGGCCAGCATCACGCGCGGATACTGTATGCCGGTTTGGTTGTAGGCCCGTGCCCGCACCAGGTTGATGCTCTTGTCGAGATCGGCCTGCGTCACGGTGCCCAGTTCGGTTTTGGCCTCGGCATACGAGAGCAGCACCTCGGCATAACGCAGGTAAGGGAAGGTGTTGTAGGCGTGGCGAGCGAGCGAGTTGTAATCGTTCCACTCGTCGGTCACATACTTCCTGAGCATGAATCCCTGGTAAGCGGCATGCTCGTTTCCGCCCTTCGAGTCTTTGTTCACGATCATCTTGCCGTCGGCTATCCGCAGGCATTTAGAATCGTAAGGACCGGGGGCGTACTCGTAGCCGTAAATCACGTAGTCGGGATATTTGGCCTGGAAAAGGCTGTCCTTATAATCGGGCTTCTGCAGATACTCTTTCTGATGGCGTTTGGTCCATACGTAATCGGCGTAACGCGGGTCGGCCTTCAGCATGAACGGCTGTACGGTATAAGCCAGTCGTGGATCGCGGTTGGCCCAGAAATTTTTCGGATTATAGAGCGGCGATTCGTCGATGGGCAGCCCGTCGGTGCACAGATACGAACACACCAGCTGCACCGAAGGACCGCGGTTGCAATAACCGCCGATGTTTCGCATGCAGAAGTTGCCTACGTCGCCGAAAAAGTCGCTGGCTGCGGGTACGAGCAAACTTTTGTTGGACATGAAGCCCAACATGATTTCGGGCGACCATGCCTTCTGGAACAGCTTGCGATAATTGGGCTCGAGCGAATAAACACCCGAGTTGATCACCGCCTCGGCTGCAGTCACAGCGCGCTGGTAGTCTTGATGGAACAGAGCAAAGCGAACCGTGAATCCCAAGGCGGCGCCACTGGTGGGTCGTTGCTGCCCGTTGTACGACGGCGGTAACATCGCCGCCGCCGAATCGAGACACTGGAAAGCGTAGGCCAGCACGTCGGCCTTCGGCGACCGCACAGCTTGATACTCTTCTTTCAGCGACATGCCTTTCTTGTCGAGAATCACGTCGCCCCAGTAAGTGGCCAGCTCGGCATAAGCAAAGCCGAGATGAAAATAGGCCTCGCCCCGGTAGCGCTTCTTGTGGGCGGCGCTGACGGTGGTATTGTGCTCCAAGCTATTGAGCACTTTCAGCGAACGGGCAATACTCTTGTAGAGATGCGTCCACCGGCTTTTGACAATCTCCGACTCAGAGGTCATATTGCCGTTCTTCGTTTCTACTTGTCCGTTGCGGCTCATGATGTCGTCGTCCCATAACGGATCGTCGATCGGGAAGAAACTTCCGCGCATCAGATCGTTGAGCGACATGGTATATTCTTCGTCGGTATGATACCAGTTTTCGCTGGAACCTTCGGAAAGCGGGCTCAGATCGAGGTCTGCACACGAATAGGCAGCAAAGATCAGTGCCGATATTGCTATATGTTTAAAATATTTTTTCATAATACGCTGTTTAGAAAGTTATATTTACTCCGAAAACCAAAGAGGTCATAAGATACTCGGTGTCCATGCCTTGTTCGGGATCCCATCCCTCGACACCTCCACCTGCCAGCCGGATGGCCGGCAGATCGTTGGTACTTACATAGAAGCGCAGCTTGTTTACATAGATCTTCTGTGTAAACTTGGCCGGCACAGTATAACCTACGGCTATATTCTTGACGCGCAGGTAGGCTGCATTGTAAAGCCAAAAGTCGTTGTTAGAATACAGCTGGTCTTCGTGCGCCCACGATGCCATGGGATACTTCATGGCTGCATTCTGCTCGTCGGTGTTGTAGGGGCTCCAGTGATTGCCCACCAAAACGGCCGGCACCTCTGCCCATCCCCATTCGAGCGGTCGAATCATACTGCGGTGAATGTACTTCATCCAGCGCCCTATGCCCTGATACGAGAGATTGAAGTCGAAATCCTTGTACGCAGCCCACAGCGCGCCGCCGAACTGCATTTCGGGCATAGCGTTTCCGCAACGTACACGGTCTTTGTCGCCGGTTATATGACCGTCGCCGTCGATATCCTCGAACCGGATACATCCCGGCGTTTCGTTACCTCGCACAGCTATTTTCTTACCTTCGGCGTCGAACATGGCTTCTTTGTTCAGGATAATTCCTTTGTTCTTGTAAAGATACCATTCGTTGTAATAAGATCCTTCTTCCGTGATATGGTTGCCTGAGATTCTGCGGAGTCCGCCGAGGTACCCCATTTTAGAGCGATAATCGGACAGGTTGAAGCTGGCACCGTAACGTACGTCCTGAATCCGATCGTTCCAGGCAAGCTCAACTTCCCACCCTGTGGTGTGCATATCGCCCGCGTTCTGCTCGGGAGCATCGTACCCCGAATAAGAGGGGAAGTTCATTTCGAGCAACATATTCTTGGTCTTCTTATGATACCAATCGAAGCTGGCACGCAACCGATTCTTCATGAATGAAGCGTCGATACCGAAGCCATAGGTTGTTGTTGTTTCCCACGTAATGTCTCGAAAAGCGTACTTGGCTTGGTAAGCAATCTGTACGGCGTCGGCCGTTCCGGTAGTGGCATTGGAGATTTGTGTGTTGGAGAATTGCATGGAAGCCTGATAGGGGAATTCGGAACCAATGCGCTCGTTGCCTAACTGTCCGACAGAAGCGCGAAGCTTAAGGTAGTCTACAACCTTGTTATCTTTCATCCACGGTTCTTCACTCACGACCCATCCTCCTGACACCGAAGGGAATGTTGCCCAACGATGTCCTTTGGCAAAACGCGAAGAGCCGTCTGTTCGGATATTGGCCTGCAACATATAACGGTTGGCATACGAATACATCAAACGTCCGAAATAAGAGCGATAGGCGTTGTGCCCGGCATTGCCGTTGTTAAACTGCTCGCTCGAGGGGCCGAGATCCAGATAGGGGAAAGAAGACAGCTGGTAGTTGTTGCGCCAGGCGCCGAGATTCTCCCAATGGAAAGCATACTCTTCGTAACCGGCCATCGTGCGGATGGTATGCTGACGCAACTTCAGTTCGTAGTTGGCATACAGCTGAAGCGTAAGTCCGTGGCTGTCGTTCCGACCTTCGCGCAGGTTCGTGGTAGAAGCATTCTTGCTACGGTCATAAACATTCCCGTTGATGTCGTACATGTCATAGCGCGTTTTCCAGTCTTTGCTCTTGTAGACATAATAGAACGGCGAAGCGACGGCCGAAATGGTAAGTCCCTTAATGGGCGTAAGATCAATGCCCACTTTCCCCGTTAGTCCATATCCTCTGTCTTTGGTGTGTCCGTTCAGATATAACATGGCGTAAGGATTCTCGCCGTCGCGCCCTTCAGAAACTAGTCCGTTAGACCATATCGGGGTATAGAGCGGGTGCGAATAATGGATGTGGTACATAGGACTATTCGGAGAAATATGGTTATCCATTCGCAAATTGATATCCACGTTGGCATGAATCCAGTCGTTGATCTTATAATCGTTATTGATACGGCTGTTGACTCTTTCGAACTCTTTACCCGGAATAAAGGATCCGCCCTTGAAATAGTTCAGGCTGAAATTAGATAACAGTTTATCGCTGCCTCCTGAAAGTGTAAAGGAGTGGCGCTGATGCTGTGTACTGTTCTTGACAAGATAAGTCTTCCAGTCGGTAAGCGGATACTGATCGGGATTCTTAGCATGATTAGCGGCGTAAGAATTGATATAGTCTTGCGTATAGACACCATAAAGATCTTTGCCGCCATCGTTATACGTAAGTTCGTTTTTGAAGACCATCCAGTCGATACCGTTCGCATAGTCGGGTGTCTCTGTCGGAACATCATATCCGTATTCAAAATTATAGTTCATCTTGAATTCCCTGTTCTTAGCGCGTTTGGTCGATACCAGTATAACGCCGGCTGCAGCTCTCGAACCGTAGATGGCAGCCGAGGCAGCGTCTTTCAGCACCTGAATGTCCTTTACGTCTTCGGGAGCGACATCGTCGAGCGACCCCGGAATACCGTCGATGATAATCAGCGGATCGTTGGTCGACATCGTTGTAACGCCATGAATGCGGATGGATGCTCCGGCCGACTGATTACCACTGTTACGAGAAACCTGTACGCCGGCCAGCTGTCCTTGCAGCTGAGTCGATAGATTAGGATTCGACTGATCGGTCAACCGTTCGCCGCTCAGCGAAGATGTAGAACCGGTAAGATCGGTCTTTCGGGCTGTACCGTAACCGATCACTACAATCTCGTTCAGCTCTTCGTTCGAAGGCTCCATCCTGATCACTTGATTATCGGAAGGCGTAATGGTTCGGGAATCGAATCCGACATAGGAAACGACTATCGGAGAATTGGAGTTCCTTAATTCCAGCGAATACCTTCCCTCGAAGTCGGTTATCGTTCCATTATTGGTATTCTTCTCCTGCACGGTAACACCTATCAGCGGTTCGCCGTTGTGGTCGAGAATCTTTCCCGAAACTTTCCGCTTCTGTACCTGTTGAACAGGTGTCGCTTTTTCAGAACGTTCTTTTTTCAAGAGCACGATGTTTTTTCCGCTGATTCTGTAGCGGATGTCGGTCTCTTCGAAAGCGTCTTTCAAGGCATCGTTCACATTGGTGTTCTGTTTGTCTAAAGATACCTTGGTCTTAATATCCACATGGTCGTTGTTGACCACGAAATAATATTGGGTCTGTTTCTCTATCTGTGCAATCAGCTGTTCCACTGTCATGCTTTTGGCAGACAGTGAAACTTTTGTGTTTTGCAGGCTTCCTCCCTGAGCCATAACAGATGTAGAAATGAAGACCAACAAGAATAACGAAAAGAGGGATTTCTCCCGGGGAAATAAATGCACTCGCATTTTCTTTTGGAATAACAATAGGGATTTTTTCATGACTTGTCGATTAAAATAATTGTTTACTTGAGTATTTGTTTAATTCGGTTGGATTAGTTTGGGCTTAAATTGCTCCATAGGCTAAGGGTTTAAATAGGTTATTGGATAAGGATCGTATCTTGATTCTGCGTGTACGTATAGTTGAATCGGCTGCTCATCTTCAGCACATTCAAGGCATGTTCAAGTCCTTCGTTAATCGGAATTTTTCCTGTATAATGCTCATTCAGCAGCAAAACGCGGTTGCAACTGATATGAACGCGATAGATGCGTGACAAGAGCCGGAATATATCGTTCAGCGATTTGTGGTGGAAGCTGATGATGCCCTTTGTCCACCCATAATATTCAGGATCCTGCATCGGTTCCTTTTTCATCGCATCGCGGTCGGAATTGAAAGAAACCACTTCGCCCGGGTGCATCGTTATCTGGCGGTCTTTCGCATCGGTCAGCTTAACAGAACCCTTCATAAGCGCCACTTCATAATGCGACTCGCTGTATGCCCTTACATTGAACTCTGTCCCTAAAACCTGAATGTCGTTTCGGAACGACTGCACATGGAACGGGCGCCAGCCGTTGTGAACAACTTTAAAATAAGCCTCGCCTTTCAGCACGACCTTCCGTTTGAACAAAGAAAACCGACTGGGATAGGTAAGCGACGAGGCCGAATTGAGCCACACGTGCGTTCCGTCGGCCAGTACCAGTTCTGTTTGTTGTCCGTTGCCTGTCGTAAGAACCTGCATGTCGCCCGTTCCGTAAAAATTGTACAGCAACGCGCTCAACGCTATGCCGACAAGAAAAACAGCCGCTACTCGCCATCGCCGAAGCACTCTTTTCGCCATCGACCGGTACCACCGTCCCGACGGCAGCGCGATGGCAGCCTCGGTTGTCCGGTTCTTTATAAAGCCCTCGATATCGTCGGAAAGCCAAATCGCCGAATCGTAGATTTTAGAAAGATGCAGTAATAACTCTCGATTTTCCGGGCCTTCCTCTACCCACAGCAGAACTGCCTCGCACTCTTCGGCCGAGGCTTCTCCCAGCAGATATTTATGAATAACCGCGCTTTCCATTTCCGTCATTTTATACTAAAGACGAATCAAGCGGCGGCTATCCCTAAAACCGAGCGAACAAAAAATAAAGTAAACCGAACGGAATGCAATCCTGCAGCTCTTTTTTCAGTATCACCAGCACTTTGTGAATATGATACTCCACCGACTTTTCCGACAATCCCAGCTCGGCTGCGATCTCTTTATTCGAGATGCCTTTCAGCCTACTCATGCGGAAGATCATCGAAGTAAGTTCGGACAGTTTTTCGAGCTGGCATTCCATAATGCTGTAGATCTGATTCAGTTCGGCCATCGAAGGCGATTCCTGCAGCAAGTCGATGCGCAACCTCAGTTCGCGCTTCGTTCGTTCCGAGAGCATTCGGATGGCCGACAGCCTGAGCTGTTCGCGCCGAAGATGATCGATGGTCTTGCTTCGCAAAATAGAATACAGCAGTGCTTTGGCAGAAACAACCTCGTCATGTTCCATGGTTTGCCAAAGCTTAATCATCGATTCCGAAACGATATCCTCGGCCACTTTCGTGTCCTGCACATACCGCAACACGTACAGCAAAGCGCGTTGATAATGCTGCTCGTAAAAATCGGCGAACGATGTTTTCATGTCGATAAAAAGATACTGAATTCGTGTCGAGACAAAGATACGAAAAAGGAGCATTGCAGCATCTATTTCTTGCATAAAAATAAATTCGGCCCATTTTCCGTAACCAAAAGATGGATTTTCTATATATTTGCAACAACAAGATTGCATCGTAGCAGTCTTTCAATTGATATATAACCTAAGTTGTAAAAGATGATAAACATAAAGAACACCGTGGGCGTACTGCCTATATTTTTGTTGCTTTCATGCGCGATCTCGGAGAGTGTATGCGAGCGAGTGGCGATCGACCTCGATGCCAAAGCCCCTGTTTCCGACGTGGAGCGTTATATCCATGTCGACGAAGTGATGCCCGTGTTATCCGAAAATGAATATATAGCCGATGCCAGTAAGGCCGTTGTATATAAGACCGATGTCTTTCTGCTCGAAAGAATCCAGAAGAAAGTTTTCAGGTTAGATACCAAAACCGGCGCTGCAAAATCGATAGGTTGGCAGATAGGTTCGGCCAGAAACGAATATCACGACATTACGGATATAGCAATCGACTCGGACGGGAACCTTTACATCTATGACAGCGAATCGCGAAAGGTAAACGTATATACAAAAGACGGAGCCTATATTAAAACCATCAAGGGGCGTTATGGAGAATCTATCGTCGTGATGCCCGACGGCGGAATCGGTTATAATGCCGGAGGGATGACCATGGATACGGCCATTGTGGCTTATTCGAGTCGTGGAGAAATGAAAATTTCTGCGCAGCAAAAAATCTCGAAGAATGCAGTATCTATGCGAAACGGCCATCCCATTGCCCTCGATGATGCGGGCAGGATGATTTATGCATTGCCTTTCGACAATTCCATTTATTGCGCCTCAGGTGCCGACTGGAAGAGTATGGTGCAATTCGACTTCGGGCGGAAAAATGCCACAGTTGATAAAATCGACAAAATGAAGTACGGACAATTTCAAGAATATCTATTAAAAACGAATGACGTATTGTGTACCTGAGTAATTTGTTTATGAGGGATAGCCTGTTGATCTTTTCTGCCAACGCTTCCGAACAGCTGATATACGATATGAAAAACGGAAACGCGATATGCCTTTCAAATGCAGCTTTCCCGTATAACATCCTTTTATCTACACCGCTTTTTGTAACCACAGACGGTACGTTTTACACTTTCGTGGCCGACGAAAACGTACAGCACGGCTTGCTCCCGGCAATACGTGCCAACAGCAACGAATTGCTTCGTTCGATCGTCAAAATGCCGGCCCTTTCTTCTCGCAACCGAAATGTTTCCTATTGGATGGTGAAAGGGATGATAAGGAACAAAAAATAACACCGATACCCACGACGAGACAAAAATAGGAGAGGAACCTGACAGGTTTTTCTCGACTCCTCATGTTTGTCCCCTTATTTTTTCTTCGTTTTTTTGTCAATTAAGCCGATTTTTTATCATCGACGACAGTAAATCATTGGATTTTAGATAAAATCCAATGATTATTATTCCATAATCATAATATTTAAACTGAAATCCAACGATTATTGTTCCATAATCATAATATTTAAACTGAAATCCAACGATTATTGTTCCATAATCGTAATATTTAAATTAAAATCCAATGATTATTGTTCTATAATCATAAGATTTAAACTAAAATTGAATGATTATGGTTTAATAATCATTCAATTAAGCTAAAAGCAGAGCGTCGCACATGTACGATACTCCGCCTGAGGTAAAATGGGTGCGAATCAGGGGGAGAAAAGTGTGCAGGGCGGCTCGGGGCGGCTGCGTACACTGGATTGGTGGCCGAAATCTTCGGCGATGGCGCCCCTGATAGGGAAAAACGGAATATTATTCGTAATTTTGTAGCCGATAAGATAAATCTGGTGCAGATTCCGCTTTTTTTACCTTTATATATAGGGAATCTGGTCAGCGTTTATTTCATAAATAAAAAATCGAGGGAGATGATTCAGGAAACGGTAAAGAGAATTTTGATGGTCGTGGCTTTATGTGCAACGATAGGAGCGTGTGGCAGCGACGATTCTGACACGCCGGGTAAGAAAGATCTTGGCGGCGAGCCGCAGACAGAAATAAAAGATATGACGGATGGCGAACTTTTCAAGTATTTCGGTTTAGCCAAGGAGCAGACGGTCGGCAAGGCGCTGGAAACGATCAAGGCGATAAGCGGCAGGAAGAATGTGGACGGTCGAGTGGTAGACGTGATTGCCGTCGTCGAGGAGAGCCGGGACGAACAAGTGGGTCGCTTCGTGGTAATGGTTACGGGTAGTGTGGAGGGAAAGGCGTTCAAGAAACGGCTCACCTTCGACGGTTTTATCCGAAAGCCCACCGATGCTGAGATGGCCCGACGCGTTGTGGTCAAGTGGAAGAGTGACGCCGACTATTACAGCAATTTCGATTTCGACGCGCTTTATCGGCTGAACGAGACCGAGAAATTTACTACAGCGTATTTGTCGCGGTTTGTAGATTTCAGTTCTTCTACTGTCGACGGCCAGCATCATTATCCGTTCGGCGATGACGATTTGGCGAAAACCGTTATCAGCGATATCCGGTACACGGGCGATGCGACGGGCGGCGGCAGTATTTCGTTTACGCTGGTTTATAACGGCGTAAAAGGCAATACGGGTGACGGGACGAATGGGCGCCCGTGGTTGCCGTTCGACAAAAACGCTTATTATGCGCAGTTGGTCGTGCCGCAGCCGAATGCCGCCGCGGCGTTTTACATGCGCGGTGTTTATGAGCATCTGGCTGTTTTTTACGGCAACTTGCTGGAGTACGACCGCACAAAATATGCATTGCTGCTTGAGCGGAAAGAAAAAAACGACGGCGAAAACACGATCGGCATGCAGCTGAAGCTGATCGTAAACGATGGCAGCGAACGCGAACTGGCGCGGTTTGCCAAGTCGGTGGCTGGCTTTAAACCGCTCGTCACGCTGAATACCGAGCTTGTGCTTGCCGGTACGGCCGAACTGGGAAAACAATTCGGCAAACGGTTCAGGAAAACGCCCGATGGCGATAAGCTGCCGCAAATGCCGGCTCTGCCAGTGCAGTCGTGGATCAATAAAGTGCAAATGGGCCTGAAACGTAACGGTGGGTTGGTAGAGTTGCTGCCGCAAGAGGAGGTGAAAACGGGCAACGGGAGTTCTATCGTTACGGTTTGGAAAACCTCGTCGGGCGAAGGATCAAACCTTGATCTGTATTTCGAGAGTCCGCTCTTCGAAGTGATCGAGGCGAAGAAAGAGAATCAATTTCTGCACATGAAATTGCGACTGAATGCCGTGAACGAGACGGCTGTCGACGGCGTTGTCGTTCCGCTGACGGTGCATCTGATCGGCGAATAAGGCGCGCGGTACGGTGGTACCGTCGCTCATCAGAACGGAATGAAAATAAGAATGGGGATTGAAAGCTTGACGGCTTCAATCCCCATTCCCATTATTCGCTGTCGGGATTTATTTCACGATGATCTTTCGCGAGGTGCCATCGGAATACTTCACGATGTTGATACCTCTGATCGGAGCCGTGAGTTGCCGTCCGTCGATGGTAAAGTAGCCGACTATTTTCGTCTTCTCGGTCTCGACGGTTTCAATGGCCGTGGCAGTTCCCATGGTATGGTCGAGTGTGACTTGCGATCCGGTCAGCTCGACCGGTACTGTCTCGGTTTCCACGCCGTCGGCAGCGAACAGCGCGTCGTACTTCAGATAAGTTTTGATAACCAACAGCTGATAGTGCCCCGATGCGTCGGTGGTTGCCGTGTATTCTACATCGTCGCTTTTCAGCTTAACGGTGGCTCCCTTGATCGGCTTGCCCGATTTGTTGGTCACCTTTCCACTCACGGTTGTGGTAGCGGCATCGGTTCCTACGCGCAGTACAGGTAGCTTATAGCCGTACGTAACGACTTGTTCCAGATCTTTGTCGCCGGCTCTTGCGATGCAACGACTGTCGGTATTCTGCGCATCGAAGTAGACGCGCGCCGAATATGTCCGGCTACTATGTGTCATACGTATTCTGAGGTTGCCTCCGGTATAGATGAACGGCTTTTCGAGGTAGATGACCATCACGTCGTCTTGCATTTCCTGCGTTCCTACTTTGCGAATGGGCATCATGCCGTCGAATACCTTTTCCATCTGCTCGCCGGCTGTAAAGGCGTAGGGCGCCACGAAAACGTTGTCGTCGGTATTCTGCATCCATACTGTCAGGTCTACGTTCAGATCTATGGATGTGTTATATCCCCGGTAAATAAGTTGTTTGATCGGTGTGCCGGGCTTTAGTTTCAGTTCGTCGGCTGTGTAGATGCACTCGCTCTCGCTGAGGAAGTTGTAGAGGTGCACGGGTGCCAGTTCGAACGACCATAGGCGGTCGCCGGTCGCCTTGATCTGATACATACTTTCGGGTTCGACGACTACTTGCACCGTGTCGGACGTTACTTCCGTATCGCCGTGTTTGTATTTCCAGTAGGCGCTGTAGGTTCCGGCTTCATGTGGCGTGAAAGTTTTCTTGACGGTGCGTTCCCACAGGGGTGCGAGTTCGGCAGGTTCGGCTTCTACCATGAGCTTGTTGTCGAAATAGAGTGCAAAAGTATAATCGCCGGCCGGATCAGTGTTCGTTGTAATATTGTTGAGCGTGGCGCTTACCTCTATCGGCGAGTTGACGGCCGCTTTAACCGGTATGTTGCTTTTGCTGACATAAGCGTCGTGCTCGGCACCGACAAGATGGTACCCCACGATGTTGTCGAGATAGGTTACGCCCGACTCAAATGCGATGTACCATCGGCCGGCTGGAATATTATTTATCGTGAACTTGGTAAAGGCGTAGTTGTCGTGCAACCAGCTTTTCGAAAGTACCGAGTCGCTCATCTGCTGATGTGTGAAATGAGCTGCCTGCGTCCAATTCTTACGATCGGCCGAGTAATATACTTTCATGAACGATGCCGTGTTCTTCTTTGAAACCTCGATCGTGAGTTTTTCGCTGGTGCGTACCTCGACCAGCGGACTGACGAGTTTCGAAGGCTCTTGTGTAGAACATTCCATGCAGGCGTGGTTGGCGATGCTGTGGATCAGCTCTGGAAAGTTGCTCATGTACCATCCTTTTTCGGGTTGGAATCCTACGGGTTTGTGTTCGTTCTCGAATCCGGTGAACCATTCGTCGTCGGCCACACTATATCCGTTCAGGTCGAGTACGATATCGACGCCGTTCTCGCCTTTCACTGTAAAGTGTCCGTGTTTCTCGCCCTTTGTGTCAGGTGTCATCGAGAGAGTCATGCGAATACTGTCGTGCGGAGCGACGACCAGCGGCCCTTGCAGCGACGACGCAAAGCCGGCTGTGGCCGACAGCTCGGTCAGTTTCTGCGGAAGCGGCCCGGTGTTGCGTAAGAAGAAGTCGACCTTGACCGAATCGCGCGCTGTGCCGTATTCTATTCGGTATCCGGTTCGCAGCGGCGTTTTTCCGTAAGCGCCGGTCAGCGAGAAGTTCGGCGCATAGTCGTTCGGCTCAATCTCGGGCAAGGCCTGCATGGCTCCGGTAATGTTTTCTTTTAGGTTTAAAAAGATTCTTTTTGCGTTCAGCTGTTGTTTCTTCAGTGTGGCCTCGACCAAGATCGGCGTAGAAGAATTGCCCGGTTGGATCGTCTGCTGAATGGGCATGTCGGCATATATGGTATTGAATACGTTGCGTAGCAGTGTCAGCGAATAACCTTCGGTGCCGGGTGTCAGCGTTACATCGCCTATATTTGTGACAACCACACGATAGGCAACTTTCAAATTGCCGTTGGCATCATAATCGTTATACTTCGGACCGGCCCATTCTACCGACGTTATTTTCAGTTTCTTTGCTACGTCTACTTCGGCGGTCTCGGCCTCGAAGTTATCCATCAGAACCTGATAACCGCGTATGCCGATACGCGTACCGGCCGGTTGTGCCGGCAGTTCTATCTTCGTATATTCTGTAAAGCTGATACCGTACGTCGTTGGTACGATCTCTTCGCCGGCCTTCAAAATGCCACCCTCTTCGGTAACGCGGTAAAAACGTACGCCGGGATCGGACGATATTTTGACCGACTGTTTGGCATACAAGCTTACTTTTCCGCCAACAGCTGGCGTTACCAGCATATCATACACAATGTGGCTGGAGTAATCGTCCCAGTCGATCAGCGTTTGGCTTCCAACTTCCAGACAAGCCGAATTGTCGATTCCGCCATCTGCATGCCAGGTATAGCGCGGATAACCGCCATCGTACGAGTCGGCGATATGTCCCCAGCCCGTTCCTGCTTTGAACTGATGATCGGTTGTTGCAATCTCGACATTAAAATTCAATTTGTAAGGCGCTATTGTAGCTGCCTTTACCGTACCGAGGCAGGTAAACAACAGCAGCAAGCTACTCGATAAGTAAAATCTACGCATAACTGAATGAATATGGTTTAATGATGAGGCAAAGGTACGAATATTTCGGTTAAACGGATTTTGCCTGCCGTGTTTTCTCTGAATTGACTGGCGGTAAATGCTGACAGATGTTATCTTTTATGCATAAGGATGCTAAATGTGATAAATTCGTAGTTGTATTCGATATTAAATGATAAATATTTCTGGAGATCGCGAGAAAAGTATTATTTTTGCAGCAATCGTAAATCTGGTATCACAGATATACATTGACCATTAAGAATCGATATACTAAACTAAGTGAATATGAAAAAGAATTCTACATTTTTGTTCGCCGCCATCGGTGCGGCATTGGCTGTACTCGGCGTACAGGCCAAGTTTGCCGCTCCGTCGAGAGGTGGAGAAACGGTGCCTAAGATTGTCTATTCAGAGACTTTCGACAGCCTCGAAGCGTTTCGAACCTTTACGGTTATCGACGCCAACAATGACAAAACAACGTGGCGATATAACAAAGACAAGCGGCACGCAGAATGTTTATACAGTTCGAAAGAACAAACCGACGACTGGCTCATCACGCCCGAGATTGATCTCGAAGCAGGCAAGGTTTATCAGGTTTCGTTCAAGGCTTGGGGAAGCGGGACATATTATACCGAAAAGCTTAGTGTATCGTACGGCTCCGGAACCGATCTTACGGCTTATGCCACCATTTTTCCGTCGATCGACATCAACTACGGTGCCGTAACTTTCAGCAATCATATCGCCATTTCCACCGATGGGAAATACCGTTTGGGCTTCCATGCCGAGAGTCCGAAGAACCAATATGCGCTCAATATCGACGATATCGAGGTAAAAGAAGTGGCAACTGCAGCTGCACCCGCCGCTTCGGGCATGATGAAAGCCGTACCCGACAACGCAGGCAAGCTCGAAGCTACCGTCAGTTTCATATCGCCTACCAAGACCATTGCCGGACAAGCGCTCGGCGGTCTGACCAAGATCGAGATTCTGCGCGACAGCACCGTTATCAAAACCTACGAGAATCCGGCTGCTGGTCATACCTTCAGTTTTGTCGACGACACTGCCCTTAACGGCAACCACACCTACACGGTCGTTGCCTATAACGCATCGGGAGCAGGGCTGCCCATATCTACAACGATTTACGTAGGTGAGGATATGCCTGACGTGGTAAGCCAGGTAAAACTGGCCGACAATGGCGATCATTACACTCTGAGCTGGAAAGCGCCGACCAAAGGTGCCGCTGGCCGGTTCTTCAGCGGGCAAAACCTGCGATACAACATCTATATTCCCAATGGAGTCAACCAACCTGTGCTCTTTAAGAAGAACTGCGAAGGAACCACGCTCAACATTGACAGCATAGGCGGAGCGCAAGAGATGGTACGCTTCCAGGTGGCAGCTGTTAACGGAGCTGGAGAGGGAGCCAAAACCAACTCGAACGTGATTCTGGTCGGCGACGTGTACGATCTGCCGGTAGCCGAATCGTTCGACAACGGGAAAACCGACACCCACCACTACTGGTGGCGCGATTCGCGCAGCCAGGCCTACTGGAGCCTCAGTACCAACGGATACATTCTGTGGTTTCCAGATAACGAATACGACGAAGCATGGTGGAACTCGGGAAAAATAGATCTGAGCAAAGCTGTAAAACCCACCGTAAGCTTCAGGTACAACATTGTTGCCAAATCGAAAACAGCCATACAGGTCGAAGCTCAGAAATCCAACCAAGAAATCGTAGTTTTGGGATACGTCAACGGGAATACCACCAAGAAAAACGGATGGCACTCGCATAAAATAGACCTCAGCAGCCTGAAAAACGAATCGTACGTCATCCTCAAGTTTCACAGCATTGCCGACGATACAGAATACATCGGTCTCGACGACATCAATATTGCCGACGCCACCGAACATAACCTGGCCGTAAAGATAGATGTGCCGCCGCAAGGTACTGCCGGGCTGCCGCTCAGTGTCAAAACCATCGTCAGCAACTACGGATCCAAACCCTCGACACAGTTTGTCATCCGCTTGTTCATGAACGGACAGCAAGTAGCTGAGAAAACTGTCAGCGAGTCCATTCCTTCGCTCGGCATAGCCACCTATACGCTGAGTGCCGTGCCACAAATCGCTACCGAAACAGTCGAGGTTTACGCCCTGATCGACTATGCACCCGACGAGGCTCTCGCCGACAACACATCGACCACCGTCCGCATACCTCTACTGCAACCACATAGCAAAACTGTGAACAACCTCAGCGCCGCAGCCCAAGGAACCGACAAAACCCTTCTGGCATGGACCGCACCCGAAGTAAAAACAGTACAGCAGACCGACGACTTCGAGAGCTACGAACCCTTCGTCGTAGGCAAAGAGGGCAGTCTCATGCTGCAGCACTACAACATCGGTCCGTGGGCCCTCTTCGACGGCGATCAGGAATACTCCATCGCCCTGCCCGGCTACGATTTCGGCAACATGGAAGAGTGCTTCTCGTATATGGTTTTCAACCCATCGAAGGTGGCGACCAACGGCACCAGTGCCTCGACACCCAAGTTCGATACGCACGAAACCTTCGCAGCCCATTCAGGGAAACAGTACATGGCCTCCTTCTCCATCAACAGCGACATGGCCATACGCTACCAACGCAGTGACGACTGGCTCATATCGCCCCAACTGACCGGCGACAGCCAAACCGTGAGCTTCTGGGCCAACTCACTGCCCAGCGGATCTAACGGACCCGCCAGTTTCGAAGTGCTCTATTCGACCACCGATACGCTGGCTGGTAGTTTCATCGCCATACAACCCCAGCAGAATGCACCCGCCTTCGAGTGGACACGCTTCACTATCGAACTGCCCGACGGCGCCCGCTACTTCGCTATCCGTTGCACAACGCCTATGAGTTCGATGCAGGTATTCATGATCGACGATATCACCTACACCACCGGCGATGGCGCCATTCGAGGCTACAACCTCTACCGAGACGGGCAGCGTATTGCCACGCTATCCGCTACCGCCACACAGTATGAAGACAACGTACAGGGTAACCACAATTACCAGATCACCGTTATTTACAACGGTGGCGAATCGGGCTACTCTAACACCGCGTCTACCGCCACCGGAATTAGTCGACCCCACGCCGATAACAGTCAATCCGAAGACGTCTACACCGTTGACGGACAGAAACTGCCCCAACTTAGAAAAGGTGTCAACATCGTGCGCATGAGCAACGGCAAAATACGTAAAATCGTCGTGAAGTAAACTCATACAATACACTGGCCGCAGCCCTTCTCCTGGCCTCGGCAACCGGTCTTATCTCATTTTGATGAGATAAGACCGGTTTTTTTTGGCGTCGGACATGTCGCTAACGACAGTGCCGAAAGAGCCACCCGTATTGGTAACTAGAATAGGGGAAAGAAGAAGTTTCTGGGCCAAAAACACCAATTCTTTCTTTTGAGTCTCCAAACCTTTTTCATGTAATATTTTTAGAAATGAAGCTACCTTGCATTTGTCTCGATTTCGCAAAAAAATATTGGGCCCTTGCAGTGCTGCGCAATCGCGTTTTACACGATTTTAACGCACGAACACCAAAGATTCCCGGAAAAGTGGCTACCTTTGCACATAAATATTTAGGAAACACCGCAGTTATACGGTGTTTTTCTGTTGTATTGAAAGAAGATCGGAACAATAAACTATAAAAAAGAGCAAATGGCACAAGAGGATGTTTTTAAAAAGATCGTTTCGCACTGTAAAGAGTACGGCTTCGTGTTCCCCAGTAGTGATATCTATGACGGCCTGGCCGCCGTTTACGATTATGCGCAGAACGGTGTCGAACTGAAAAACAACATCAAGGAATATTGGTGGAAGAGTATGGTGCTGTTGCACGAGAATATCGTGGGCATCGATTCAGCCATCTTCATGCACCCCACTATATGGAAAGCCAGCGGGCATGTCGACGCTTTCAACGATCCGCTCATCGATAATCGCGACTCGAAGAAACGTTATCGGGCCGACAACTTGATAGAGGATCAGATCGGGAAGTACGACGAAAAGATAGAAAAGGAGATCGGCAAGGCGCGCAAACGCTTTGGCGAAAGCTTTGACGAGGCGAAGTTTCGGCAAACCAATCCGCGTGTGTTGGAGTACCGGCAGAAGCGCGACGAATTGCACCGGCGTTACACCGAGGCGATGCAGGGTCCGGACCTAGAGGCGCTGCGGCAGATTATCCTCGACGAAGGAATCGTCGACCCGATTAGCGGAACGAAGAATTGGACCGATGTGCGGCAGTTCAACCTGATGTTCTCTACTGAGATGGGGTCGCTCTCGGATGCTGCCAACAAAATCTATCTGCGTCCGGAAACGGCGCAGGGCATCTTCGTCAACTATCTGAATGTGCAGAAAACGGGGCGCATGAAATTGCCGTTCGGCATTGCACAGATCGGAAAAGCGTTCAGAAACGAGATCGTTGCCCGGCAGTTCATCTTTCGGATGCGCGAGTTCGAGCAGATGGAAATGCAGTTCTTCGTGAAGCCCGGCACAGAGATGGAATGGTTTGCGAAATGGAAAGAACTGCGAATGAAATGGCATCAGGCACTTGGCTTCGGTGCAGAAAATTATCGGTTCCACGACCACGAGAAACTGGCTCATTATGCCAATGCCGCGACCGATATCGAGTTTCGGATGCCGTTCGGATTCAAAGAAGTGGAGGGCATTCACAGTCGGACGGACTTCGATCTTTCGCAGCACGAGAAATTCAGTGGGCGGGGCATCAAGTACTTCGATCCGGACACCAACGAGAGCTATACGCCGTACGACATCGAAACCAGTATTGGGGTCGACCGTATGTTTCTGTCAATTATGTGTCACAGCTACGAAGAAGAACAACTCGACAATGGCGAAACGCGCGTGGTGCTGAAACTGCCCGCAGCGCTGGCCCCGGTGAAGTGCGCTGTGATGCCATTGGTGAAGAAAGACGGACTGCCAGAAAAAGCTCGCGAGATAGTGGACCGGCTCAAATTCCATTTCAATACACATTACGAAGAGAAAGACAGCATCGGTAAACGCTATCGCCGGCAAGACGCCATCGGTACGCCTTACTGCGTAACCGTCGATCACGATACGCTCGAAGACAACAAGGTTACGCTTCGGCACCGCGACACGATGCAACAAAAACGCGTAAGCATCGACGAACTGCGTAATAGTATCGAAGAAAAAGTGAGTATCGTCGGTTTATTAAAGAAATTGCAATAACTTATCGTTCGTCGCCTGCGGCATAGCGGTGGCGAGTAAGAAAACGAGAATCGAATGAAGAAACATCCATTATTTTATCTGATCGTGCTCATGGTGTCAGTCCTGACCATGGCATCGTGCGGCGAGACCGATGGCGAAGTCGAAGAGTATGCCGACTGGCAGAACAAGAACGATACCTACTTTACACAACTCTACGCTTCGACACAGCAGCGCATTGCGAAAGGCGATGCCAGTTGGAAAATTATTCGTAACTGGTCGCTGCCCGACGATAACGAACATTTTCATGCCGAACTGAACAACTATATCATTGTACACGTTCTCGAAAGCGGGCACAGCACATCGGGTAGCCCGCTTTATACCGACTCTGTACAGGTAAACTACCGCGCACGCCTCATCCCGTCGGCTAGCTATACGGCTGGATATGTGTTCGACAAAAGCTATTCTGGAGCTTATGATCCGCAAGCCATGATTCCGTCTAAGCTGGCAGTGAGCAGCGTGGTCGACGGTTTTGCTACAGCCTTGATGAATATGACCATCGGCGACCGTTGGGAAGTCTACATCCCTTATCGATTAGGCTATGGCGACAAAGAGCAGTCAGTCGCAAAAATACCGGCCTATTCTACCCTGATTTTCGATATGGGACTGGCTGGATTCTTCAGCGCTAAGGCTCCGGAATCGTCGCTTAGTGCCAAATCGGCTGCGTGGACAATGGAATAATAAAGGCCGATCGGTAGCTGCTTTCGCCCTCGAACAGGCACTTTGATGTATGTCAAAAAAGATTCTCTTATCCAGTCTTTTCTACGAAAATCGCTGATTGTGTCCGGAAACAACCATACTTTTGCATTGTCATTCAGACGAACATGATACCGCAAGGTATCCCGATAAAGAATAAAAAGTTTGAGAGATTATGATTCGGGTATTAGTTCCCGGGGTGAAAAGATTCAGGATAAACATTTGTAGGATTAGTCAAGGTAAAAGATTGAAAGGATACAGAGAGAAAGCTCCGAAAGAATGACGACTATTGTAAGCGATTTCAGTTTAATGAAGTCGCTTTTCTGTTTTATATTCGGGTCAAATAAAAAAGGTACCTTTGCACCGCAATAAAAAGTATGTTTTCAAGTAGAAAAAGTGAACTGTTATTGGCGAATATTCGCGAGGGGCGTCCGCTGTCGAATGTCGAGAAGCTTAATCTGATCGTTGAGCTCAGTATTCCATCCATCCTTGCACAGATTACCACTGTTCTGATGTTTTTTATCGATGCGTCGATGGTGGGACATTTGGGAACGGATGCATCGGCGGCGATCGGACTGGTCGAAACAACCACATGGCTTTTAGGCAGCATGACGGTAGCTGCATCGATGGGATTCTCGGTTCAGGTGGCTCACTTTATCGGTGCCAATGATTTTGTAAAAGCGCGCCAGGTTTTTCGTCACGGACTTATTTGCACGATTGCTTTCAGTCTTTTTATTGCTTTGATCGGTTTGTGTATTTATCAGCCATTGCCGTTTTGGTTGGGCGGAACGGCCGACATTGCGCACGACGCATCGCTCTATTTTCTCGTCGTAGCGCTAACCATGCCTTTTCTACAGCTGTCCAGTTTAGCAGGAGCGATGCTCAAAAGTTCGGGCAATATGCGTATACCGAGCATCATCAGTGTAGGGATGTGCGTGCTGGATGTGGCTTTCAATTATTTCTTCATTTACATTTGCCGCTTAGGCGTTTTGGGTGCCGCTTTCGGCACGGCTTCGGCCTTTATCGTCGGTTCGATGTTAGAAGCTTATTTTGCTATCTTCCGCAACAAGATATTGGCGCTTCGGCAAGATAAGGAACCGTTCGAATGGATGTCGGCCTATGTAAAGAATGCTTTGAAGATAGGTGCGCCGATGGCTGTTCAGTCGGTGTTGATGAGCGGTGCACAGATTGTCAGCACCATGATCGTAGCGCCGCTGGGTAAAGTTTCGATAGCTGCCAATACGTTTGCCATCACAGCCGAGAGCCTGTGTTACATGCCGGGCTATGGAATTGGCGAGGCCGCCACTACATTGGTAGGCCAGAGTTCGGGAGCCGGCCGATTCGATATCTGTAAGAGTTTCGCCCACATCACCGTTTACCTGGGCATGGCAGTCATGGCATTGATGGGTATTTTGATGTTTATCTTCGCACCAGAGATGATCGGTGTACTCACACCGGTCGAAGATATTCGCGTACTCGGCATACAGAGCCTCCGAATCGAAGCGTTTGCCGAACCTTTCTTTGCCGCTGCCATCGTAGCCTACAGCGTATGCGTCGGAGCCGGCGATACGCTGAAATCTGCCCTGATGAATCTCGGGTCGATATGGTGCGTTCGCCTCACCCTGGCTGCATTGCTCGCTCCCCAATACGGTCTCAAGGGCGTATGGATTGCGATGGCCATCGAGCTGACATTCAGAGGCTGCATCTTCCTGTATCGATTGTTCAGCGGCAAGTGGCTCGCAAAGTTACAAAGGGCAACCCAGTAAAAAGCCTGTTTTGTTGTTTCCGAATTATTCCGTATTTTTGCAAAGACAACAAAACAGAAGTTTCATGGAAAACGAAAAACTCAAAAGTGTAGTCTCCCACTTCGATATCAAGGGGACGGTTGCTGCGATCGAACCCCTCGGCAACGGTTTGATCAACGATACTTACAGAGTATTGACCAACGAGAACGATGCGCCGAATTATGTGCTTCAACGAATCAACAATGCCATCTTTACCGATGTCGACTTGTTGCAACACAACATTGAGGTGGTAACGAACCACATCCGCCGTAAATTGCAAGAGCGCGGCGAGAGCGATATCGAGCGTAAGGTGTTGCGCTTTGTCACTGCCGACAACCGGAAAACCTACTTCAAGGATGCCGACAACCTGTATTGGCGCGTCGCCGTATTTATTCCCGATGCACAGACCTTCGAGGCTGTTAATCCCGAGTATTCCTATTTCGCGGGAAAAGCATTCGGAGAATTCGAATCGATGCTGGTAGATGTTCCCGAAGAATTGGGCGAAACCATCCCCGACTTTCACAACATGGAGCTGCGCGCGCGCCAATTAAACGAAGCCGTGGCTGCCGATGTTAAAGGCAGAGTGGCCGAAGTACAACCCATCCTGGACGAGATTCGCCAGCACCTCGACGAAATGTGCAAAGCCGAACATTACTACCGCGAAGGCAAACTGAAGAAACGCATTTGCCACTGCGACACCAAGGTCAACAATATGATGTTCGATGCCGACGGACAAGTGCTCTGCGTCATCGATCTCGACACCGTGATGCCCAGCTTTATCTTCTCCGATTACGGCGATTTCCTGCGCACAGGCGCCAATCGCGTAGCCGAAGATTCGCCCGAGTTCGATCAAGTAGCTTTCCGAATGGACATCTTCGAGGCCTTCACACGCGGTTACTTAGAGTCGGCCCGAACGTTTCTCGAACCCATCGAGATCGAAAACCTGCCTTACGCCGCCAAGCTATTCCCCTTCATGCAGTGCGTCAGATTCCTGACCGACTACATCAACGGCGACACCTACTACAAGATCGCTTACGACAAGCACAATCTGGTTCGCGCAAAAAACCAGCTCTGCCTCTTCCGCAGCGTATGCCGCCACGAACCGCAGATGACTGCATTCATCCGAACCTGTCTGAACAAATAAACACCCGCCATGAAACAATTATCGGTAAAAAAACTGCAAGAACGGCCCTTAACGGCTGGCATCCTGCCGAAACTGATGGACGACGCGGGCATCGAATACCAAACCATCGGTCATGCCAACTGGTCTGCCCGCTATCCCTACACGCCACAAGTTATCTTCCGCATGGCTTATGCCGACGATGCCCTTTACCTGCACTACCGGGTGCGCGAAGACAGCGTACGCGCCCTTGCAACGCACGACAACGGGCGCGTATGGGAAGACTCGTGTTGCGAATTCTTTTCGCAGCCTGCCGACGACGGTACCTATTACAACATCGAGTGCAACTGCGGCGGAACCCTTTTGGTAGGCTGTGGCCCCGGTCGCGAGCATAGAACCTTGGCCCCACAAGCCGTGCTCGACAACGTGAGCCGATGGACGTCGTTCGGGCGCCGACCTTTCGAAGAGCGCATCGGCGATGTAGATTGGCAGCTGGCCCTCATCATTCCGCTCAAAACCTTCTTCATGCACAACGACGTCAAGCCCCTGCAAGGGCGCACCATCCGAGCCAATTTCTACAAGTGCGGCGACGCCCTGCGCCAGCCCCATTTCCTGTCATGGTCGCCCATTCATGTCAAGAGGCCCGACTTCCATCGGCCCGACTTCTTCGGCGAGATCACTTTCGAATAAGCGTCTTTCGCTTTCAATCCCATCCCCCCCGGGCCCGACCTTATGTCCTATTCATAAGACCGGGCCCGATTCTTTTTCTGTCCATCTTCTCGATGATCCGCGAAATATAAAAAGCTTCGGCGATTCTCTCGAACCACCGAAGCCAAAGTGTGATACAAATATAAAATAAAGTGTGAGTAATATTTGTTCTTATACGCCTGGCCTGCGTGCTCGTGGGCCAGAGCGATGCTGCGCGTGCCGCACGGTTTATGGGTTTCGCCGCTAACGTGTGCGCCGGCGTTTCCTTCGTTTGGGAGCTTCGACCTGCACCAGCCGATCGTCTTCGATTTCTACCCAAATCGTATTCTTTTTGTTGCCGTCGATGGCCAGCTCGTACAGTTTTACCTTTCCTTTTCTTCTTGCTGTTTTTCGGGTGGGCCGAAGCGAACCGGGTTGCCATTCATGCTCTTTTTCGAAGGCCGGCAGCAGGAGCATCAGCAGCTGTTTGCCCTCTTTTCTCTCGATCGCAGCTTTTTTTTGCCCCCGGCTCATGTTGTACGATGTCTGCGTTTCGGCTGCCGAGCATTCTATCAATGCGATGAGTCGGAAGATCATGCTGCGGTCTTCGTCCGAGTCGGCAAGGATGTAAGACGCCTGGATATGTTGGCAGATGTTCTCGAAATGGGCGTTGACTTCTGCCCGAACCGTGGGTGCAGGGGGCAGTTGCTCTTTTACATCCTCTTTTCTGCGCAGGTTGATCAGTTGTTCATACGCTTCGTTCACCGTTTTCAGCCGTTCTATCACCGGTGTCAGGCCCAGCACGTTCAGTTCGGCCGCGCAATCTTCCATGTCGACGAACAAGGCAACGATGGTGCCTGTTTTTATATCGTTGGCCCGCTCTTGCGTGCCGTAAAAGGGGCGCAGCGCCGTGTGTATTTTCAATGCGGCATCGTGTATCTGCTCGATGTGCGAGTGGGTTTGCGCCTTCACTACGCCGAAGAGGTTGCTGAGCAAATTGTCGCGTTCGCGGTCTCTCTTACCGATCTCGGCGGTATAAATCGACATCCTGGCCTGCTTGCACACGTCTTCTTCGATTTGCAGAGCGGCGTCCCAATCCTTCATCATCTGGGGCGTGAGGTGCAACTTGGCCAAATCGCGCTCCGAAATGTCTTCGTACGCTCGGCGATGAAAGCTTGCGTGCAGCGATAACGGCCATCGCGAGCTGGTTCCTCGCCGCATTTTTAAAATTTTGGGTAAATCCTGGTATTCATCTGCCATGATTGTTGTGGATTAGGTAAAACGACGTGGGGCGGGGCCGTCGACTTAGGTTTTTGCTGTTCATCCGGCATTCCTGCCCGTTTCTTGCACCAAATTTACTGCTTTCCCGACAGGATACCAATCATTGTACTATTAAATTTTATTAAAATGAATGATTTAGTTATTATTGAGGTGGTTCAATAGGGTAGAATAAGTTCCGCAGTAATCTTTGAACCACTTCAATAGCGTACAATGAACTCCGCAGTAACTATTGAACCGGTTCAGTATAACTAAATGGATTCGTTGTACGCTATTGAAGTGGTTCAATGTGATTAAATGAGTTTATTTTATGCTATTGAACCGGTTCAAAGTGACTAAATGAGTTCATTTAGCGTTATTGAAGTGGTTCAAAGTGATTCAATGAGTTCATTTGGCGTTATTGAAGTGGTTCAATAGTTACTGCGGAATTCATTGTACGCTATTGAAGTGGTTCAAAGATTACTGCGTAGTTTATTCTTTCTCATTGTACCGGTTCAATAAGAGTTAAGGTATTTGTTGTACCTGAATGAACCGATATGTTGGCAGGTGAAATGCGGATTTGGTGCCCCGATCGGTAGTTGAACGGGTTGCGCGCAGCGATTGCAACGCTGCCGGGCACGAAAAAGGCTTCTCGACATGTCGTCGGGAAGCCTTGCTGTGGGTTTTTGGCCTGGCGCGGGCCGGTTCTTAGCGATTTACTTTGTTTTGTTTGCGGTATTCGGTGGGGGTGCAGTGTTTGATGCGCTTGAATTGTCGGGTGAGGTTTCCGTAGTTGTTGAATCCCATTTCGATGGCCAGTTCGTTGATGGGTTTGCTGGTTTCTTGCAGCAGTCTTGCGAAGAGTTCCATGCGGTTGTCGAGGATGTAGCTGTAGATGGTTTTGCCGGTTACTTGTTTGAATCTGATTTCGAGCAGGCGGCGCGACAGGGGGAGCATTTTCAGCAGGTGGTTTACGCGCAGGGGGGTGTAGAGGTTTTTGTGGATGTAGTCTAACGTTTTTCCGATCAGCTGGTCGTCGGTGGCGTATATGTTGGTCGATGCGCGGCTGATGATGGTGGTGGGTTGGATGATGATGTCGCGGCGGGGTGTTTGGGGGTGTTGCATGAGGCGGTCGATGAGTTCGGCGGCGGCGTATCCGCCTCGTTTGATGTCTAAGTGTATGCTGGAGAGGGGTGGGTCGGAGAGTTCGCAGATCATCTGGTCGTTGTCTACGCCGAGCACGGCGATGTCTTGTGGGATGCGTATGCCGCTGAATTTGCATACTTCGGTTATTTTGTTGCCTTGGTTGTCGTCGCAGCAGAACAGGGCTGTGTGCGGGGGCAGTGAGCGTAGCCAGCTGACGAGCGGTGTGGTGTCGTAGTACCAGAGTGTTTCGAGTTGCTGGTTGGTGTATGCGTAGAAGTGTTGGGCGTATCCGGCTCGTTCGATGCTGTTGTAATAGCCTTCGCAGCGTTCGTCGGACCAGATGGTGTTTTCGTATCCGTAGAAGGCGAAGTGCTTGAAGCCTCGTTCCAGGAAGAAGTGGGCGGCCATGGTGCCGGTGAGCTTGTAGTCGCTGGTGATGTTGGGGATGCCGGTGAAGCGTTGCTTGAAGTCTTGTGCCACGACGGTGATGCCGTTTTGGGCGAAGAGGCTTACGTCTTCGTTGTTGTTGAATCGGCCGATGATGGCGTTTGCTTTCCAGTTTTTTGCCCATTGCAGTACGCCTTCTATTCCGTACTGGTCTTTGTAGGATGGGGGCATGCGGCAAACGACCCAGGCGTCGCCGGCTTTTTCTTTGGCGTATTTGAGGATGCCTTGTAACAGGTTGTGGGGGAAGGCTTCGGTAAAATCTGTGAGCAGAATGAGTCGTACCATGTTATCGGCGTTTTTTGATTGTGGGTGTATTGCCAGAATAAAAAAGCGGGCGCCGGATATTGTGTGCCGGTCCCGCTTCTTCTCGTAATAAATCCTTAGATTAATTCTATGGTTTTCTTTTTCGTGTGGCGCTTTTCCGGATCTGTGAGGGATGCCGGATTGTCGTCGCCTGCCCCGTTTTAGTCGAGCTGGGCTAGTTTGTTGTCTGAGCCTAATACGTCGACTATTTTGTGCTCGTAGAGTTCTGTCATCAGGTCGCGTGCGGGTCCGCAATACTTACGCGGGTCGAATTCGCCGGGTTTGTCGTGGAACACTTTGCGAACTGCTGCGGTGAAGGCCAGACGCGAGTCGGAGTCGATATTGATTTTGCATACGGCGCTCTTGGCTGCCTTGCGCAATTGCTCTTCGGGTATTCCTACTGCATCGGGCAGTTTGCCGCCGTTTTCGTTGATGATCTTTACGTACTCTTGGGGTACGGAGGATGATCCGTGGAGCACGATGGGGAAGCCGGGGAGCTTTTTCATGATCTCGTCGAGTACGTCGAACGCCAATGGCGGGGGTACCAGCAGTCCGGTTTTCGGATCGCGTGTGCACTGTTCGGGTGTGAACTTGTAGGCGCCGTGCGAGGTTCCGATGGAGATGGCCAGCGAGTCGACGCCGGTGCGGCCCACGAAGTCGATTACTTCTTCGGGTTTGGTATAGTGTGATTCTTCAGCTACTACTTCGTCTTCTACCCCTGCCAATACGCCGAGTTCGCCTTCTACGGTAACGTCGAACTGGTGTGCGTATTCTACCACTTTCTTGGTCAGTGCGATATTCTCTTCGTAGGGAAGCGACGATCCGTCGATCATGACCGACGAGAATCCGAAGTCTACACAGCTTTTGCATGTTTCGAAGGTATCGCCGTGGTCTAAGTGCAGGGCGATTTCGGGATGTTTGCATCCCAGTTCTTTTGCATATTCTACTGCTCCCTGTGCCATGTAGCGAAGCAGGGTTTGGTTGGCGTAGTTGCGTGCTCCCTTGGATACTTGCAGAATAACGGGCGACTTCTTGTCGGAAGAGGCTTTGATGATGGCCTGCAGCTGTTCCATGTTGTTGAAATTGAAAGCTGGGATAGCGTAACCGCCATTGATGGCTCTTTTAAACATCTCGCGGGTGTTTACGAGTCCTAATGATTTATAATCTACCATATTTTTTATGTTTTAAAATGAATAGCCTATGGCTTTTATAGCTTTGCAAAGTTACGGTTTTAATTTTTCATGCCCAAGTGATAGGATTTATTTTTTGCTTGCTTATTCGAGCGGATCGGTTCGCAGTGTTTCGACGTTGCCTGTAACGGGGTCGAGGATGATGTGCGTTGTGAATTTTTTGCCGAAGAGGTTTCCGCTGATGTTTTCGATTCGGCCGAATTGCGCGGCATAAGTCTCGAAAGTTTTTAGGGGTTGCTCTTCTTTCGACAGGGTGATTTTGATTCTGCCGGGCAGGTTTACGTTGATGCCTACATCGTCTTTGCCTTTCTTTCCGTTGGGGTCGGTTGTGTCGACGGTGGGGATGGCTTTCTCGTCTTGTATGCTGATGTAATAGGGGGCGCCTCCCAAGTCGTCTTTGTCGACGATGCCTAAATGTTGGGAAAAGCGGAACAGCAACTCCTGGTCGGTTTCGTGCGACGGAACGAACGTTACGACATACTCTGCAGTATCTGTTGTAGTGTGGCCTTGGAAGAATTGCAGAAGCGCTTTTTCTTGCAGATCCAGATTGGCCAGCATTATTTTGAGCTGCTCGCCGTCTTTGGGCATAAACTCGGCTTCTCCGCGCGACAGCTGATTCTTGCTGTCTCTGATGTCGTAAATTTCTTGTGCGATCAGCTCGGCGGTTTTGGCTGAACTGCCTGCGGCCAGCATCTCTGCCGTCATGTATTTGGAGGGATCGATCGGATTGATCGGTCGGGAAGGCACAAAGGCAACCGGTTGTTCTGTGGCTATGGGCTTAGCGTTGACGGCTGTGATGACGCCGTTCTGATCTCTGCTGATGCTCACGATGCTGTGCTTCTTATCGACGATCGCAGTGAACTGTTTTGCAGAATCGGGTACGGCATAGGTCGACAGCTGCGTGTCGACGATGCGATAACGGGTCGTGGGGTTGCTATTGACTTTTGTCTTTATATATCGCTCGGAGTAGCGGGCGTATTCTCCCGGTGTGAAAGTTGTCTTTTCGATAAGGAATGCAAACCGCAAGGCTGTCTTGGGCAGAAAATAGGTAATGCCTTCGGTTGGGCTTTGTGCCGGTGCGAATAAGTAACTCTGTGCCAAAAGTAGGATGGTTAAAACCGGTTTTCTCATGTCTTAATCGTTTAATCTTTGAAATGCTTGTGGAATGTATCGAATGATGTCGCTGGCTGTGAGGCTTTCTTTGCCGATCTCTTTCATAGCTAAATCGCCGGCTGATCCGTGCAGATACATGCCGACCGTACAAGCGTCTGCCGGCTGATAACCGCGTGCCAATAGGCCGGTAATCATACCTGTCAGCACATCGCCGCTGCCAGCTGTTGCCATTCCCGAATTGCCTGTCGAATTGAATACGGTACGACCGTCGGGCATACAGCATGCAGTGAAATGTCCTTTTAAAAGTACATAACAATGAAGTTGCGTAGCCAGCTCACGTGCTTTGTTCAGCCGTTCGTAACAGTCGGCTCCCGTATTTCCTACCAATCGGTCAAATTCTTTCGGATGTGGAGTCAAAATGATATTTTTCGGCAGTTGTTGCATCCATGCCCGATGGCTGGCGAGCATATTCAAGGCGTCGGCATCGACAACGACAGGGCATTGTGCCCGGCGTATCTGGGCAACCATGGCAATGGCTGTATGTTCGTGCTGTCCAAGCCCGGGACCGATTCCCAAGGCATCGAAGCAATCGGTATCGACGGCTTCAGAGAAGAATCTCTCCTCGTTATCCATACTCGCAATGGCTTCGGGAACGCTTGCCTGTATCACATCATAGTTGCAGGAGGACGTATGAACGGTAAGTTTTCCGGCTCCGACTCGCAGACATGCCTTTGCGGCCAGTATTGAAGCACCGGCCATACCGTAGCTTCCGGCTACGATCAATGCGTGTCCCATCTGCCCCTTGTGTGCAAAGTCGGCTCTTCCGAGTAACTTGTCGCACACATCGCTTTCCTCTAAAACAGTGTAAGGTGTATCGGTTTTAGCAATGAAATCGCATGACAATCGAATGTCGAGTACGCGAACCCGCCCGATATAAGGCTGTATATCGGCCAGCAACATAGCCAGCTTCTTTTGCTGAAGTGTAAGTGTTACGGTTGCTTTGATGATATTGGCGCGGACGTTGAATGCATTGTCTTCGCACATCAGTCCCGAAGGCAAGTCGATACTTACAACACGGCAGGGCGACTGGTTGATGTATTTCACCAGCGAAGCGAATCCGCCGGTCAAGGGTTTATCCAATCCCGACCCGAATAGGCCGTCGATTACCAACGTATCGGCATCGAGTGCCGGTGGATCGAAGTTCAGATTAATCTCTGCAAATTTCACCACCCGCTTTCCGTCGATGATCCGCTGTCTGTTTATCGCACATTCGTCCGACAACCTATTGCGAATGTTGAACAGGTAGACCTGCACCCGGTAGTCTTGTTCGGCCAGCAAACGAGCTACGGCCAATGCGTCACCACCATTATTGCCGGGACCGGCGAATACCACAATGGGTGTATGGTTCGTCCATTCCTCGGTAATGGCATGTGTCAAAGCTTTGGCTGCGCGTTCCATCAGATCGATGCTCCTGATAGGTTCATGCTCGATAGTGTAAGTGTCAAGCTCGTGTATTTGAGCGCCTGTCAATATCTTCATCTCTGCAAAAATACGAAATTAATGCAAACCTTTTGATATGCTTATCCCTTTTTTTCTTTTTCCGACGCTTTTTCGTAACTTTGTGCTTTCTAACGATTAAATGCGAAAATCATGGGTGTAGTTACGATTAAAGACAAACGGTTTAAAACGTTTATTCCCGAAGCTGAAATCTTGAAGCACGTAAAAGCCGTTGCCGAGAAGATCAATACCGACATGGCAAACAAAAATCCTTTGCTGTTGGCTGTATTGAACGGTTCGTTTATGTTTGCTGCCGATTTGATGCGTTATCTGACAATACCCTGCGAGATATCGTTCGTCAAGTTGGCTTCGTATCAGGGGATCGCCTCGACTGGCGAAATCAAGGAAGTGATCGGGCTGAACGAAGATATTGTCGGGCGTAAGGTGATCATCGTAGAAGATATTGTCGATACGGGTGCCACCATGAAGCGGATGATGGAAACGTTAGGTACACGGGGGCCCGAGTCGATCGATATTTGTACACTGCTGTTGAAGCCAGGTAAATTGGAAGTGCCGTTGAATATCAAGTACACGGCGATGGAGATTCCGAACGACTTTATTGTAGGCTACGGCTTGGATTACGATCAGCAAGGCCGCAATTTGAGAGATATTTATACGTTAGTAAATGATGGCTTTTAACAGCTTGAATTTGTCAATTTGAAAAGAATGAAGAATATAGTTATTTTCGGAGCTCCAGGTTCAGGTAAAGGTACACAGAGCGATAAAATGATAGCTAAGTATGGTTTCGGACATATCTCTACAGGCGATGTGTTGCGTAAAGAAATAAAGAACGGAACACCGTTGGGGGTTACAGCCAAACGGTATATCGACAAGGGACAGCTGATTCCCGACGAGCTGATGGTCGACATCCTTGCCGGTGTTTACGACGAGTTCGGAAAAAATCACGAAGGTGTTGTTTTTGACGGTTTCCCGCGCACCATTCCTCAAGCCGAAGCACTGAAAAAAATGTTGACCGAACGTGGACACGGTATTGCAGCCATGATAGAATTGGATGTACCCGAAGAAGAACTGATAAAACGTCTTGTATTGCGTGGTCAGCAGAGCGGGCGCAGCGACGATAACGAGGAGACGATCAAGAAACGGCTCGATGTTTATCACAGCCAAACAGCTCCGCTGATCGACTGGTATGCGAGCGAGGGTATTCACAATCATATCGACGGATTGGGCGAACTCGATAGGATCTTCGCCGATGTATGCCGGGTTATCGATGGCTTATAGAATCAATCGGGTTTCCGCAATCTCGTCTTTCAATTAATTCAAGTATCATGGCTGACTCTAATTTCGTCGACTACGTAAAAATTTACTGCCGTTCGGGTAAGGGCGGCCGGGGTTCCATGCATCTGCGACATGTAAAATACAATTACAATGGCGGACCTGATGGAGGAGACGGAGGCCGAGGCGGCAACATTTATCTGCGCGGTAATCACAATTATTGGACGTTGCTGCACTTGAAATACGAACGACACGTGTTTGCCGAGCATGGCGGAAACGGCGGCCGTGATAAGTGTCATGGAACCGATGGAAAAGATGTTTATATCGACGTGCCTTGCGGAACAGTGGTGTACAATGCCGAAACAGGTAAATATATCTGCGATGTGACGGACGACGGGCAGGAGATTATGCTGTTGAAAGGCGGTCGAGGCGGATTGGGTAATTTCCAGTTTCGGACGGCCACCAATCAGGCACCGCGTTATGCGCAGCCTGGTGAACCCATGCAAGAGCTGACTATTATTTTAGAGCTCAAACTGCTGGCCGATGTCGGCTTAGTGGGGTTTCCCAATGCAGGCAAGTCGACGCTGGTTTCGTCGTTGTCGAGCGCTCGCCCTAAAATAGCCAACTATCCGTTTACCACGCTCGAACCGTCGCTGGGCATCGTAGCTTATCGCGATCATAAGTCGTTTGTCATGGCCGATATTCCCGGAATTATCGAAGGTGCCAGCGAGGGGAAAGGGCTTGGTCTGCGTTTCTTGCGCCATATAGAGCGCAATTCGCTGCTGTTGTTTATGGTGCCCGGCGATACCGACGACATCAAAAAAGAATACGAGATACTGCTCAACGAATTGAGTACTTTCAATCCCGAACTGCTCGACAAACACCGCGTGCTGGCCGTATCGAAATGCGACCTGCTCGATGACGAGTTGATAGAGATGCTCCAAGATACATTGCCCGCCGATTTGCCGGTGGTCTTCATTTCGGCCGTTACCGGAAAGGGACTTGACGAGCTGAAAGACATTTTATGGCGCGAGCTGAACAGCGAAAGCAACAAACTGCAAGGCATCATGGCCGAAGATACGCTCGTACATCGCGATAAGGACATGCGTATCTTTACCGCCGAACTGGTGGCCGAGGGCGAGGATGCCGAAATTGAATACCTTGACGAGAAAGGCTATGAAGATGTCGACGATTTAGAAGACTTCGAATATACCGACATCGATAACTAACCGTTCGGCACATGAAACCGAAGCTCCCCGTTTTAACCTTTCATCCGTTGCACAGTCGGGTAAAAGCCTTTTCTACTACACGACAAGGCGGCGTAAGTCGGGGCGTTTACGGCGAATTTAATATCAATCCCTTTTGCGGCGACCGTCCGCAGGCTGTAGCAGCCAATCGAGCAGCACTTTGCCAGTTGCTCTGCATTGACGATACTCGCCTGTTGATGCCCCATCAAACGCACGGCACCGAGGTGCGTATCATCGCAAAAGAGTTCCTCTCTCTGTCTGTTACAGCGCGCCAGTTGTTGCTCGAGGGCGTCGACAGCCTCATCACATCGTTGCCCGATGTTTGCATAGGTGTATCGACGGCCGATTGCATCCCCATTCTTTTATACGACGAACAACATCATGTGGCGGCTGCCGTGCATGCCGGTTGGCGCGGAACGCTGCAGCGAATCGTGGAGAAAACCTTGGCCGTTATGCAACAGAGTTTCGGTACCCGCCCCGATCATCTGCACGCCTGTATTGGTCCGGGAATTTCTTGCGCTAACTTCGAAGTGGGCGACGAAGTGTACCATGCTTTTGCGCAAGCGGGCTTTGATATGACTTCCATCAGCCGTCGGCAAGCCAAATGGCATATCGATCTGCCGGCCTGCAATCGCCTGCAACTCTTAGAGGCGGGCGTAAGCGCCGATACCATTTCCGATTCTTGTATATGTACCTACGATCAGGCCGACCGATATTTTTCTGCGCGCCGATTAGGGGTCGAGTCGGGCCGAATTTACAATGGCATCATGCTGATGTAAGGGAGCACCATGCTGTGTGTACGTAAGGCTTCTTTTTTCATGTTGATTTAAAATATTCTCCTCTTCTCTTGCACGGTCCATATTTATTGCCTACTTTTGCAAATGAAATTTGCGAAGATGGGCCGCACCTCAGCAATCGGAGCCAGTTCCATTGCATTCGGTTTGCACCATTTTTGTCGTCTAAGTTCAGTGTGAAAGCGCACGATATATAAAGGTAAGAACAACGATGAACGAAAATCTTTATTTTTCTGCAAAAAAGGCGGTAGATTATTTGGCTGTTCCGAATAATTTGCTACACACACACACACACACACGCACCTAGCGTCGTGTAACCATTTTTTTAGCTTTATTCTACGCGCGCGCGAGGC
>CAUQAO010000006.1:0-32761 GCA_963515815.1 uncultured Prevotella sp.
TTTAAGGGCAAATGTCCCAAGACATTTTGGGCTAAAAGATGTTTTAAGGGCAAATGTCCCAAGACATTTTGGGCTAAAAGGTGTTTTAAGGGCAAATGTCCTAAGACATTTTGGGCTAAAAGATGTTTTAAGGGCAAATGTCCTAAGACATTTTGGACTAAAAGGTGTTTTAAGGGCAAATGTCCCAAGACATTTTGGGCTAAAAGATGTTTTAAGGGCAAATATCCTAAGACATTTTGAACTAAAAGGTGTTTTAAGGGTAAATGTCCTAAGACATTTTAGGCTAAAATATGTTTTACCCGACACGAAAAAATAAAAAAAACTTGCCGGCGCACGAATGCAGACCGGCAAGCGAACTAAAACAATCAAGGAAAGTGTGCGCGCTATACCCTAACGGATAAACAGCAGTTCGCGATACTTGGGCAGCGTCCAAAGCTCGTCGCTGACAATCAGCTCGAGCTTATCGATCTGGTAGCGCAAGGCTTCTAATTTGGGTGCAATGGTATCGTGATAGGCGATGGCTTTCTGCCGTTCGGATGTTATTTTGTTGGCCACTTTACGGGCGTCGACCAGCTCTTCTATTCCGGTTTCGATGGTTTGGGTACGCTCGGCAATTTCTCTGATGAGTTTCCGGTTGCGGGCTGTCAGTTCTGCCGCCTCGTCGCGCCCGAAGATGTGGAACATGCGCTCTACGTTGTTGGCCAGCTGACTTTGATAGTGGGTGGCCACGGGTATGATGTGGTTCATGCTGAGGTCGCCCATGACGCGGGCCTCTATCTGTATTTTCTTGGTGTAGGTTTCCCATTTCACTTCGTTGCGTGCCACAAGTTCGTTGCGCGTCATGACGTTCATGCGCTCGAACATCCGCACGGTGTCGTCGTCGAGATAGCGGTCGAAGACCAGGGGACAGCTGTCTTCGCAATCGAGTCCGCGCGCTTTGGCCTCTTTGCGCCATTCGTCGCTGTAGCCGTTGCCGTCGAAGTGGATGGGTTTGCAGGTTTTGATATCTTGTCGCACCACCTCGATAATGGCCAGTGTTTTATCCGTTCCTTGGGCAATGAGCTGGTCGACGCGCTGCTTGAAGTCGGTCAGCGCCTCGGCCATGGCTGTATTCAGCACGATGATGGCCGAAGCACAGTTGGCTTCGGAACCGACGGCGCGGAATTCGAATCGGTTGCCGGTAAAGGCGAACGGACTGGTTCGGTTGCGGTCGGTGTTGTCGATCAGCAGTTCGGGTATCTCGGGGATATCGAGCATCATGCCTTGCTTGCCTTTCATCATGAACTGTTGGTCGCTGTCGGCTGCTTCGATATGCTGGAGCAAGGCGGTGAGCTGTTTGCCCAGAAACGACGAGATGATGGCGGGGGGTGCCTCGTTGGCTCCCAGTCGGTGGGCGTTGGTGGCGCTCATGATCGAAGCCTTGAGCAGGCCGTTGTGACGGTAGACGCTCATCAGGGTTTCGACCAAAAAGACCACGAAGCGCAGGTTGTCTTCGGCCGTTTTTCCGGGTGCGTGCAGCAGTACGCCGGTATCGGTAGCGAGGCTCCAGTTGTTGTGCTTGCCGCTTCCGTTTACGCCGGCAAAGGGTTTTTCGTGCAAGAGCACGCGGAAACTATGTCGGCGTGCCACACGCTTCATGAGCGACATGAGCAGCATGTTGTGGTCGATGGCCAAGTTGCACTCTTCGAAGATGGGCGCCAGCTCGAATTGGTTGGGGGCAACCTCGTTGTGACGGGTCTTGCAGGGGATGCCCAGCTCAAGAGCCTGGATTTCGAGATCTTTCATAAAGGCCTGAACGCGCTCGGGTATGATGCCGAAGTAATGGTCGTCCATCTGCTGATTCTTTGCCGAGTCGTGCCCCATCAGCGTGCGCCCGGTGAGCATCAGGTCGGGACGCGCATGGTACAGGTCTTCGTCGACCAGAAAATATTCTTGCTCCCATCCCAGATTGGTTGTTACCTGCTTGACGTCGGGATCGAAATAATGGCATACCTCGGTGGCCGCCACGTTCACCGCATGGAGCGACCGCAGCAAAGGCGCCTTGTAGTCGAGCGCCTCGCCGGTGTAAGAAATGAAGATGGTGGGAATGCAAAGCGTATCGTCGATGATGAACACGGGCGAAGTAGGGTCCCAGGCCGAATAGCCGCGCGCCTCGAACGTATTACGTATACCGCCGCTAGGGAATGAAGAGGCGTCGGGTTCTTGCTGCACGAGCAGCTTGCCGCTGAATTCTTCGATCAGTTGACCGTTGCGGTCGAACTCGATAAAGGCGTCGTGCTTTTCGGCCGTGCCTTCGGTCAGCGGCTGAAACCAATGCGTGTAATGCGTCACACCGTTCTCTTCAGACCATTTTTTCATGCCGGCGGCTACGGCATCAGCAATAGAACGCTCGAGATGTGCCCTGTTGTCGATCACGTCGATGAGCTGCCGATACACGTCTTCGGGCAAATACTTGCGCATTTTTTCACGATTAAATACATACTTGGCAAAATACTCGGGCGGTCTTCCTGCCGGCGGCTTCACTTCTAACGGACGTTTCTTCGAGGCTTCTGTAACAGCTTGAAATCTGAGATTCTCCATTGCTTTCTTTCTTTTGATCATTAAGTTTTCGGTTGCAAAAATACAACTATTTGATTAGACGGCACGACAACCGTTCCGTTTTTCTAAACGTGCACGCGGCCTATTTACTATGCCCTTGCATTTAGATTAAATAACATAGTTAAAGAAGAAATAGATACCGCATTCAGCTACTTTTTACTACCTTTGCGTCGGCAAACCAATCAAGATTTTTATCGTAAAACTTTAAATATTCATCAGCTTATGGCATTTTTGACAAACGAAAAGCTAACCATCGTCGGCGCAGCCGGAATGATTGGTTCTAACATGGTTCAGACAGCGCTGACCATGGGTCTTACTAACAATATTTGCTTGTACGACGTATTCTCGCCCGAAGGCGTGGCAGAAGAAATGCGCCAAAGCGGGTTCGACAATGTGAACATTACAGCCACCACCGACGTGAAAGAGGCTTTCACGAACGCTAAATACATTATCTCGTCGGGTGGTGCTCCGCGCAAAGCCGGCATGACCCGCGAAGACTTGCTGAAAGGAAACTGCGAGATAGCCGAAGGCCTTGGCAAGGATATCAAGCAATACTGCCCGGACGTAAAACACGTTGTGATCATCTTCAATCCTGCCGATTTGACAGGTCTTGTTACGCTCTTGTATTCGGGACTGAAACCATCGCAGGTTACCACCCTGGCTGCCCTCGATTCTACTCGACTGCAAAGCGCGTTGGCCAAGAAATTCGGCGTGATGCAAACTGAAGTGAAAGGGGCGGCTACATACGGCGGGCACGGCGAGCAGATGGCTGTTTACGGCAGTCATGTAACCATAGCCGGCAAACCGCTGACCGAGATCATCGGCACGCCCGAGTTCACAAGCGAAGAGTGGGAACAGATGAAGACCGACGTAACCAAAGGCGGTGCGAAGATTATCGAACTGCGCGGCCGTTCATCGTTCCAGAGTCCCGCCTATCTTTCGGTAGAAATGATTCGATCGGTGATGGGCGGCGAGCCGTTCCGTTTCCCCGTAGGAACGTACGTAAAGACCGACAAGTACGATCACATCATGATGGCTATGAACACGACGCTCGATACCACCGGCGCTCATTTCGAAGTACCGCAAGGAACAGCCGAAGAGAACGCGAAGCTGGATGCAAGCTACGAGCATCTGTGCAAGATGCGCGATGAGTTGGTAACGCTCAACATCATTCCGGCCATTGCCGAGTGGTCGAGGATCAACCCGAACCTCTGATCGAACAGATCATCAGAGTGAGACTAGCAATATAAAAAGTCAGCATAGGTCGGAACGCGTCTATGCTGACTTTTTCGTTGGCATGTTATTTGCGCTTTCTTAAGCGGAACAAAACTTTAACAGGTATAAAAAATGGAATTGATAAAAGATAAACAATTCGGGGGCGAGAGGCCCCTCTTCGGCATTCACGACGTTAGGATGGAGAACGTGACCATTACCGACGGCGAGTCGGGAATCAAGAAATGCCGCAATATCGAGGCCGATCATTGTCGCTACATCGGAAAATATCCCTGGTGGCATGTAGACCGTTCGTTGATCACCGACTGTTATTTCGAAGCGGGTTCGCGCTCGGCCATCTGGTATTCGAACGATATGGAGATGCGCAACACCGTGATCGACGCTCCGAAACTGTTCCGCGAGATGCACAACCTGAAACTGACCGATGTGGTGATCAACGACGCCGACGAAACTTTCTGGAAAGTCGACGGGCTTACGTTGCGCAACGTGAAACTGCACGAGGGCACTTACCCTTTCATGTTCTGCAGCCATATCGACGTCGACGGGCTTGAGAGCGACAGCAAATACGTGTTCCAATACGTGAAGGATGCTGTAATCAGAAACGCCAAAATCACGACCAAAGACTCGTTCTGGGAAACAGAGAACGTAACCGTTTACGACTCGACGCTCGACGGCGAATTTCTGGGCTGGCACTCGAAGAACCTACGACTGGTCAACTGTCACATTACCGGCGAGCAGCCCCTGTGCTACTGCCGCGACCTGGTGCTGGAGAACTGCACTTTCGGGCCCGACTGTGACCGGATGTTCGAAGAGTCGACGCTGCAGGCCGACATCCGCGGCAGCATCACCAACATCAAGAACCCCACTTCGGGCAGAATCGTTGCCGACGCCATCGGCTCCGTTACCATCGACGCGCACGTACAGGCGCCGAACAATTGCGAAATCATCATTCGATCATAAAAAACAGCATGAAATACAATTTCGACGAGATCATCGACCGACGCCATACCAATTCCGTGAAATGGGACGAGGCGAAAGAAGAAGGTGTTATCCCAATGTGGGTGGCCGACATGGATTTCAAGACGGCGCCCTGCATCATCGATGCCCTGCGCCGCCGCGTTGCGCAAGGCGTATTCGGTTACACGCTCGTGCCCCAGAGTTATTACGACAGCATCGTGACGTGGTTCGAGCGGCGGCACCGATGGACCATCCGTCCCGAATGGATCGTCTACACATCGGGCGTGGTGCCCGCCATTTCGGCCATCATCAAGGCGCTCGCCCGGCCCGGCGACCGGGTGCTCGTCCAGACACCGGTGTACAACTGTTTCTTTTCGTCGATACGCAACAATGGCTGCGAAACGGTCGAAAACAAACTGGTACGCAAAGGCAATTCGTACGAAATAGATTTCGACGACTTCGAGCGACTGGCCGCCGACGAACGTACCAAGCTATTCTTGCTCTGCAATCCCCACAATCCGGCCGGACGGGTGTGGACCGCCGACGAGCTGAGCCGCATGAACGACATCTGTATGAAACACGGCGTAAAGGTTGTTGCCGACGAAATACATTGCGAACTCATCATGCCCGGCCATCGCTTCACGCCCTTCGCCGCCGTCTCGAAAGCCTGCGCCGACAATTCGGTTACCACCAATTCGCCCACAAAAGCCTTCAACATTGCCGGGCTGCAGATTGCCAACATCATTGCCAGCGACCCAGAGGTGCGCCGAAAAATAGACCGCGCCATCAACATCAACGAGGTGTGCGACGTCAATCCCTTCGGCGTGCTCGCCCTGCAGGCCGCCTACAACGAGGGCGAAGAATGGCTCGCGCAGCTCAATGCCTACCTGTGGAACAATTATCGGGCGCTGAAAACATTTTTTGCCGAACACCTGCCACGGCTCCAAGTGCTCGACCTGCAAGGCACTTACCTGGTTTGGGTCGACATCAGCGCAACCGGGCTCACGGCCCAAGCCGTAACCAACCGGCTGCTAACCGAGGCAAAAGTATTCGTCAACAGCGGAACGATGTACGGCCCAGCAGCCGGACAGAATTATATACGCATCAATATAGCCACGCCGCGCAGCCAAATGTTAGAAGGGCTGCAGCGCATACAACAGGCGTTGCAACCATAATAAAACGTCGAAATCGCCTTCGCGCAACAAATTTCCTCGCGCAAAATGGACGGCTGGGAGCCAGCGAGCAAATATCCAATTGGAAAATGGAAGAAAAAGCCCCGCCGGCGGCATCCGGCAGGGCAAAAACAGATGTGATGGCGTAAAGCGATATTATCGCTCGCCCCAAGGGCTGCGCGCCCGATGGTGGGGTTAAACCGAGCGTTGCGCTTTGCTCAGTACGTGCATTTCTTGCGGCACGCATTGGCGGATTCGTTCTGCAAGCAGATCGCGCAAGCGGGCTCTGATAAAATTTTTGGCCGTGAGCATCACGATTTCTCGGGTCGGAACGGGGATGGCAAATGGCCGAACCAGATGTTTCTGGCTTTCGTTCAGCTGGTACAGCGCCAGTTCGGGAATAAAGGTTACGCCCTTGCCGCTTTCTACCATTCGCATAAAGGTTTCGATGCTCCCCAGGCTGTAGGCTTTCTTGCTGGCATCGGCGGCCTTGAGGTGGCAGAATTTTACGAGCTGATCGCGAAAGCAATGGCCCTCGTCCAACAGCCAGAGGTACTCGCCCGTCAAATCGGTTACCCTTACGCTGTCGCGTTGGGAGAGTTTATCGTCGGCAGCGACATAGGCAAAAAATTGTTCGTAGAAAAGCGTCATGCTGTCGTACGTTTCCATGTCGGGAAGGTTGGCCAGGATGCCGGCGTCAATGTTGCCGTTGAGCAGGGCGCGCTTGATTTCGTGTGTTTTCATTTCCACGATGCGCACATCCATTTCGGGATATTCGTTCATCAGTTGCGGAAAGAAGCGCGGTATAAGGTAAGGGGCGATGGTGGGCAGAATGCCGATGTTGAACGTGCCGACGAGCGAGTGCTGCTCTTCTGCTACGACTTCGCGCAGTCGGCGGGCTCTTTGCAGCACTTTCCACCCCTGTTCTATCACGAGTTTGCCGACGGGGGTAATGGCAACTGGCTGTTTTCTGCGGTCGAAGATTTTTACGTCCAGTTCGTCTTCCAGTTTTTGTATCATCGTACTGAGCGTGGGCTGCGTTACGCCGCACTGTTCGGCTGCTTTCACAAAATGGCGCGTTTTATACAGGGCCATCACATATTCGAGCTGTTGTAATGTCATCAGTGTTCTTCTTTTTAAGTTCTACTTGCGGCCATCGCCCTGATTTGTGGTGGGCAGACGGTCTGTGCAGGCAAAGTTAATCATTTTGCGCAGAGCCGACAAGGCGCTGTTAGGCAAATGTGGGGTACCGCCGCAGTTTTTTCAGTGCGCCAGTTGCTTTTCGAGCATGGCTTTGTAAACGGTTCCGGTTTCGAGCAATTGATGGGGCGATCCCTGTTCGGCAATGGTTCCGTTCTGCAGCACCACGATCTTGTCGGCGCCGGCTACGGTACGCATGCGATGGGCAATGACCACGACGGTTTTGTGGGCGATGAGGCGCGACAGGGCTTGTTGTATCAGCGTTTCGTTTTCTACGTCTAACGATGCGGTTGCCTCGTCGAGCAAGATGATGGGGGCGTTTTTGAGAAAGGCGCGCGCGATAGACAGTCGTTGCCGTTCGCCGCCCGAGAGTTCGGCTCCGTTTTCGCCGATCATCGTGTTCCATCCGTGGGGCAGACGGTCGACAAACCGGTCGCAATGTGCCATCCGGGCGGCGGCCATCACGGCTTCGTCGTCGGCATCTTTCCGTCCGATGCGGATATTCTCGAGAATGGTGTTGTTGAAAAGCGTCACCTCCTGGAATACGATCGAGAAGAGCGACAGCAGGCATTCGGGATCGACGGTCGAAATGTCCATTCCGCCCACGGTGATACGCCCCATCGGAATATCCCAGAAACGGGCTGCGAGCCGCGACACCGTAGTCTTTCCGCCGCCCGAAGGTCCGATCAGAGCCGTTACCTGCCCCTGCTTGGCCGTGAAAGAAACGTCGGTAAGCACTGTTTCGGACGTATCGTAGGCAAACCCTACATGGTCGAAGACGATATCGTATCCGTTGTTTGTCAGTTCTGTCGATCCCTCTTGCAGCGGATGTTCCAAGATGTCGTTCATCCGCTCTGTCTGGATGTGCAGGCCGATGATGGCTGCCAGATTGATCAATGCGGCCGTCAACGGATCGTACAGGCGCGAGACAACCAGGAGGAACATGAAAAACGTGAGCACATCAAGCGTACCTTTCGAAAGCAATACCGCACCCACGAGTGCCACAGAGGCGATGCCCAGCTTGAGAATCATCTGTGCCGAAACCACGAAGACGGCTGTGCCCAATTCGCTGATTTGTGCACGATGTTCTACGTTCTTTATTTTCTGTTCCAGGCCCTGCATATAAAGATCCTCGGCATGGCAGGCGCGCAGATCGCGCAATGTTTCCAAACACTCTTGAATGCCGTCGGCGCAAGCCACTTTACTGGCCATCTGCCGGCGCCCCAGATAATCTTGAACACGCGACGAGAAGAGCACAATCAGAAAACTGACGGGCAGCACCCACAGCGCCGCCAATGCCAGGCGCCAATCGAAAATAAACAAACCGATGCCCACCGGTATGACAGACAGCAGCGAACCGATCAGCTCGGGAATCCAATGCGACGATGCCGTCTCGATCAGTGCGCAGTCGTTCATCATCGTCGTAGTAAGATCGGCCAAGTCTTTCTTGCCGAAGAACGACAGCGGCAGCCGCCGCAAACGCTCGGCAACGGTTACTCGGCGCACACCGCTCTCTACATACGTGGCATAGAAGGTGGCGTTGTACTGTATGTAGGTCGTGACGATAATCAGCAGCAGGCATACCGCGATGCCCGCAAGATAAAACCCATAACGGGGCTGGCCGACCGACGGGCCTTGCATCAGATCGCTCACCAACTCGTAAAGCAAGCCTACCGGCAGCATCAGCACCATGTACGCAAGACAGCAAGCCCAGCAGGCCCGTATCATGTCCTTGGCTCCGCGGCGCGACAGGGCATAGCGATGTTGTAACCATTTCGTTGTTTTCATTTCTTTCCTCCTACACTCCATTTTACCGATTCGTTATATTCGTTCCACATTCTTTTATACAGTCCGTCGTTCATGGCCGTCAGCTGTTGGTGCGTTCCCTGCTCGCAGATCTGTCCGTCGGACAAGACGTAGATTCGGTCGGCTCCTGTTACGGTCGACAACCGGTGTGCAATCATCACGACTGTCTTGCCTTTGCCCATTTCGTTGAATGCCGCCTGCACCTTTTGTTCGTTGTCGGGATCGGCAAAGGCCGTTGCCTCGTCCAATATAACGACGGGCGTATCTTGCAACATCACGCGGGCGATGGCTATGCGTTGCTGCTCGCCGCCCGAGAGATAGATGCCTTTCGATCCGATGATGGTGTACAAGCCGTCGGGCAGCTTGGCGATGATGTCGTCGCATTGCGCCCGATGCAACACTTCCATGACCTCGGTTTCGGTGGCCGACGGCCGCCCTAAGCGCACGTTCTCGAGAATCGACGTCTTGAGCAGTCGGCTGTCTTGAAATACGAACGAGATGTGCCGTACCAGCATGTCTTTTCCTATGTGCCGAACATCCACGCCGCCTATTTCTATGCTTCCGTCGGCAACGTCCCAGAAGCGTGCCATCAGGCTGGCCAAAGTTGTTTTGCCACTGCCCGAGGGTCCCACCAAGGCCACATGTTCGCCCTGACCGATGTGCATCGAGACATCGTTCAACGCGTTTCTTGCGGCTCCCGGATAGCTGAAGCTCACATGCTTCAGGGTCACAGAATTGTTGTTGGGCACCTGCGTTACGCGAGGTTCTTCGAGCGGTTGCATGGCCAGCACTTCGTCGATCCGTCCCAAGGCCTCGCCTACGATCAGATTGTTCTCGCTCAGATACATGATGCGCGTCAGCGTAACCGTTATGATGGGTGTGATGATAACGTAATAAATCAGATTCAGCAGATAGTCGTCGGTCATGCCATGGCCTGCCATGACAAACAGCGTGGCAGCTATCAGAACGGCAAAGATACTGTTGATAATCGTGGTATAGGCCGTCATCGGCAACTGCAAATGGCGCGTATAACCGATAACCCACTGCTGATAATCGTCGATAGCGGCCTTGAATTTCTTGAACGAGAACACCGTTTGCCCGAACGTCTTTACGACAGGAATGCCGCGCACGTACTCTACCGCCTCGTTAGACATGCGGTCGAGCGCCTGTTGATATTCTGTCATGGCCTTCTTCATGCTGGGCCCCGTCATAAAGACAAACATGATGGCATAAGCCAGAACGACGGGAATGAGACTGAGGAGGCCTAACTTCCAATCGAAAAAGAACAGCAGCAACACCAAACCGATGGGCGTGGCGATGCTGCCGGCATGATCGGGCAGCTGATGCGCCAGATAGGTTTCGGTGGCGGCACTGGCCTCGTTCACGGTCTTGCGCAATCGGCCGCTGCCCATATCGTCCATAAAGCCCAGCGGCAGCGTCAAAATATGTCGCATACAACGAATACGAATATTCGACGCAATGCGAAAGGCGGCCACATGCGAACACATCAGCGCACAAATGTACAGCGCGATGGAAAGCAGTGAAAACGCCACAGCCATCCAGCCGTCGTGCCCCACACGGGTTGCCGCAGCGTAATGAGGTGCCGCAGCGAGCACATCCCTCACAATTCGCCATATATACACAAAGGGCACCAAGGCCGTCAAAGCGCTGAGGGCTGAAAACAGCCACGAAGCTACGGTCAGGTATTTGAACTTGCCGGCATACGAAAACAACACCTTCAAATGAGATTGTTTTTGATTCTTTTCCATTGATATATCGATACTAAAAACGCAACAAATGTACGAGATATCACAAACGACCGCAATACCTAAAAATAGGGTTTTATCTGCATCGAAACGGCGACCGAAGTGCTTCGGCCACAGCCGACGGACAAAAAACGGCGATGGGAGCATTTCGGCCACAGCCGACGGGCAAAAAACGGCGATGAGAGCATTTCGGCCACAGCCGACGGGCAAAAAACGGCGATGAGAGCATTTCGGCCACGGCCGACGGGCAAAAAACGGCGATGGGAGCATTTCGGCCACGGCCGACGGACGTAAAACAAGAAAAATGAACAATGCCGATGGAAAGATGAAAGCAAACGAACAACGGTAAACAGGGTTGTCAAGCCCGATTATCGGTTTTATCAATGAGGCGATAGGAAATATCTGTTTGAGCCGTTCGAACGAACACCTAACTTTGCAACATCAAAACAAACAAACATGTTATTCATTTTACAGTTATTATTTATGATGAACATCGAAATGCCAAAACTTCCATACGCGACCAACGCTTTGGAACCTGTGATCAGCGAACAGACCATCGACTTCCACTACGGAAAGCATCTCTTGGGCTATGTTACCACGCTGGGAAACCTTGTAAAGGATACGGAACTTGAAAATAAAAGTGTAGAAGAAATCGTGAAGACGGCGCCCGAAGGCCCGATCTTCAATAACGCCGGACAAACGCTGAACCATGCGCTGTACTTCGGCCAGTTTATGTCGCCAGTCAAGAACAATGTTCCTGCAGGTAAGATCGGCAAAGCCATCGACGAGGCGTTCGGCAGCTTCGAGGCTTTTAAGAACGAATTCGCACAAGCCTGCACCACGCTTTTCGGATCGGGTTGGGCCTGGCTCTCGCAAGACGAGAACGGAAAACTGGTGATCACCAAAGAAGCCAACGGGGGCAATCCGTTGCGTCGTGGCCTTAACCCGCTCATGGGAATCGACGTGTGGGAACATGCTTACTATCTCGACTACCAGAACCGCCGCGCCGATCACGTGTCGGCCGTATGGGAAATCATCAACTGGAACGTAGTTGAACAACGGCTGAAGTAAAAGCTTACTGCCGACAAACGGCGCCGGTACCCATCAAGAACAAAATTATTTAATACAAACAATATCATTTATGGAATCAATCATCAATGCACAACTACCTGAATTCAAGGTAAACGCTTTCCAGAACGGAGAGTTTAAAACAGTAACAAGCGACGACCTGAAAGGCAAATGGTCGATATTCTTCTTCTATCCTGCCGACTTCACTTTCGTTTGCCCGACCGAACTGGTCGACCTGGCCGAAAAATACGACGAACTCAAGGCCATGGGCGTAGAGGTGTTCTCGGTAAGCTGCGACACCCACTTCGTACACAAAGCGTGGTTCGACGCTTCGGACAGCATCAAGAAAATCGGTTACACCATGCTGGCCGACCCATTGGCAGTGCTGGCAAAAGGCTTCGGCGTTTACAAAGAAGACGAGGGACTGGCTTATCGCGGCACATTCGTCGTTGATCCCGAAGGCAAAATCAAGATTGCAGAAATACAGGATAACAGCATCGGGCGCAATGCCGACGAACTGGTTCGCAAGGTTTCGGCAGCACAGTTCGTAGCTGCTCACCCCGGAGAGGTTTGCCCCGCAAAGTGGAAGCAAGGCGCAGATACGCTGAAGCCCAGCATCGACTTGGTAGGAAAACTGTAAATCGGCGGGCAGATTCGGCACGAATACTTTTTGCCCCGTCTTTCATCGGTCATCATGTTTTAAGCAATAAAAAAATGTTAGATTCAAGCACATTAGAACAGGTCAAGAGCGTGTTTCAAGGCCTCGAGGCAACCTACTCGTTCAGCGTAACGGCCAATCCGAACAACAACCACGCGGCAGAGCTGCGCGCGTTTATCGACGACATTGTTTCGTGTTCGGACCATCTGTCGGCCACGTTCACAGAGACGAACGAGGAGAAGCTGGAGTTCGCCCTGCTCAAAGACCGACAAGAGACCGGCATCAAGTTTCGCGGCATCCCCGGCGGGCACGAGTTCACCTCGCTGCTGCTCGCAGTGTTGAACGCCGACGGTAAAGGAAAAACTCTGCCCGACGAAATGATCGGCAAGCGCATCCTGGCACTAAGCGGCAACATCGAGCTGCAGACCTACGTGTCGCTGACCTGCACCAACTGTCCCGACGTGGTACAGGCGCTCAACATCATGGCATTGATCAACCCGAACATCACCAGCGAAATGATCGACGGAGCCCTCTTCCAAGACGAAGTCGGAAAGTTGAACATACAGGCTGTACCTTCGGTTTATGCCAACGGCGAACTGCTACACATCGGCCGAGGCAACCTGGGCGAACTCTTGCAGAAACTCGAAGATAAGTTCGGCAGCGACATGCCCGACAACGCACAGCCCATAGAGCGCAGCTACGACGTCGTTGTGCTGGGCGCAGGACCTGCAGGTTCGGCCGCCGCCATCTACTCGGCACGCAAAGGATTGCGCGTAGCCGTGGTGGCAGGCCGAATCGGCGGACAGGTAAAAGACACCGTGGGCATCGAGAACCTGATCTCGGTACCGAAAACTACCGGAGCCAAGCTGGCCGACGACCTGCGTTCGCACCTCTATAATTATCCGATAGAAGTGTTCGACAATCGTAAGATCGACCATGCCGAATTGGCCCACAAGCAGAAGCGCATCTACGTAAAAGGCGGCGAAGTGTTCACGGCCCCCGCCGTAATCGTAGCCACCGGGGCCAGCTGGCGCAAACTGAATGTAGACGACGAGACCAAATACATCGGCCACGGCGTACACTTCTGTCCGCATTGCGACGGACCGTTCTACAAAGGAAAGAACGTGGCGGTTGTCGGCGGCGGAAACTCGGGCATCGAAGCCGCCATCGACCTGGCTGGCATCTGCCGCCACGTTACCGTACTCGAATTTGCCGACACGCTGCGGGCCGACGAGGTATTGCAAAAGAAAGCCAGTAGCATGCCGAACATCGAAATTTTCAAATCGGCGCAAACAACAGCCGTACTGGGCGACGGGCAGAAGGTAACGGCCATTCGCGTGAAAGATCGCAACACCGATCAGGAACGCGAAATCAGCCTCGACGGCATCTTCGTGCAAATCGGATTAGCGGCCAACAGCGACGCCTTCCGCGACGCACTTCCGCTGAACCAGCGCAAAGAAATAGAGGTAGACGCTTGCTGCCGAACCGCCCTCACCGGCGTCTATGCAGCCGGCGACGTAACAAACGTGCCGTACAAACAAATCGTCATTGCCATGGGCGAAGGCGCAAAAGCCGCTCTCTCGGCATTCGACGATCGTATCAGAGGAGTTATTTAGGACAAACAACAAACTACATTATACATACATAACTGAATAACTTTGTTCGGAGGGCGTGCCTGTCGCATCACGATAGCTGCACGTCCTCTTTATCTTATTTCTCCCGCAGAACCAAAACAAACACTTTGCACACGTCCGCCGACGCCGCTGATGAAAACAAACACTTTGCACGCGTCAGCCGACGCCGCGGAACGAAAACAAACAGCTTGCACGGGCCAACAGATGATGCAAGGCCAAAACAAACAGTTTGCACGGCTCGCGCGCAGAAAAAAAGCGAGGGTATGCCCCTAAAATCAGGCACACCCTCAAAAAGAAAGCCGAAACATCGTATTGTCACATTTCGCGCCGAAAATTATTGGCGATAATCGCCTGCGTCAGCGCCAAACCCTGCACTCGGTAGTTGCCCGAAAGGTTTTCGCCCGCAAAATCCATCATCACCAACCCCGTTGGCCCGGCATGCGAAGCGTCGGCCAAATAGTCGATAACGGTCTGATTGGTGATCGAGGCATTCTCGCGGTATCCATCGGCCGTGGCGTTCGGATAGCCCATTCCGTTGTCGGTTTTCGAATAGCCCGACGTGTGGTTGATGACCCACACCGGCGGCTGCCCGGCTTGATGAAGACGCGTAGAAAAATCCAACATGCGCCGAATACACGCACACTTGATTCGTAAACCGTCGGCAAAACTCATGTCGTAGAAATCTTGCACGTATAGCCGGCTCTCGGCGCGGGGCGTGCAGATTCGGGCCCCGGCCTGAAGTGCAAAATCGGCCGCGTGCGTCCACGCCCTGACGTAAGCCCCGAGCGGCGTATCGCCATACTCGTCTCGGCTCAACAGCAGTATCTTTCCGCGCAGTTCGCCCACCGTCAGGTCGGGTTTGAAGGCGGCGAAAAGATCCTTGAAGCCGGCCGAATGCAACAGCTCATTCATCAAACTGCCCCAACGCGCATCGCCTTTGTCGGCACCGTCTTCGTGACGCATCACGATGATGGCAAACTCTGTGGGATGCCCGGCCAACGAATCGCGTAAGATTTTCAACGCATCGGCCATCGTCAGCTTCGTTTGCATGGCACCGTGAAAAAGATGCAGGTAAGGCGCGCCGTCGCGACCCTGACACACCGCAGGGCGCAGGTCGAACGCCCTGATACCGCAATGCCATTGCTCGGCCAGAGGCTTGTCTTGCGTCAGTGCAAACCGGCGCCCGAAGAGATCGAATCCGACGGCGAATCCGTTGCCCGTGGCGGCATCGTGCGTACCCGGAATCGATAGCCGGCTAACGTAGGTGCGATCGCTGATGCGGGCCAACCAATCGGCGGCTTGCACACCCGTTGCCATCCAACATCCCAATAACAGGCCGGCGCTCATTACAATCGTTCGTATCATATTTTTCTCTCGTCGTATAATTCTACTGATTTCGTCCGGTATCAGAAACTGTACAGCCAAGCCCTTAACTCGGCCATCATTTCGGCATGAAAGCGAAACCAGGTAGCGCATCCGAAACCATGGCCGCCCGTAGCGTAAACGTGCAGCGCCGCCGGAACATCATGGCGGTAAAGCTCGAAATAATAGTTGACGCCGTTGGCGGGCGACACGTCGGCATCGTCGTCGGCCAAAACGATAAAGGCCTTCGGCGTGGCTCTGGTCACCTGCAAGTCGTTGCTGTACTCACGCTCCGTATTCTTTCCGGGGTTCGGCCCCAGCAAATTGTCGTGCGAACCCTTGTGGGTAAAATCGGGCATCATCGTGATGACGGGATAAAACAGAATCTGGAAGTCGGGCTTTGCCTCGCCCTTGCTGTGCGTGGCAATGGTCGACGCCAGATGGCCGCCGGCCGAAAAGCCCATAATGCCTACATCGTTGCGGTCGATGTGCCACGCCTGCGCGTTCTGCCTTACCAGCTTCATGGCCTGTTCGGCATCGCTGATGGGCGCCTCTTTCACCCCATGCGGCATCCGGTACTTCAACACGATAACGGCGATTCCCATGTGATTGAAGAAAGGCGCCCAATCCTTTCCCTCGTGACCGATGGCCAAGCCGCCATAACCGCCGCCCGGACAAACTACGACGGCACGCCCGGTGGCCCGCTTCTCCTGGGGCAGGTAGACGAACACCTTGGCCGTGTCGGTAGCATCGCCCGTGGCATGCGGAGCCTCGCCCCGCCATAAATTCATACTGAAAGAACGCTGAGCATTCGCACCTATTGCAACAGTCAGCAGCAAAAAGACCAATACAGATTTGTTTAATTTCATCCTTCTATTATCGTTTTAGTTCATTCGTTGTTGCCTGCAAATATACTGAAAACTTCCGAGACCGAAAACCGGCCGCACAGCCAAAAACCGGCGCGCCGACAGCGAGCCATCGGCCTGTAAATAATACGCGGTTTATTTTGCCGTACCCCCGATTTGGGCTAACTTTGCATCACAATGATGAGTACGCAACCGACAGATTTCTCAAATGTTCATCTCGAAGGATTGACCGATGAACAAGTAGCTGAAAGCAGGCGTCAGCACGGAGAAAATACGTTATCGCCCCCACCCGCTACATCGCTTTGCAAACTCTACCTGGATAAATACCGCGACCCCATCATTCAGATTCTTCTTGCCGCCGCCGCCATCTCGCTGGTATTATCTGTCATAGAACAAGACTTTATCGAAACCATCGGCATTTTCATCGCCATCTTCTTTGCTACGACCGTAGGGTTCTATTTCGAACACGACGCCACGAAAAAATTCAATATACTCAATGCACTGAACGAAGAACAACTGGTCAAGGTGTACCGCAACGGCCGCTTGATCGAAATTCCGCGCAAAGATGTGGTGGTAGGCGATGTGATGAGCATCGAAGTGGGCGATGAAGTACCCGCCGACGGCCAACTGCTGCAAGCCACAGACCTGCAAATCGACGAATCTTCTTTAACCGGCGAACCAATCAGTTCGAAAGGAGTCAGAACCGAAGAGTTCGACGATAACGACGAACGAACCTATCCCTGCAATATGGTTCTGCGCAGCACAATGGTTATGAACGGCCACGCCGCCGCCGTTGTTACAGCCGTAGGAGACACAACCGAGATAGGCAAAGTGGCGCGAACATCGACCGAAAAAATCGAAACCAAGACTCCGCTCAACCTCCAATTAGACAAACTGGCCACGCTGATATCGAAAATCGGATCGGCAATAGCCGTCACTACCTTTGTTGTTTTCATCGCTCACGATATTCTGGCAAATGACCTTGTTTGGCAAAGCGGCGACTACCTGAAAATGTCCGAAGTAGTTCTCAAATACTTCATGATGTCCGTAACGCTCATCGTCATGGCCGTTCCCGAAGGATTGCCGATGGCCGTTACGCTCAGCCTGGCACTGAATATGCGCCGAATGCTGAAAAGCAACAACCTGGTTCGCAAGCTGCACGTCTGCGAAACCATAGGTGCCGTAACCGTTATCTGTACTGACAAAACCGGAACACTGACACAAAACAAAATGCAGGTCATGGATATCTGCAACGCGCAAGGCAACGCCCTCTCGACCGCTGAAGAACGATGGGCACAAGCCATAGCGCTCAATACAACGGCAGAGCTAAGCAATGACGGCGGCATCGGGAACCCCACAGAGATAGCTTTGCTGCAATGGCTCCGGCAGAAAGGTGTCGATTATCACACCGTGCGCAACGAGACCGCCGTCGTGATGCAGCAACCTTTCTCGACAGAGAACAAATACATGGCGACGGTGGCCGACATACGAGGCGAACGCTATCTGTTCGTAAAAGGAGCTCCCGAAATCGTTTTCGGCTTTTGCTCGGCAAACGAGTCGGAAAAACAATTGCTGCAACAAATACTCCTGACCTATCAGCAGAAGGCGATGCGCACCCTGGCTTTCGCCTGTAAACCACTGACAGCCGCCGACGCAATAACAGGCAATACGCTTTCGCATCATCTTAACCGAATGCACCTGCAGGGCATTGCAGCCATCAGCGATCCTATTCGCGACGATGTTCCCTCGGCAGTAGACCAATGTCGGAAAGCAGGTATCGAAATAAAGATCGTTACCGGCGACACGAAAGCTACCGCCATCGAAATAGCAAGGCAAATCGGAATTTGGCACAAAGACACGCCACAAGAGGCATCAATAACAGGGCCGGAATGGCAGATACTGACCGACGATGAGGCTTACCGCCGCGCCCCGGCAATCAGAGTCATGTCGAGAGCACGGCCGTCGGATAAGCAACGCCTGGTCGAAATACTTCAAAAGCGGGGCGAAGTAGTTACGGTAACAGGCGACGGAACCAACGATGCACCGGCATTGCACTATGCACACGTAGGCTTGTCGTTAGGCTCGGGCACCAGCGTTGCAAAAGAAGCCAGCGACATGACACTGCTCGATGATTCGTTCAGATCGATAGCCCATGCCGTGATGTGGGGGCGATCGCTATACAAAAATATTCAACGATTTTTATTCTTCCAATTCGTTGTCAACATAACCGCCCTGCTTTTGGTACTGGGCGCCTCGTTCAGCGGTATCGAAATGCCGTTGACGGTAACGCAGATTCTATGGGTAAACCTGCTGATGGATACATTCGCAGCGATGGCATTGGCCTCTTTGCCGCCTTCGCGCGAAGTGATGAAAGAAAAGCCGCGCAAGGAATCCGATTTCATCATCAGCAAAGATATCCTGCGGGGCATCCTGTTCTGCGGCATCCTGTTCTTCGCGCTGCTGTTCGTCTTGCTGATTTATTACGAACACAACACCACGGGCGTCGATTTGCGCGAACTGACCATCTTCTTTACCACATTCGTCATGATTCAGGTATGGAATCTGTTCAACGCAAAATCGCTGGGCTCCGACTATTCTGCCTTCCGTTATCTGTGGCGCGACAGAGGCTTGTTACTGGTTTTGCTGTTCGTCATCGCGGGCCAGTGGCTCATCGTTACCTTCGGCGGCAAGATGTTCCGCACTGTTCCGCTGTCGTTCGGCGAGTGGATGGCTATTATCTTACTTACATCCGTCGTTCTCTGGGCAGGCGAGCTATGGCGATGGAGCAAACGAATACGGGCAAAAAGACAATGAAGCAAAGCATTAGGAATATTATCTTCGACCTGGGCGGCGTATTGGTCGACCTCGATAGCCGTAGCTGCATCGAGGCTTTCGAACAGATCGGCGCCCGTCATGTGGCGACATACGTGAGAGAGCACCGAACGGCCGATCTGTTTTTAGACATCGAATTGGGGCACATGACGCAAGCCGAATTCTGCAACGAAGTGCGCCGAATTGGCAGGTGCCAAGCCGAAGATACGGACATCGTATGGGCGTGGAACCAGTTGCTGACCCAAATTGCCGACGAGAAGAAGCAACGCTTGATCGACCTGAGACAACACTATCGTCTCTTTCTCCTGAGCAACACCAACCGGATGCACTGGCATAAATGTGTCGACGAACTGTTCGCCTACGGTCATTTCGGCGTCGACGACTATTTCGAACAGGTTTTCCTCTCGTACGAAATGCACCTGGCCAAACCCGACCGGGCCATTTACGAGCAGGTGCTGAACCAAGCACAACTGCAACCCGCCGAAACACTTTTTATCGACGACACCGAAGTCAACTGCCTGGCCGCCGACCGCATCGGCATCCGAACATTGCAAGAAACCACAGGCCGCGACTGGCTGAATAAAACGTCTGAACACCGCTGAACCATGCAAACAATCCTCTTGAACGATACGACAACCCTGCGTCGACCCTCGGTGGCCACCATCGGATTCTTCGACGGCGTACACCGAGGGCACCAATACCTCATCGAATACGTCATTGCCGAAGCCCTGAAAGCCGGCATCGACAGCACCGTCATCACCTTCGACCGCCATCCGCGAGAGGTTTTGCACAGCGATTACACGCCTCCCTTGCTGACTACCACCGAACAGAAACTGAGCCTGCTGGCTGACACCGGCATCGAAACGACTGTTATCCTGCCCTTCACACCGCCCCTGGCTGCACTTTCGGCTCGACAGTTCATGCAGCAGATCCTGCACGACAGGCTGAACGTACAACAACTGGTGATAGGCTACGACAACCGCTTCGGACACAACAGAGACGAAGGCTTCGACCACTACGTACGCTACGGCCGGCAATTAGGCATCGAGGTGGTACGCAACGAGGCTTTCGGCATAGACAAAGCCCATCCGTACATCAGCTCGTCCGTCATCCGGCAGCTTTTGCAGCAGGGCGACATCGAACAGGCCAACCGCTATCTGGGCCGTCCCTACATGCTCCAAGCGCCTGTCGTCAGCGGTTTCAAAGAAGGCCGGAAACTCGGATTTCCCACCGCTAATTTAGACATAAGCCGGCTGCGCCAACTCATTCCTGCCACAGGCGTATATGCCGTCAAGGCCCAAGTAGAAGAGTCGGACACATGGTACCGCGCCATGACCAGCATCGGAACGCGACCCACTTACAACGGTACCCAACTATCGGTCGAGACGAACATTCTCGATGGCTTCGATCGCGACATCTACGGCAAGCGCCTTTCCGTCGCCTTCTTCAAACGCCTACGCAACGAAAAGCGTTTCGACAGTATCGCCCAGTTGCGCCGACAAATCATACAAGACACCGTCAACATTCACCACTATTTCGAAAAGGAGGAAACAAAATGAGCAAGACAACAAAATCGATACGCGACATCGTCTGGTACATCGTCGTGTTCTTACTGATACAGATCATCGTCAACTACGCGGTCAACACCGTCTCGCTGCTCGTCAACGGCATGCCTTTCGGCACGGCGCTGACCTATGCAAGCACCCATCCGGTTATCGATTCTACCAACATCACCATCGCCTCGGCCCTGTCGAGCCTGCTGACCATCGCACTGTTCGCCTGGCGCAAGTGGACACCCGTCTCGCCCACCTATCTGCGCAGCCGACCCTGGTCTACACTGTTATGGGTCGCCGTGCTCGGCTTCGGCACCATTCTGCCTTCGATCTGGCTGTTGGAGCAGCTGCAAATAGAGGTACCGGACAACGTCGAGCGCATGCTGACAGCCCTGTTAGGGTACCGATGGGGCTACCTCGCATTGGGCCTACTCGGACCCATCGCCGAAGAAACGGTCTTCCGCGGCGCCATCTTACGCCTATTGCTCAAACTCGCGCCTCACCGAACCCACTGGCTGCCCATCGCCCTCTCGGCCCTCATCTTTGCGCTGGCCCACGGCAACCGAGCACAGCTACCCTACGCCTTCCTGATGGGGCTGCTGCTGGGATGGATGTACGTACGCACCGACAGTCTGGTACCCGGCATCGTGCTGCATTGGATCAACAACTCTATCGTCTTTGCCATGTACAATCTCATTCCCAATTCTGCCAACGCAAAGCTCTCCGACCTTTTTGGCGGCAATCAGACGGCTGTATGGATGAGCCTGTTTTTCTCGCTCTGCATACTGCTGCCGGCGTTGTTTCAACTTACATTAAGACTAAAGAAAGCCGACGATAACCGATAACGCCGAGCACAATAACAGTTTTCCGGGCATTTATCGAGCGTTCATCGGGCGATAGACAATGCAAGTTTCTCGTTGAAATGAATTCAGAACCATTGCTGGCCGGTAAAAATAGTTTTGCATGCAAAAGGGTCGCCACCCGGTCAGGCCCTGCACCATTTTCTTACCGGACAGTAATAGTATCGAAAAGATTTTTGGGGGCAAGAAAGTCACTTTCTTGGAGAGAGAAGATAGAGAAAAAGAGAAAGGACCGTGTCATAATGCCGACACAGCCCTTTCGAACGTTAGTATACTATGAAATTTGAGAGAATTCGAAGCTTCACAGCTTCTTTTTTTGTTTTACTAAACATTGTTTTATAGAGGAAAGCATAAAAAAATCTATTTGATGAGCATAGGCGATTGAGCCTCGGCCGGTACAATGCTACTTTGTTGCATGGTGTCTATTTTTGCCGAATCGCCGATAGCTACCGATGCGCCCTGCCGTATATGTTCTGTAGCGTCGGTACTGCTTACGCTTCGAGCAACTGGCGAATAAAACGAGAGTTGCATCGCATTGCTCAGTGTCAGAATGATGGCTACCACGGCGGCGGCCTTGAACAGTGGTATAAGACGCTGTGTCATCGTTATTCTGCGGGCCTTGACCGGTGCCGGTTCGTCGATCATGGTCAGCAACTTTGCATCGAAATCGGCACCGAGCACATCATCTTTCACTTCGTTTTGTGCATAGGCGAACAGGGCGCGATACTTCGACAATTCGACCGGTACATCTTTCTGACTGAAAAACGCGCGCAGTATCTCTTCTTCTTCCAGAGAAGTTTCGGATTGCCAATAGCAGTCTAACAGTTGGCTGATATATTTATAATCCATAATCATCGTATTTTTGAAATCGTTCTTTTACTGTTTGTCTTGCTCTGAAGATATTTACTTTTACCTGCTCTTCGGTGATGCCCAAGACGGCAGCTATTTCTTTGTATGTTTTTCCTTCGAAATCTCGTAGCTGCATACAGCTGCGTTGTTTCTCTGGAAGGGCGTCGACAAGTTGTTTGACGAGCATTATGCGGTCGCTCTTGATAGCCTGATCGTAGGGGTTGGATGAAGTGTCAGGATGGTCGGTCCGTGTCTCTTCCAACGAGTTGTTCTGATGTTCGTAACGTTTGATCCGATCGAGCGAGAGGTTTCGGCAGATGGTCATTCCGAAAGCTTCGATAGAATTGATTTCTTGCCAGCTGTCGCGTTTGTCCCAAATCCTCATCAGTGTGTCTTGTACGATGTCTTGTGCATCCTCGTGATTGAGCGTTATGCGCAGCGCAAGCCTGTAAAGCAGATCTTTCAGCGGCAATACATCGTTACGGAAACTGATATTCTTCATCTTTCTCTCTGTTTAAATTGACGACCGATGAGGGCAGAAGTTACATCACCGATAAGATTTAATGGTTTTTAACTGGTGCATCTGTCGCGTTAAAAGCAAGGAAAAGATGGCCGCAGGCGAGCGCAGATACGGTTATTCGGTCCGAACAACGGTTCCTTTTTCCCAATCTGCAGCCGTTGCACCGGTAATGATGACGCGTGTCACCCCCGAATCGATGGCCGAAAAGGCATTCTGAAGTTTAGGAATCATACCGCCCGAAATGATTCCTTCGGATAGTTGGCGCTCGAATAGCTGCCGCGTGATGAAAGGAATAATGCTGCTTTCGTCGTCGGGACGGGCCAAAACGCCTGCCTTCTCGAAACAGTAAACCAACGTTACGTCGTAAATATCAGCTAAAGCCTTGGCCGTTTCGGCTGCAATCGTGTCGGCATTGGTATTGAGCAGTTGGCCTTCAGCATCATGAGAGAGTGGCGCCAGAACCGGTGTCAGGTCCGACTCGATGAGCTGTTGCAATCGCGAGCCGTTTACAAAGTCGATGTCTCCGACCCATCCATAATCTATATTATCTTTGATCGGTCGGCAATGAGCCCGGATGATATCGGCATCGGCACCCGTCAGTCCGATGGCATTGATGCCGCGAGCTTGCAATCCGGCCACGACGCGTTTGTTGACCAGTCCGCCGTAAACCATGATTACCACTTCGATCATTGCACTGTCGGTTACGCGCCGACCGTGAATCATCTTAGTGTCGATACCCAACTCCGCCGCAACTTGCGTAGCATGCCGACCACCGCCATGTACAAGCATTTTGTAGCCCTGGATCGCCGAAAAATGACACAACAACACATTCAGTTGTTCTTCGTCCTCGAGAACGGCACCGCCTATTTTGATAATCGTAATGGGATGTTTCATTTAAAACTTGGTTTTCTACAATTCTATACTGATTATTATTTGTTTACATCATTCTTAATTATTTTTAGCCAAACTAACTGCACAGTCTGAGGTAGTAAGAAGCCATTTGTTGACGGATTCGACAAATAAATATCAGTTCGCTAAAAAACTTATGATTATATACAAGTTTTAGTTCCTTTTAGCTCTTTATTACTTAAAAACTGACAAAGTTCATACTTTTAATAGTTACTAAGCTTATATCCTACAATACCCTTCAAATCATTTGCCAAACTATCAGAAAAAATTTCAGCTCCCTTTCGATTTAGGTGCATTGCGTTATAGAAGTAAGTAGTGTCTTGACAAATATCCATATAAGTATAATCCAAAATCGGAAAATCATATTTATCGGCAATTTGTTGATACCACTCATGCATAAATGTTTGATTAGAAGTTTTCTGAGTTGCACCAATATATTGAGGAGTATATATCAAGACCACCTTTATACCTTCTGCCTTCGCTTTGGCAAGATAGTTATCGAACATCATGGCTGTAGTGTCATTAGGCGCAAATTTTATTTCTTTAATTTTTTCAAACTCAGATCCATCCCAATGACGATCCATACCTTGCCAACCTTTGACCAAACACCTCGGTCCATTGGATAATGGCAAGAAAGTACGATATCTATACAAGGGGAAATACTTCTCCCATATAGTAAAAGGTTCTGACTCTAAATACTCTCTTCGTAAGTACCAATTCCAAAAATATGGATATAATTGTTCTTTTTCATATCCTGTCCCATTTCCCATACACCACACATCTATACCCTGTAAGATTATTTTCGGTTTATTATTATACCTACGGAAAAGATTATATTTATGTATCTGCCGATTAACACAACTACCATTCATGCCTAGGTTGTAGGTTTTAACACCTAATATACTATCAAGAACTAATGGATTAATATGAACCCACACTCGTGAATTCCCCATGATAAGAATATCAGCATCAATTTGCGAATGCATTAGATCATACCATGGCTCTATCATTCTATTATTAGAGGATTGAATCTTTTCTGAAAGTAAAAAGTCTGCTACATATAAGGGGAATACAAAAACAAGTATTGTAAATACAAATTTCTTCATGTTAGTTCAGAATTGGAAATAAATGAACGTTTGACTATCTCCAGAATACTTGGCAATAATACCAAGAATAAAATAATAGATACCCCAACGTATAAGACGATAGTTGAATGGTTTTATATTGGGGAATTGTAATGCGTGTTGTTTGTCTCTCTGCAACCACTCTATAAGAAGTAGCAGTAATCCGAAGCACAAATATTCTTTCCCTTGAAGCATAGATGTATCAAAAAACTTATTTTTGACCATAGCCGACAAATATCCAACAGCTTGTCCCATTGTCTCGGCACGGAAGATTATCCAGCCTATGACGGTTAGGATAAATGTCAGAGCAATCTGCATTATTTCCTTTATATTAGGTAATAACCTTCCGTATGCCACCACTTGTGCATACTTTGTGTTGATATCAAAGATATTATAAATTGCAAGTAGAGTGGCATGAAAAAGTCCCCAGCAAACAAATGTCCAATTGGCTCCATGCCAAAGTCCGCTTATACTCCAAACTATAAAGACATTACGGATAATCTTCCATTTATCGCATTTACTACCACCAAGAGGGAAATAGATGTAGTCCCTAAACCATGTTGTTAACGAAATATGCCATCTGCGCCAGAACTCAGGAATACTTCGAGAGAAATAGGGGAAGTTGAAATTCCGCATCAGGTTGAATCCAAACAAGCGGGCACAGCCTATTGCGATATCTGAATAGCCAGAAAAATCACAATATATCTGGAATGTAAAGAGCACACCTAATAAAAACAGGGTAAAACCAGGTAAGTTTTGATACTGATCCCAATAGGCATTTACAACAGAAGCACAATTATCAGCAACAACAAGTTTCTTGAAGACCCCCCAAAGCATCTGTCGCATTCCGTCCACAGCCTTAATATATTCGAAGTGACGCTGTTGCTGGAACTGGGGTAGAAGATTCGTCGCCCGTTCAATAGGGCCCGCAACCAACTGTGGAAAGAAACTGATGTAAGCGAAGAATTCTACAATATCATGCGTAGCAGGCAGTTTCTTTTGGTAAACATCAATAGTATAGCTGAGTGCTTGGAACGTATAGAAACTGATGCCGACGGGTAATACGATGTTTATCGTCACCCAGTCCAAATGCCAGCTAAATGCTCCAAATAATGCATCAAGGTTCTCTACAAAAAAGTTATAGTATTTGAATACTCCAAGTATGCCTAGGTTCAGTACAATATTAGATGCACTTACCAACTGTTGTCCTCGCCGTTGACCCTCGTAGTGCTCTAATAGCAAACCACTTCCATAACTACAAAGCGACGTTAGGGCTATTAGGAATAGAAAACGCCAGTCCCACCAGCCATAAAAGATGTAACTCGCGACAACAACCAATAGGTTCTGCCATTGTCGCCCACGAAACACAAGCCAATAGAGAAAAAATACTATCGGCAGGAAAACTATAAACTCGAAAGAATTGAAAAGCATAATGCGCCTCGTCAATCAATTTGTCACCCGCAGAATACCCAAATCTCGGACGGAATAAACCTTTGATTCTACTACAAAGGAAAAGCGGGGTATCTTACTTCCACTTGTTCGACTCTTAAGATCCTGAGAAAGTCTATGTAAATAAACAGATAGAGTAATATCCACGTCGTTTGTATAAAATACCAAAAGGTGTGCATGATGGTATGGTTAGCCATTGGCACACTAACAGGAACAACATATACCTACCCGTAGCATCAACCTCTGCAATATCTTTGAAATACACGTTCGAATTACTCAGGTTCTAAGAATCCACAAAGCGTTAGCAACGCATTTCAAAATGTAGTGCTCCCTCCCTGTAGCAACTCCGACATTCCGATAAAGTCGGCTCGGCATGAGTTCGCGGGTGCAAAGGTACGTAATAACATGCAAATTTTAACTAAAGCGCGGGGAAAATATAACATTTCTTGGCATTATCGTAATCTAAACATTTGTTTTCTGTGTTATTCCTATTGTTCAGCTGTTCAATATAAGCCAATACTATCGAGAAATTAGCCTAAAATCAAAAGAATGGTTAGACACTAAACCCATGATCAGAAAACCGTCCATATGATGGGCTTGTTTTTTATCGAAGGGCAGACGTTCATTGTTGAGCTTCTTGTCATAGACCTCCTTTATTTTATTTATCTCAGTCTTAGCTTTTTCTATCGCCTGAGTTACGGAAACTTTCTTATCAGCTACAACTTTGGCTGCATTCTCTTGTTTTTCCCTTCCAAAACATCTGACATATTTTTTCCAAGTGATGGTCTCGCCTTTTCGGACACCACTTGACCAAACAAAAAGATTGCTATTCTAGCCAACAACCGTTTTGGCTTGGTGTAGTTCTTATTTATGGGCTCCATCCTTTTCCTCAAACGCTTTTCTTACTGTTGGATTAAGGCCAGCGTTTAACAACTTTATCGAACAAAGAGGGCTGAGCCCATCTGGCTAATTCAACCTTCTATTCCTCAATCTCCTTCTGATTCTTTTTTTCCCTTCTTCTTGATTTAAAAAGAATGATATGGCTATAAATCTGCGTAACACCAAATGCGGTTTTATTCTAAATAAGTATATCCGTAGAGTCCCGAACGGTAGTTGCTTAAAAACTCTTTTCCTTCTTCTAAAGATATTTTTCCCTGTTTAACGCTTTTGGCCACCCATATTTCTAACTGTCTGACCAGCTTTTTCGGATTGTATTGAACATAGTCGAGTACTTCTTCGACTGTTTCGCCATCGAATATTTGATCGATGTGATACTTGCCATCTTTCACCGATACGTGCACGGCATTAGTATCGCCAAAGAGGTTGTGCATGTCGCCTAAAATTTCTTGATAGGCGCCGACAAGGAATACGCCTAAGTAATAAGGTTCGTTTTTCTTCAGCGGGTGCAGCGGCAATACATGCGAGATGTTTCGGTTGGTAACGAAATTGGCGATCTTGCCATCACTGTCGCAAGTAATATCTTGCAATGTAGCATTGCGCGTAGGCCGTTCGTCTAAGCGCTGAATGGGCAATATAGGAAACAACTGGTCGATGGCCCAACTGTCGGGAAGCGATTGGAATAGCGAGAAATTACAAAAATATTTATCGGCTAACAGCTTATCGAGATTCCGCAATTCGTCAGGAACATGCTTTAACGATTTGGCCAGGTTGTTGATCTCATGGCACACACTCCAATACATGCTTTCTATCTCGGCACGTGTTTGCAGATCAATAATACCGAGCGAAAACAAATCGAGCGACTCTTCTCGTATCTGCTCTGCATCGTGCCAGTCTTCCAACATCGAGCGCGGATTGAGGTTATCCCAAATCTCATAAAGATCCTTGACCAACTGGTGCTCGGTGTCGTTCGGTTCAAACTCTTCGGGCATTTCGGGCAAACTGGCCGTTTCGAGCACGTCGATCACCAATACAGAATGATGTGCAGCCAAAGATCTTCCGCTCTCGGTAATGATATTCGGATGGGCTACATCGTTTTTGTTAGACGCATCTACGAAAGTGTAAATACAATCGTTGACATACTCTTGAATGGAATAGTTGACCGAACTTTCGCTACTCGACGAACGGGTGCCGTCATAATCGACGCCTAAGCCACCCCCGCAGTCAACGAAATCGACATCATAACCCATTTTATGAAGATTGATGTAATATTGCGCCGCCTCTCTCAAAGCCGTCTGTATACGACGTATTTTGGTAATTTGCGAACCGATATGGAAATGAATCAGATGCAGACAGTCATGCAGGCCCTTCTCGTCGAGCATTTTTAATGCAAGCAAAAGCTCTGAAGAATTAAGACCGAACTTCGAAGCATCGCCTCCACTCTCGGCCCACTTCCCCGATCCGGAAGATGCCAACTTAATACGAATTCCTAAATTAGGCTTCACATTAAGCTTCTTGGCAGCCTTGGCAATAATATCCAATTCATTGAGCTTTTCGATAACGATAAAAATGCGTTTGCCCATCTTCTGCGCCAAAAGAGCCAACTCAATATAATTTTGATCTTTATATCCGTTACAAATAATCAGCGAATCGCTCTGACATTGTACAGCTATAACGGCATGAAGTTCGGGCTTACTACCCGCCTCGAGTCCCAGATTGAATTTCTGACCATGCGATATAATCTCTTCTACGACCGGCTGCATCTGGTTAACCTTGATGGGATAGATAATGAAATTCTCGCCCTGATAACCGTATTCCTTAGCCGCTTGTTCAAAACAACTGGATGTTTTCTCGATACGACTGTCAAGAATATCGGGAAAACGGAGCAAAACTGGCGTCGTTACATCGCGTAGAGAAAGCTCGTCCATCACATCCTTCAGGTCGACTTCTGTTTTATCTTTAAACGGCGTGACAAAAACATTCCCCTTCTTGTTAACACCAAAATATGAGACTCCCCAGCCGTTGATATTATATAGCTCTTTCGAATCTTCAATCGTCCACTTTTTCATTCTTTCTAACAGATTGTTTTTAGATACCCAATATAGCACGTACCTGAGCCACCGATATCTTTATTTTATCGTAATTGTCCATCAAACTCACGTCAAGCACATACTTTGCCTGCGCATAGAACGGTTCTCGTATCTCGAGTTGTTCACGAATATACCGCTGCATTTCGTCAGGTGTTTTACCTGATAGCAACGGTCTGACGATCTTTCCCATTTTCAGATGCCTATAAAGCACATCGGGAGTGGCCTTCAGGTATATTGTCTCGCCTTGCCGATTCATGTAATCGATATTATCAAAGTAACAGGCTGTTCCACCTCCGCAACTGATAATAACGTTTTCAAACTCGGCGACTTCATGAAGCATTTCATATTCTATCTTTCTAAAAACATCTTCTCCTTGCTCATGAAAGATCTGATCGACGGTTTTTCTCATTCTGCTTTCAATATACCAGTCAAGATCATAGAACGGGAGTCCCAAATCTTTTGAGAGTGCTTTCCCAACAGTTGTCTTCCCGGATCCCATGTACCCCAAAATGATAATACGATTCATTGTCAGTGAGCGCCTATTATCTTTTAGTCTTTGTTGTTTTCTTTGCCGGGGCATTATTGATTATGGCCATACACTCTTCGTATGTCAGCTCGGCCACCCTGGCATGCATTGTTTTCGGTATACGATAATTGTTGCCATCGTAAGCGATATAAGGACCATAACGACCGTTCAGCACTTCGAGTTTGTCATCTTGTATAAAAGCCTTGATATGACGTAACTTTTCTTGCAAACGCTTCTGCTCTATCAGAGCTATAGCTGTAGATAATGCTATCGTCATAGGATCTTCTTCCTTAGGGAGCGAAACATATTTCTTTGCATGCAGAATATAAGGACCGAAACGACCAGCGCCGATAACCACATCAGCCCCTTCGAACTGCCCTATTGTACGGGGTAACTTAAATAGTTCGATTGCGTCTTCAAGCGTAATGGTTTCCATACTTTTATCAGCCGGTAGTTGAGAGAAATGCGGTTTTTCTTCGTCATCGGCCGAACCGATCTGTACCACCGGACCGAATTTTCCGATCTTAACGAATACCGGTTTACCGCTCTTCGGGTCTATCCCCAATTCTCTTTCGCCGGCCTTACGCTCGTTACGCGCATTCATTACCTTTTCTACAGTAGGTTCGAAGTCTTTATCAAAGCCCTTCATCATTTTTGTCCATTCTACCTTTCCTTCGGCAATACGGTCGAATTTCTCTTCTACATTCGCAGTGAAATTATAGTCCATAATGTCTGGAAAGTTATTCATGAGGAAGTCATTTACCACAATTCCGATATCCGTTGGCAATAACTTTCCTTTTTCATTGCCAACAAACTCTTTCTTATCTTTTGTAGTGATTTTGGTCCCTTTTAAAGTATCGATGATGTAAGTTCGCTCCTCTCCTTTCTTATCCCCTTTCTGTACATACGCCCTCTGCTGTATAGTACTGATCGTCGGAGCATAAGTAGAGGGACGACCGATACCCAGTTCTTCAAGCTTCTTAACCAAACTGGCCTCTGTATAACGAATAGGACTCTGCGAATAACGCTCTGTCGAAGTAATCTCTCGCCGCTCAAGCGTATCTCCTTCTTTTAAAGCCGGCAACGCATGCGTAAAATCGTCTTGTCCGGCCTCATCTTCATCTGTCGACTCACGATAAACCTTCAAGAAACCATCGAATGTAACTATTTCCACATTAGCGATAAACTGTTCGTTTGCTCCGCTAATGTTAATCATTACTGTTGTTTTTTCCAACTGTGCATCTGCCATTTGGCTGGCCGCCGTACGTTTCCATATCAAGTCATAAAGCCGACGTTCCTGCGATGTTCCCTCTATTTCATGTTGGCTCATATACGTCGGTCTAATAGCCTCATGTGCCTCTTGTGCTCCTTTAGAACGAGTTTGATAGTGCCGTGGTTTGCTGTATTCAGAACCATACATGCTAATAATCTCTTCTTTACTTGTATTAATCGCAAGCTGAGACAGATTCACACTGTCGGTACGCATATATGTGATACGCCCGTTTTCATACAGATGTTGGGCTACCATCATTGTTTGTCCTACCGTAAATCCTAACTTACGTGCAGCCTCTTGCTGCAAGGTCGATGTAGTAAAAGGAGGCGCTGGTGTACGCTTCAAAGGTTTCCTGACAATAGAGCCGACAGTAAACTTTGCATCAATGCATTTCTGCAAAAAGTCAATTGCTTCATTATGGCTGGTAAAACGCTTATCAAGTTCGGCCTTCACTTCCGATAGGGCTCCCTCGTCATTCTTTATCACAAAGATGGCATTCAAACGATAATATGTCTCGCTTTTGAATGCCTGTATCTCTCTTTCTCTTTCTACAATAAGCCGAACGGCCACACTTTGAACACGACCGGCAGATAAAGCAGGTTTCACTTTACGCCACAAAACAGGCGAAAGACGGAAACCGACAAGACGGTCTAACACGCGTCTTGCCTGTTGGGCATTCACCAAATTCATATTCAAATGACGCGGATTCTGGATAGCATCTAATATTGCCGGCTTCGTGATTTCATGAAAGACTATTCGGTTCGTATTATTTTCATCCAATCCAAGAACCTCACATAAATGCCAAGAAATAGCTTCTCCTTCACGGTCTTCATCGGAAGCGAGCCAAACCTGCTTCGCCTCTTTGGCCTTCTTTTGCAGTTCGCCGACCAGCTTTTTTTTCTCTTCAGGAATCTCATATTCTGGCTCTAATGTTTTTGGATCAATACTTAGTTCTTTTTTCTTTAGGTCACGAATATGCCCATACGACGACATAACTTTATAACCTTCACCCAAAAACTTTTCTATAGTCTTAGCTTTAGCGGGGCTTTCTACAATCACTAAATTCTTTTGCATTGGTTTCTGACGATTCTATATTTGGCCGCAAAAGTAAATAAAACTTTCCCTTGCACTTTTATTATATAAAAAAAGGAGAAGTGTTTTTAATGTTTTTAAGATGTGTTTCGGAAAATTAGAGAGCAAAAGGAAAGAGAGATAAAAACGACTCAAAAACAGCCATCGGAAGCATAAAAAAAATACACTTATATAATATTGATTGGTGGCCGGTAAAAATAGTGTTTCGGTCCAGAGCGCGCGATTTGCAATAAAAAATGAATTTTATGCGCCGCCAGACATTCTGGCGAGACGAAAATCGCAAAAAATACGCCGCCAGACACTCTGGCGAGACGAAAATCACGAAAAATACGCCGCCAGACATTCTGGCGAGACGAAAATCGCAAAAAATACGCCGCCAGACACTCTGGCGAGACGAAAATCACGAAAAATACGCCGCCAGACATTCTGGCGAGACGAAAATCGCAAAAAATACGCCGCCAGACACT
>CAUQAO010000007.1:0-32708 GCA_963515815.1 uncultured Prevotella sp.
GCGGGCGAAATCTTCTCGAAAGATCGGCAGAAAAACTCCGCGCGGGCGAAATCTTTTCGAAAGATCGGCAGAAAAACTCCGCGCGGGCGAAATCTTCTCGAAAGATTGGCAGAAAAACTCCGCGCGGGCGAAATCTTCTCGAAAGATCGGCAGAAAAAGTCTGCGCGGGCGAAATCTTCTCGAAAGATTGACAGAAAAAAACTCGGAAAGAAATACTTTTCTTTTAGAAAGGAAACCTGCGCCGGTTATGCATAAATAAGCACGGTGGCATAGGCGGCCATGCCCTCTTCACGGCCTACGAATCCCATCCGTTCGCTGGTTGTAGCCTTGATGGATATATTGTCTTCGTCAGTATTCATCAGCCGGGCCAAGCACGTTTTCATGGCCGGGATATGCGGATTGATTTTCGGTTGTTCGGCGCATACCGTAGCGTCGACATTGCCCAACCGATAGCCTTTTTCGGCAACGAGCGCCATGGTTTTTTCTAACAAAATCTTGCTGTCGATACCGAGCGTCGAGTCGGCTGTATCGGGAAAGTGGAATCCGATGTCGCGCAGGTTGGCGGCCCCCAACAACGCGTCGCAGATGGCGTGAATCAGTACGTCGGCATCGCTGTGGCCCAGCAGTCCCACTGTATGTTCTATCTTGATGCCGCCCAGCCACAGGGCGCGCCCTTCTGCCAGCCGATGTACGTCGTAGCCGAAGCCTACTCGAATTTTTTCGGGGTTCACCATATATTATACGTGTGTTTTAGCGTTTAAAAAGGTCTTTGATACCGTCCATGTCGAAACTCAGCGAAAAGCGCAGCGTTTGATCCAGCGGGTTGCTCCTGGCCGTGGCGATTACGTAGCCGGCATCGAGCGAGAAGACGCTCATCTTGAATCCGGCGCCCACGGTAAAGTATTTTCTGTTGCCCTTGTTCTGACTTTCGTGGTGGTAGCCAGCGCGAACGGCAAAGCGGTTATGGTAGATGTACTCGGCGCCCAGGCTCCACTGTATTTCCTGCAACTCTTCGCTGAGGCCGTTGGGCGCATCGCCGAAACTCTTGAATATGCCGCTGATGCTCGACACGTCGAAGTATTCTTTCTGCACCCGGTCTTGATAAGCTTCGGTCGTTTCGCCGTCTTTCTGCTTGGGATACGTGGGTACGAGCAGCTTGTTGGCGTCGGCGGCAATGGTAAAGCGGTTGTACTCGTCGACGGGTATCATCAGCGAGGCGCCCAGGCGCATGTTGGTGGGTATAAACTGGCTGTTGTCGTCGCCGCCGAAAGTAATCTTGCTGCCGATGTTCGAGAGGTTCAAGCCGATGCCCAACTGGCACTCGCGGTCGCCGATGTCGACATAATTCTGGTAATAAGCCGCGATGTCGGCCGCGAAAGCCGATCCGGGCGACGTATTGTCGGTAAAATTGTACGTCAGGTCCGAATAAATCCAACGCACGGCAGCGCCCAGCGAGAACTTTTCGCTCAACATCAGCGAATAGGCTACGTCGAACGACATTTCGTAAGGGTTAATGGTCATTCCGCCCGAACTGTTCTGCCCGCTGTTGGTGATCACCTCGCCCAGCGAGAAGTAGCGCAGCGAAGCCGACACGGCGCTGTAATCGCCGATGCGGTAGTAGCCCGAGAGGTAGGCCAGGTCGATGTCGTTCACCAACTGCCGCAGCCACGGCGTATAATTCAGTGCCACGCCTGCACGGCTGATGGCAAACGGATATTTGGCCGGATTCCAATACTGCGAAACAACATCGGCCTCGGTGCCCACGCCTACATCGCCCATGCCGGCCGACCGCGCATCGGGCGCAATGACCTGCGACGTGACCGAAGCGTTGACCGGGTTGAACATGTTCTTCTTATCTTGCGCCGATAACGAAACGGCCCACAAAACAAGCAGAGAAATTAAAGATATGCTTAACGAACGATTCATTCTTTTTCTAATCTATTTCGGTTTATGGTTTCTAAACGCGTACATTCGGTCAGTTATTGCCCACGACAATGAGTTTCTTGGCTTTCGAAACCTTCGAACTGCCGTCCGACGCAAGCCGCACGCGGTAGAGATAAACACCGGTGGGCAGCCGCTTGCCTCCGTCGGCGATAAGATTCCACTCGACGGTATAGGCGCCGTCGGTTCCGATTCCACTCTCGCGATGTTGCCAAAGCTGGCGGCCGCTCAGATCGAAGACATCGATCTCTACATCGACCGAACTGCCGATGCGGTCGTGATTGATGATGAAAGTAGTAGACGTAGTGGCCGGATTATTCGTACAGCTTACCGAGAAGAGGTTGGGCTCTAAGCTGCGCACCACGTTGAATGCAAGCTCGGCCGTCGAAGAATTGTTCAGGATATCCCACGCACGGAACGACAATCGGTGCGGTCCGGGGGGCAACTCGGGCAAACTGTAATAAATCGAACCGCTGGTATAGCTGCCGAAATCGTACGTAAAATTATCGTTCAGCGTATAGGTCTTCGACATGTCGCCGTCGATCGTCAACTGCAAGTCGTGCCCGATGCTGCTGCCGGCAGTGTTGATGCCGTTCTCGTCTGTTATCTTGGCTACGAAATAGGGCGTACTGTTCACATCGCCGCCGTTGACAAAAGCAGGCGAGTTAAGATAACAATAAATCGACGGCCCGATCGAATCGTTTTGCAGTTGTTCGGTGCCGCCAACGGTAAACGAATTGTCGACCCCATGCGCCTGCAGCTTTTTATCGTCGCTGACCGCATAAAGTATCATCAGGCCGGCGCTGTCGGTATAGTTCAGATCGCGCGGAATAACCGCCATCAATTCGAACTTGCCGTTGCTAACCTTATTGCTGCCTTGATATAAAGTCTTGGTATAGTCGTAGTAGGTAAAAGCCCTCGGCGTTTCATTCTGATTGTTTCTGCGCCCGGTTATCAGTTCCCGACTGTCTTTCACCGTAACGGTAACAGTGCCGCTGAACGAGGGTGCCTGCTCGATATGCCCCTGAATCTTGGCCGTACCACCCGCTTTGAAGCGAACCGGAACGCCGGCCGAGGGCGAAATGCCGTTGATGGAATCGATCACGATGCGCAACGTGGGTTGATGAAGCGCAATGGCCGGATCGCCGAGCAACGAATACTGCAGTTTGTTTTCGGTCAAATCCTGCCCGATAGTAATCAGCTCATTCTTGGCCAGACGCTGCGCTTCGCCTATCGTGATGGGTTTTCCGGCGGCATCGGTGCTCAAGACAAACTTCAGATATGCCGTATTGATCAACTCGTTGTAATAAGAAGAGACGGTGCGCGTGGTGCCGAAGAAGGCGATGGCGCCGCCCCGCGGATTGAGCACGGCCGACTCGCCGATGGACGGAACAACGCCGTCGAATGGCATGATATCGCACGATGCGGTGATCCAAAGCGGCAGATTGGTGTGGCGGAACGCATCGAAATCGGCCACGGTCAAGACCCTTTCGTGCGACAGCTCTTTCTCTGATCCGTGCCCGCCGTAGTCCATGATCAGCGCGCCGGCAACCTGCTGTTGTTTGATCAGACGTTCAACCTCGGGGTAAGTATTGCCCGTCGACGAGGTTTCGCGCACGTACGCGTCCCACATGATTTTCTTGATCTGATAGCCGGGGTATAGGTTCGAAATGCGGTTGGCCGTTCGGTCGATGCCTTGCATGTGCAAATTGTAGTCGCCGTCGTCGCCCATAAAGACGATTGTATTTTGCCACGGTCCGGCGTTTTTGTTGACAACATAGGCCAGCACTTTATCGACCATTGCCTTGGCCTGTTCGTCTGTCGTTACGGGAAAACGGCCGACGGCCACGTCTTGTTTGTCGTCGAAATCGTCGTTCAATCCTTCGCCGTCGTCCAGGGCGCAGAAGAATCCGTCGTCTACGTAACATCGAGTGGTGCTAAACGAGTTCTCGCTTTCGAAGCAGAGCAGATAATCGTCGGCCTCGAGCTGCTTGCATTCGGGCGTCAGCATCCGATTGTCCCACACACAGTCGCCGAACAGCAGCAGATACTTCGGCATATCGGCTTCCGAATTTGCCCTGTCGTATAGCATTTTGAGGTATCTGCGATAGGCATTGGCGTCGGGCGTACCGCTTGCGAACTCGTTGTACAGCTCGTCGGCCGGTACGATACGCACTCGCATCGCGTCGTGCTGTTCGTGGAAAGCTTTCAGACGTTCAGCCTGCGCGCGCAACTTCTGGCTGGTAGGAATCACGATGACCATATCGGTAAATCCGTCGGCATGCAGATCTTGGTTGGTGATGTTATAGACGTATTCGGGAACCGGGAAAGCCGTCGACTGCAACATCGGCGGCGGAAGCGGCGTCTCCCATGCAAACGAGATATAATCCAACCGAACGTCGCCGCCCGAGACAGCCGTGAGCCGCACGGTATCGGCCGCCGAAAGATGCTGAACATCGAAAACTGCTGTCCGCTCGTTTGCCCGATCGTACTGTCCGATTTCGATATTCAGCCGGCCTTTTTCCGCGCCGTTATGCGATACGCTCACTTCGGATGCTGTGTTTGAAGACACGCAGACCGACATCTTCGCCCGTCCCGCTCCCGCTTTAGACGGAATGATGTACATCCCCGAAGAACCCGACCGGATGGGCGTCGGGTGGAACAGATTTCGACCGCCGTGGTACCACGAATACCCGTCGATTTCGTAAAGCGTGTGATAATCGTCGGCCGAGGGATAGAACGAATTGAGAAAAGTTGTAGAATCGACGGTGGCGGGCGCGTCGTCGGTCTGCGTAATGAAGTAATAGCCGTAATCGGAATAAGGATTGCGCGTGCGTCGGGCCGCCGTGTTCGATGTCCACGAAACCGGGCCACGTGCATAAAACAGTCGCCGGTCGTCGATCCGGCAGGTTGCGACCTCTTTCAGGTCGTCGGTTGCCGTCAGTTCGTCGGGCACCAGGCGTTCGTTCTGCAACCCGCCGCCGTAGCCGTAAACCCTCACCCGGTTCAGGTCGGTAAAGCCGGCTCGCCTGATCAGTTGGTCGGTAAGCTGGTATACGCCCGAGGCCGGAACGCGAATCTTGGCCCATCGACCGGTGGCCAAGACCGAATGGGGGGCATAACGCTGGTTGTTGGCGGCGCGTGTGCCGATCGAATGGCGTGGCTCGGCGGCATGTGCTTCTACGCGAAGCATAAAGCTCACGAGTATCTGGTAACGGTTGTCGCGATAGACCAGCGGACAGAAATCTACCGCCAGCGAAGCGCGTTTACGATCTAACAGTACCCGTTGAACCGGCCGGGGCAGTGCGGGCAAAGGATCGCCCGAGAGCTGGCGGTAACGTTCTGCCTCGGCCTGCGTCATGTCGACGAACTCGGGATAGCGTATCGTAACCGTATAAACAGAGTCGGTATAACGCTCGCCCAGATCGAACGAACAAGCGAAACGGGGCAGCACGGTATCGATTTTGACATCGGCCGACGTCAAGTTGAAAAACCGTTGCCGGGCCGACAAATTCAGTCCCGAGGCCACGACGCACACTGTCAGAAAAAACCTAATCGTGTTCAATATAACTCGTTATTTACAATTCAACTCCAAAACCTTTTGCTCGCCCAGGAATCCCTCGAGCCGGTCGCCGATCTGTACAGGTCCCACGCCCACGGGTGTTCCGGTGTAAAGCAAGTCGCCCGTTTTCAGCGTAAAGTACCGACTGATATAAGCAATGAGCTGGTCGATGCCGAACAACATATCGCCCGTATAACCCTCTTGAACCTTTGCTCCGTTGACAGCCAACCCGAACGTAAGCGCCTGCACATCGCGCAACCTGTCGGTAGGAATCCACTGGCCGATGGCGGCCGAACCGTCGAACCCTTTACAAAGTTCCCAGGGATGGCCTGCGGCACGCAGCTCTTGCTGCAGTTGGCGCGCCGTAAAATCTATGCCTACCGTCACGGCGTCGTAATAGCGATGGGCAAAGCGCTCGGGAATCGTCTTTCCCAATCGGCAGATGCGCACTACGATTTCGGCCTCGTAGTCGACGGTACCGAGATCATCGGGTACGAAAAACGGTTTCCGATCTTTCAGCAGCGCCGAATCGGGTTTCGTAAAGATCACCGGCCGTTGCGGTTGATATAACGTCTGGTTCAATTCTTTATTGTGCAGCGGATAGTTCATCGCCACGGCAAAAATTTTCATCTTTGTTTCGCTCCTTTCATGCTTTTTCTATGTACAATGCGCATTAAACGAAGGCAAAGGTACAAGAAACGGCTCGAAAAACCGGTGAATCGCCCGATGATAAATCTACCGCAAGCCGGCGCGACGAATCTTCTCACAAGATTTCGTCCGCGCACACCCGCCGAGCCAATCTTGTCGCAAAATTCTACAGAAAAACAGTGTTGTCGTCTGAAAACAAAAAAGGCGTGGCATCTTCAGACTCGGATGCCACGCCTGCGTGCGTTTTATTGGGCGAAATGGTAAGTGAATCCTTTCACGCGTTTCCATGCGCCGCGCGTAAAGTCGGGAATGGCTACCGGCGCCGAGTCGTTTTCTAACGACAGGCGCGACAGGTCGCCGATGCAACACCATTCGGCCATGTCGTACACATCCATGTCGAGCGGCAGCCCGTTGCGCAGACAGTAAACCAGCCGATAGTCCATCAGGTAGTCCATGCCGCCGTGCCCGCCTACCTTCTTGGCCGTTTCTTCAAGGTCTTTGACAAACTGCGGGGTGTACTTCTTCAGCAACTCGTCGCGCACCTGCTGCGGTACTGCGGCATGGGCGTTGAGGTTTTCGTGGTTCAGTGCCTGATCTTTTTTCAGCTGTTCGGGGCGGAAGGCCAGCTCTTCTATGGGGTACTTGCTGGCGTATCCGTCTGTGCCCACTACCTGGAACATGCGGTTGTACGGCCGCGGCGTCATGACGTTGTGCTGAATAAGCATGGTTTTTCCGTTGGCGGTGCGTATCATGGTCGACGTCTGGTCGGCGTTCTTGAAGTCAGTGCAAGGTTTGCCGGTTTGCTTCTGCACGTGCTTCGGTCCGTTAACGGCTTTGGTTCCCATGGCTACGAGATAGTCCATACGGTCGCCGCGGTGCATGTTGAGCACCTGACAGTCGGGACCGATGCCGTGCGTGGCATACACGTCGCCGGCATGTTTCTGGTTATAGTCGAGTCGCCAGTTATTCCAGTAGGCCGTCCAGTAATCGTCTAAATTGTGGATATAGGCTCCCTCTACGTGTAGCACCTCGCCGAAAAGCCCCTGCTGGGCCATGTTGAGTGTAGCGAGTTCGAAGAAATCGTACACGCAGTTTTCCAACATCATGCAGTGCTTGCGTGTTCGTTCCGAGGTATTGATCAGGTCCCATATCTCTTTCATATTCATGGCTGCAGGCACTTCTATGGCCGTGTGCTTACCATGATTCATGGCGTATAGCGCTATGGGTGCGTGGCTTTTCCAGTCGGTAGCGATGTAGATGATGTCGATATCGTTACGCTCGCACATTTTTTTATAAGCATCGGCGCTGCCGGTGTATGCGGTTGCGCGGGGTCTGCCGTGCCGTTCGAGAATCTTTTGCGAGGCTTCGACGCGCTCTACCCTAACGTCGCACAGCGCCACGATTTCGGTTCCGGGTATCTGGCACCAGCGTTCTACGGCTCCCGGGCCGCGCATTCCCAGCCCTACAAAACCTACGCGCACCACGTCGAGCTTCGGTGCCGTGAGCAGCAATGCGTCTTTCTGTCCGGCCGGCCGCACCGGAACTCTGGTCTGGATACACTTGACAGCCGGCTGTGCTGTCTTACTTTTTTGGGCGCTCGCTTTCGGCTGTCCGCCGATCATCATGCAGAGCACCGCCAAGGTAAGTAATAATTGCTTTTTCATTTTGTTTATTGTTTATTGTAATTCACGAATCCTAACGTCTATTCCCAGCCCGTGCGTGGCAATTCTTATCTGCCGCTCGGTGGTTCGGTGGGTTTGGTACGGATAAAGCACCTTGGGACGAATCATTTTCAGGGCCTGCCTGAACTGCGCTGGCGCCATGTTCTTCAACGTGTCGCACGACAAGAACGCCACGTCGATGTTCTTTATCGCCCGCAGTTCGGGCACCAGTTCGGTATCGCCGGCAATGTAAATTCTGAATCCGTCGAGATCGAGAATATATCCGTTTCCGATACCCTTCGGATGCAGCGCGCGCTTGGCCGCCGAACGGTAGTAGGCCGGCACGGCGTATAACCTGATGCCGTTGCCCAGGTCGTACTGCTCGCCATTGCGAATAACGGTTCCGCGCTGGTAACGGTTGAAACAGCGTTGGGGCAGAAAAACGGCGGTGTTGCGCCGGGTCAGAATAAAAATGGCGTTCATGTCGAAGTGGTCGTGATGGTCGTTCGTTACCAGAATAACGTCGGCCTGCGGCTTGTCCGTATAATCTACAATCGGCTTTACGGCGCTGCTCACGGGATCGATCTCGAACTCGTAGCCGTCGTACTGAATCTGCAGGCTGGCATGCTTGATGGGCGTGATGAACACTTTCTTACCCTTGGGCGTGATAAACATTTCGCGGCCATAACGCTTGCGACCGTCGTCGGTGCACGCAATCGTCAACGCGCAAACGAGCAGCATGAGTAATAAATGCGATTTTCGGAACGGCATGTGGCTGTTTTTTTGTTTCACTCTGCCAACGTGAAGTCGAGCTGTTTCTTTTCCAGATTGGCTTGGGCAACTTTTATTCTGACAGCATCGCCCAATTGATATTTATGATGGCGCCGCCGACCTACAAGGCAGTAATTCTTCTCGTCGAAGTCGTAATAATCGTCATCCAGGTCGCGCATCGGCACCATGCCCTCGCAGTGGTTTTCGTCTATCTCGCAGTAAATGCCGTAACTCTGTATGCCGCTGATATGGGCGTCGAACTCTTCGCCGATATGCGCTCCCATAAACTCTACCATCTTATATTTGATCGAATCGCGCTCGGCATTGGCTGCAATCTGCTCCATCTCCGAACTGTGTTCGCATAACTCTTCGTAATGTTCCTTATTAGCACTGCGACCGCCTTGCGCATATCGCGTCAGCAGGCGATGAACCAACAGGTCGGGATAGCGGCGGATGGGCGAGGTAAAGTGGGTGTAGTAATCGAAAGCCAAACCGAAGTGCCCGATGTTGTGAATAGAATATTTGGCCTTCATCATGGCCCGCAACGTAATGGTCTGAATCAGCTTCTGCTCGTTCTTGCCCTCTACATCGTTCATCAATTTATTCAGGCTGCGGGCGGTTTCGCCTTTCGTTCCGGCAGTCTTGATCTTATAACCGAACCTGACGATAAACTCGCGCAGGCTTTCCAGCTTTTGCGGGTCGGGATTATCGTGCACACGATAAGGAAGCGTCTTGGCCTGTTTGCCTTTCTTAGCCTTTCCTACGCTTTCTGCCACAGTACGATTGGCCAGCAACATGAATTCTTCGATCAGCTTATTGGCATCTTTCGATCGCTTGAAATAGCACCCGACAGGTTTGCCATTCTCGTCGATATCGAATCGGAGTTCTTCGCTGTCGAAGTCGACCGAACCGTTTTTAAATCGCTGTTTGCGCAACATCTTGGCCAGGCGATCGAGCATGATCAACTCTGAAGCGTGCTCGCCGGCATACCCTTGCTTGCCGGGGGCGGGAGCCGGTTCGCCCGTTCCGTCTTTCACGCCGTTGGCTTCCAGCAGTTGCTGCACCTCTTCGTAAGCGTATCTTCGATCGCTTTTGATCACCGTATGCACTATCCTGTACCGCTTGATACGCGCCTCGTTGTCCATATCGAATACCACGCTGTAACAGAGTTTCTCTTCGTCGGGGCGCAACGAACAGATAAAGTTGCACAAGCGTTCGGGCAACATCGGAATGGTGCGGTCTACCAGGTACACCGACGTAGCTCTTTTCTGCGCCTCTTTGTCGATGACAGAACCCTCGGTAACGTAATGCGACACATCGGCAATGTGCACGCCTACTTCCCACAATCCGTTCGGGAGGGGTTTTATCGACAGTGCGTCGTCAAAGTCTTTGGCGTCTTTCGGATCGATGGTGCAGGTAAAGGTGCCGCGAAAGTCTTCTCTCTCGGCCAGCTCGTCGGCGGTTATCTTACCCGATATGCGCTCTGCAGCATTTTCAACGGCTTTAGGATATTTGTAAGGCAAGCCGTATTGTGCCAGAATCGTGTGCATTTCTACATCATTGTCGCCGGTTTTGCCGATCACGTCTATTACTTCACCCATAATATTCTTGTGTTCGGCGTCGGGCCATTGGGTTACTTTCACGATGGCCTTGTCGTTTGTCTGTCCGCCTTTCAGCTTTTTCTTCGGAATCAGAATATCGTGAACAAACAGATTGTCCTGTGTAATCAGAAAGGCGAAATTTTTCTCTACGCGCAGTTTTCCCACGAACTGGTTTTTCGCCCGCTGCAATATCTCGATCACCTGCGCTTCTTTTATATGTTTCTCTCTTCGCGCCATCATCGATACCTTCACACGGTCGCCGTTCAGGGCCGCCATTGAGTTTCGTTCCGAAACGAATATGGGCTTATCGCTTCCGTCAGGAACAAACGAATTCTTTCCGTTGCCTTTCCTGATAAATCGCCCCTCGACGATCTGCCCCATTTGATTCAGCCGGTAAGAGGTGTCTGAAACGCGCACCAGAAAATCGTCCCAAGCCATGTCTTCCATAATGTCGATGGCCAACATCTTCAGCGGATGCGTGTCTAATTTCAGCACACGGAAGATTTCTTTATAACTATATGTCCTACCAGGTTGGGACGTAAAAAGGCTTTCTAATTTTTCGCTTAGCTGCTTTTTGGTTATGCGTTTCCCACCCTTTTTCTCTTTTCTCATATCAAGGTATTTTAAAATAACTGTTGCAAAATAACGAAAAAGAATTGGTAAAGGTTGTCTTTTGCTACGATTATTTTGCCCCGGTTCGGAATTCGGAAATGGGTTTCAGCACAAGCAGGGCAATCTTCAGAATCCGAATTTGCGGTTCGAAGATATTTACGTATCTTTGCAATCAAATTATAATTACCCGATGAACATTCTAATTACCGGTGCATCCGGTTTTATCGGCAGCTATATTGTCGACGAAGCGCTGAAGCGAGATATGGAAGTATGGGCAGCTGTCAGACCTACCAGCTCACGCGAGTACCTTACCGATCAGCGCATTCATCTGATAGAACTCGATCTCTCGTCCGAAGAGCGGCTCATCCAACAGCTGTCCGGTCATTTTTTCGATTATATCGTACATGCGGCGGGAGTAACGAAATGTGTTCGACAGGCCAATTTTCATCAGGTCAATACGGAAGGGACGAAACATCTGGTCGACGCTATTCTCAAGTTGCAGATGCCCATCAAACGTTTCATTTACATCAGCACGCTGGGCGTGTTCGGCGCAATCAGGGAAGAGCAGCCTTATCTCGAGATCAGCGAGCATGATGTTCCGAGGCCCAACACGGCGTACGGAAAAAGCAAGTTAGAGGCCGAGCGCTATCTCGACTCCATCGGAAACGATTTTCCCTATATCGCTTTGCGCCCGACAGGGGTATATGGACCACGCGAGAAAGATTACTTCCTGATGATGAAAAGCATCAAACGACATATCGACTTTTCGGTAGGTTACCGTCAGCAAGACATCACGTTTGTTTATGTCATGGACGTAGTGCAGGCCGTCTTCCTGGCGCTCGACCGAGGTATGAGCGGCCGAAAATATTTCTTGACCGACGGCGAGGTGTACCGATCCAACACTTTCAGCAATCTGATCAGACAAGAACTGAACAATACTTGGTGCCTCCGCATCAAATCGCCGATATGGCTGTTGCGGCTCATCACTACCATCGGCGAATTTATCGGCCGATGCACCGGCAAGCCAAGTACGCTCAACAATGACAAGTACAATATTCTGCGACAGAGAAATTGGCGTTGCAATATCGAACCTACGATGGATGAGCTGGGCTATCATCCGCATTTCAATCTTGAAAAAGGGGTGAAAGAAACCGTTAAGTGGTATCGTGAGAACCATTGGTTGTAACTGAACGCCCATAAGAAAAACAAACAACTGAAAATGAAACGCTTCATTTCCGAACTTTTTGCGATACAGAAGAAACCCCGGCGCGGACTACTGCCCATCGAGTGGCTCATGTTCGGCTACATGCTCTTTACCCTGTTCATCATTTTCTTTACCTATACAAAGGTTGTCAATCCCGAGGCCATGATTTACGGTCGCCTGCAAGTGTGCCTCATGACCGTAGCGCTATGGATGGTTTACCGTCTGCTGCCCTGCCGGCTTACGCTCTCCATACGCATATTCGTACAAATGGCTTTGCTGGCGTGGTGGTATCCCGACACCTACGAACTGAACAGATCCTTGCCCAATCTCGACCATCTTTTTGCCGCCTGGGAGCAGGCTTTGTTCGGCATGCAGCCGGCGTTGACGTTCGCCGCGAGCTTTTCCTCGCCTGTCGTCAGCGAATTGATGGATATGGGTTACGCCTCGTTCTATCCGATGATCGCCCTGATCGCGTTATTCTTTTTCTTCCGCCGACAGAAAGACTTCCATCGCTGCACCTTCGTTATCGTTGCGTCGTTCTTTGCCTACTATGCCATTTACGATCTGCTGCCCGTGGTTGGTCCGACCTTTTATTATAAGGCCGTGGGCTTGGACCGTATAGCGCACGGATTTTTTCCCAATGTGCACGATTATTTCAACACGCATCAAGACTGTCTGGCCAGCCCGGGCTATCGCAACGGCATTTTCTACCAGCTGGTCGAAGATGCCAAAGCAGCCGGCGAGCGTCCCACGGCAGCTTTCCCCAGTTCGCATGTCGGCATCGCCACCATCTGCCTGATGTTGGCCCGGCACGCACGCAACCGTAAGATATTTTACCTGCTCATGCCGTTTTACGTTTTTCTTTGCATGGCCACCGTCTATATTCAGGCCCATTACGTAATCGATGCCGTTGCCGGCCTGGCGAGCGGCGTACTGTTTTACGTCGTATTCATGCGCCTGTACTGCTGCATCGAGTCGGCGTAGCCTTCACGCTTTACCAACAGAACAATGAAGAAGCTTTATATCGAGACTTATGGCTGCCAGATGAATGTAGCCGACAGCGAGGTCGTCGCCTCGGTCATGCAGATGGCGGGCTACGAAATGTGCGAACGGGAAGAAGCCGCCGATGCCATCTTCCTGAACACCTGCAGCGTAAGAGAGAACGCCGAGAATAAAATATACAACCGGCTCGAAGCCCTGCACGCCGAACGCAAAAAAGGCCGACGGCTGATCTTAGGCGTGCTGGGCTGCATGGCCGAACGCGTGAAAGACGACCTGCTCGACCATCATTTCGCCGATTTGGTATGCGGCCCCGACTCCTATCTCAACCTGCCCGACATGATCGCACAGGCCGAAGCAGGCAACAAAGCCATCGACATCGAGCTGTCTAAAACCGAAACCTACAAAGACATCGTGCCCCAACGCGTAGCCCTGGGCAAAATCGGCGGGTTTGTAAGCATCATGCGAGGCTGCGACAACTTCTGCCACTATTGCATCGTGCCCTACACCCGCGGCCGCGAACGATCGAGAGACGTCGAGAGTATCCTGCGCGAGGTCATCGACCTACGCGACAAACACTACAAAGAAGTAACACTCCTGGGGCAAAACGTCAACTCGTACCGCTTTGCCGACGTCGGATTCCCGCAGCTACTGCGCCGCGTTGCCGAAACCGTACCGCAAATGCGCGTGCGCTTCACCACGTCGCACCCAAAAGACATGAGCGACGACACGCTGCAGGTCATCGCCAACATGCCCAACGTATGCAAGCACATCCACCTGCCCGTACAGAGCGGAAGCAATAAAGTGCTGAAACTGATGAACCGCCGCTACACCGTAGAGTGGTACATGGATCGGGTGCAAGCCGTGCGCAGAATCGTGCCCGACTGCGGTCTCTCGACCGACATCTTCGTGGGCTACCACGGCGAAACCGAAGAAGACCACCGCCTGTCGCTCCAACTGATGCGCAAAGTAGGTTACGACAGCGCCTTCATGTTCAAATATTCCGAACGCCCCGGCACCTACGCCGCGAAGCATTTGCCCGACAACGTACCCGAGGAAGAAAAGCTGCGCCGGCTCAACGAGATGATACACCTGCAGACCGAACTGAGCGCCGAGTCGAACAAACGCGACGAAGGCAAAACATTCGACGTACTGGTCGAAGGCTTCAGCAAACGCAGTCGCGAACAACTCTGCGGCCGAACGGAACAGAACAAAATGGTGGTCTTCGACAAAAAGAACCATCACATCGGACAGATCGTACGCGTACGAATCGTCAGAAGCACCTCGGCTACCCTCTTCGGCGAAGCACTTTAAACATATTCGGGGCAATCCGGTCCCATTTTCCATATTCATTCCTCACTCCACGCTTGCACAGCTCCCGATAGCCGGTGCAAACGTCAGCCAATCGCATGTTTTTGCCACTTTGTACAATGACATAAGCACAAAAACACGTGTTTTAGTTAACATGTACTAATACAAAACCAGAAAAACATACTGTTTCGCCACTTTGTACAATGACATAAGCACAAAAACATATGTTTTAGTTAACATGTACTAATACAAAACCAGAAAAACATACTGTTTCGCCACTTTGTACAATGACATAAGCACAAAAACACGTGTTTTAGTTAACATGTATTAATGCAAAGCTATAAAAACATACTGTTTTACCATTTTGTACAATGACATAACTATGAAAACATGTGTTTTAGTTAACATGTACTAATACAAAATGATGAAAACACTATGTTTTGTCATTTTGTACACTGACATAAGCTGAAAAACACATGGTTTAGTCTATTTGTACCGGGGCGATGGTAGGAAATGAGGCGACGAGTCGGCCGCAGACGTGTTCATTTTAATATTTCAGGCAAAAAGGCTTAACCAACAAAGAGAATCCGGCGCTGCCCGTGAGCGAATAGTATCAAAATACTTGCTCGAGGGGCAGCGCCGGTTGGTTTTAGTTGCAAAAAGGTTTGTTGCAGTTCAGTTTCCGGTTGGTTGGGGGACAAAATACTCTCTATTTTCGTTTAAACTCTGTTGGACGCTTTGAATCGAAAAGCTCTTTGTTTCGAGGCAGATCCCGAACGTACTTGGTTAGATATTGCCCGCGCCGATCAGGTATTCTGCTATTTGCACGGCGTTCAGTGCGGCTCCTTTACGAATCTGGTCGCCGGTCAGCCACAGCGTGATGCCGTGCTCGTCGGCCAGGTCTTTGCGTATGCGGCCCACGTAAATGTCATCGTGTCCGGCCGATTCCAGCGGCATGGGGTAAAGTGCCGTTCCGGGATCGTCTTTCAGGGTACAACCGGGAGCTGCGGCGATGGCTCGGCGTACTTGTTCGACGGTCAGCGGGGTTTCGGTTTCGATCCAGACCGACTCTGAATGTGACCGCAGCGAAGACACGCGCACGCAGGTTGCGCTGGTTCTTACGTCGGAGTGCATGATCTTGCGCGTTTCGTTGAACATCTTCATCTCTTCTTTCGTATAGCCGTTTTCGGTGAAGACGTCGACCTGCGGAATAACGTTGTAGGCCAGCTGGTGCGGGAATTTCTTGATGGTTTTCGCCTGCCCTGTTTCCACTATTTCGCGGTACTGTTGCTGCACTTCGGCCATGGCCGCAGCTCCGGCTCCGCTGGCGCTTTGGTACGATGACACGTGTATGCGCCTGATGTGACTCAGGTTTTCGATGGGTTGCAGCACAACTACCATCATGATGGTTGTGCAGTTGGGGTTGGCAATGATGTTGCGGGGGCGGTTCAGGGCATCGGCGGCGTTTACTTCGGGCACCACCAGGGGTACGTCGCTGTCCATACGGAATGCACTCGAGTTGTCAATCATCACGGTTCCGTATCGGGTGATGGTATCGGCAAACTCTTTCGAGGTGCCAGCGCCGGCCGATGCGAATGCGATATCGATGCCCCTGAAATCGTCGTTGTGCTGCAAGCGTTTCACCCGAAGGGCTTCCCCCTTGAAGTTGTAGGTCTGTCCGGCGCTGCGCTCCGAGCCGAACAGCACGAGTTCGTCTATGGGTAGATTCCGTTCGGCCAGTATGCGTAAAAACTCTTGACCCACTGCGCCACTTGCGCCAACAATTGCTACTTTCATAATCGTATTTGCTTATTAAATTGAATATTCTTGCCCTGCAAAAGTACGGATTTATCACGTATTTTCCTACCTTTGCAGCCGATAAAGTTTCAAGACAGGGGGCGCTGCAGGCCCCCTGTCGCAGACCTTTATCATGCCGATATTTCAATTTATTTTTTTATCGAAAGGGCGGTAACGATCCGCCTCTTATACAAAATTGAGAAATGAAAAAGTTTTTATCATTCATCGTTTTTATGGCGTTCTGCCGATTATTCGTCTTTTCGCAGAATCTTTCGCTGAAGTTAGACGGTTGCGACAACAATGTCCGAACGGGCATCGGTTTTCTGCACGCTCCGTGGTCGTTGGAGGCTTGGGTCAAGAACGACGACGGGCAGTGGAAAGATACGGAGGTGATATTCGGCGGAGGCGAGTACAGCACGTATTCGCAGACCGACAATTTTCCGCTGGTGCTCAAGAACGGCCGGCCATATAACACGGCGGCAAAGTTGATATCGCCTGAACGGCTCGATGCAGCCTGGCATCATCTGACGCTGACCGACGACGGCAAGACGCTTCGGCTGTACGTCGACGGCCGCTTGATGGCAAAGAAAGATACAACAATCGTCATTATTCCCGGTGCCATCGGGGTGTCGGAAGAATCGCAAAGCGTTTTCGGCGGACAAATTGACGAGGTGCGCGTGTGGAATGCCGCATTGAGCCGGCACGATATCGCCCGTTGGATGTATCGCCCGCTGGGGCCTGCGCATCGCTTTTTCCACCGCCTGATGGCTTATTATAATTTCGACGAGGGCATCAACGATATGGCTCTTAACTGGGTGGGCAGCGGTTACCGTTCGTACCATTTGCGCAATGGTCGCGTCGATTACGAGGGACAGAAACCTATTGCCTGTGCCGTCGAGAGCGACTTGTGCCCGTTCGAATCGGTGCTTGTTCAGCGTCTGTTCAATGCCGTGCAGATTCAGACCGAATGGGATTCGGATCAGGGTTCGAAAAAGCAGGCTCTGATGAAGCTGCGCGTCATTACGCAAGGAGCAGAAAAGCCGCTCGCCGTAGATCGATTCTTGCTCGATCTGACACAAGTCGAGCGGCTTCAAGACATCGATTCTATTTACCTGTACGCCGCAGGCAAGTGCCCGCGAAGCGCCGAGCGGAAACTGCTTTATGCCGGTGTTCCGCAAAGAGAGATCGAAGTCAGACTGGCTCGGCCACTGCTATTGACGTCGGGCGCCAACTACTTTCTTGTCGCGGCCGACATATCGCAGCGTGCCGGCGTGGGCGATCGGATAAAAGTGGGCATTCCGAGAATCGGTATCGGCGGCAAGACCGTGCGAACCGCAGAAGGAAATGTACGGCTCTTCAAACATGTAACGACCGACCTTGCGGCCGACAAAAATTTGTTTCGCGTGCTACAGTGGAACATCTGGCACGGCGGAAGGCACGTCCCAATAGACGGTCGCCGCCGAATCGAAGAACTGGTGCGGGCATCGAAGGCCGACTTCGTAACGATGCAAGAAGGGTACGGCTTTCAGACGGCATTGGCCGAAGCGCTCGGTTATCATTTGCAGACACCGTCGGCAACAGATAATCTGGCACTCTTCAGCCGGTTCCCCATCGTTCGGCAAAGCTCGTGCGATACATATCGGTCTAACCCTGCCGTCGCAACGCTGGCAAACGGAAAGCCGCTGCTCGTAGTAGACAGTTGGCTGAACTATGCCCGTCAGCCCGACTATACGGGCAGCTTTGCCGATGCACGCCACAATCCTTCGACCTGGATTGCCCAAGATTCTGTCGTGGCAATGGGCGATGTGCGCAAGATTTTAGAACACGACGTGTACCCTGTCTTGAAACAAAAAGAAATGCCGGTTATCTTCTGCGGCGATTTCAATTCGTGCAGTCATTTAGACTGGACGACTGCCACCAAATCGCTGCATGCCGGCTATGGTCCGGTCAATTTTCCCACCTCACGGTTTATGATGGAACATGGTTTCAAAGATAGCTTCAGGACATTGCATCCCGACGAGCTGGAACGCCCCGAGGGAACCTTTGCCGGCATCTACGGGCAACTGGATTTCAGTCGTATCGACTTTATTTATTCTAAAGGTTGCATCGTGCCGGTCGATTCGCGAATCGTGCAGACGGCTCCCGAAATAGACGATATCTGGGCCTCCGACCATTCGGCCGTGCTGACTACGTTCCGGTACGTCGTCAATACAGAGCACCATTAGTGCAGAGCGCATGCAATTTGGCAGAGTCCTGCGTCTTTTCCGCCGATTTTCCGTAACTTTGTTGTGCTAACTTCACAGAGATGTTCAATATTTCGTCCTATTTTCCTATTACAGATCCGACATTGGTTTTTCTTGTCGTGCTGCTGGTTATTCTGTTCGCACCGATTGTGATGGGCAAACTCCGCATTCCGCATATCATCGGAATGGTGCTCGCAGGCGTATTGTTGGGGCCATTCGGGTTAAACATACTGGTAAGAGACAATTCTTTCGAACTTTTCGGCAAGGTCGGCCTGTACTATATCATGTTTTTGGCAGCACTGGAGATGGATATGGAGGGCGTGAAGAAAAACAAATATCGCATACTTGTTTTCGGTTTGCTCACCTTTGCTTTGCCCTTGCTGTTGGTGTACGCAACCAGTGCAGGTGTGCTTCGTTACTCGTCAACGTCGGCTTTGCTGCTGGGTTGCCTCATGGCATCCAATACGCTGGTGGCTTACCCCATTATCGGGCGTTACGGTTTGCAGCGCAAGCCCAGCGTTATGCTGAGCGTGGGTTCTACCATGCTGTCGTTGTTACTGGCTTTGATAATGTTGGCCGCTATCGTGGCGTCGTATAAGAGCGATATGGGCGTTGCATTTTGGCTATGGCTGGTTGCAAAATTTTTAGCTTACTGCGCAGTAATGATTGTACTCATTCCGCGCCTCACCCGATGGTTTTTGCGACGTTACAGCGATGCCGTTATGCAGTATGTCTTTGTGTTGCTGATGATGTTCATGAGCGCAGCATTGAGCGAAACCGTAGGCTTTGAAGGTATATTCGGCGCGTTCTTCGCCGGTTTGATTCTGAACCGTTACATACCGCCCGTTTCGCCACTGATGAACCGAATAGAGTTTATCGGCAATGCTCTGTTCATTCCCTACTTCCTCATCGGTGTAGGCATGCTCATCGATCTGCGATTATTATTCCGAGGCGACGGTGTATTGCTGTTCGTCATCTGCATTACTATCATGGGCACGTTGGGTAAGCTGCTGGCCGCTTATCTGTCGAGTTTCGGTTTTAGGCTACCTTTTTCGTCGGGCACGATGATGTTCGGCCTAACCTCGGCCCATGCTGCGGGTGCTATTGCCATTATTATGGTGGGCATGAAAATCGAGGTTGCGCCCGGCCGCTATCTGATTAACAACGAAATGCTGAACGGCGTGGTGTTAATGATTCTTTTTACCTGTATCATCTCTACGCTGATTACCGAACGAGCTGCCCAGAAAATTACACTGCGCGACAAAAATCTGCCTTTAGACGAAGGTGCCACGGACGACGACGAACAGATTCTCATCCCCGTAAAATATCCCGAGTATGCCGACCATCTGGTCAATCTGGCCATACTGATGCGAAACCGAAAACTCAACAAGCCGCTGATAGCACTCAACGTAGTGTACGAAGATGCCGACATGCGCGCCAACCAAGAATGGGGCAAAAAGCTCTTAGAACAAGTGAGCCATTACGCAGCCGGTTCGGATGTGCCCATGCAGACGCAGGTACGCATTGCGGCCAACATCGCCAACGGCATCAAACATGCCTTCAAAGAGTTTCGCGCCAGCGAAATCATTATCGGCATGCACACCCACGCCGAGGTGTCGAAAAAGTTCTGGGGGCAGTTTCACCAGAGTCTGTTCAACGGTCTGAACTGCCAGATCATCATGGCCCGCCTCATGCAACCGCTCAATACCCTGCGGCGCATTCAGGTAGCCATACCATCGCGTGCCCAATTCGAGCCCGGATTCTACCGCTGGTTAGAACGTCTGACACGCCTGGCCTCGAATCTCGAGTGCCGCATCCTGTTTCACGGCAGAGCCGACACGTTAGCACTCGTTCGGGCATTCGTGCAGAACAGGCACGCGGGCTTGCGAGCCGATTATTCCGAAATGAATCACTGGAACCAAATGCCGAAACTGGCCGCTACCATTGCGGTCGACCACATGTTCGTAGTCGTTGCAGCCCGAAAGGGAACCCTATCCTACAAGAACGCACTGGAAAACCTGGCCGATGAAATAAGACTATACTTTTCGGGAAAGAACCTGATGATTATCTTCCCCGACCAGTACGGTGCCTCAGCCGAAGACATGACCTTCGCACAGCCGCAGCATACCGAAGAACGATCGGCCTACGACGCCATCGGTGAATGGATGAAAAAGAAAATCAGATAAAAACAAAATAAAGATGATAGATATTCAAGGCGTAACAAAATTGTTCGGCAGCCTGCAAGTGCTGCGAGGCATCGATCTGTATATAAACCGAGGCGAAGTGGTAAGTATCGTAGGCCCAAGCGGCGCAGGTAAAACAACCCTGCTGCAAATTATCGGAACATTAGATCGCCCCGACACCGGCCAAGTGGTAGTCGACGGCATACAAGTAAGCCACCTGTCCTCGACCAAGCTCAGCGAGTTTCGTAACCGCCACATTGGTTTCGTTTTCCAGTTCCATCAGTTGCTACCCGAATTTACCGCCCTCGAAAACGTGATGATACCTGCTTTCATTGCCCACACGCCGCAACACGAGGCCAAACGTCGAGCACAAGAGTTGCTGGCATTTATGGGGCTTGACACGCGTGCCGCCCACAAACCCAACCAACTGTCAGGCGGCGAAAAACAACGCGTAGCCGTGGCACGAGCCTTGGTCAACAACCCCGCCGTAATCCTGGCCGACGAACCCAGCGGAAGTCTCGACTCTAAGAACAAAGCCGAACTGCATCAGCTATTCTTCGATCTGCGCGACCGCTTCGGACAAACCTTTGTCATCGTAACACACGACGAAGAACTGGCCAGACTCACCGACCGAACCATACACATGAAAGACGGCTATCTGACAGATAACAGAATGCTGGCACCCGAAGAAACAGTACCGATCGTCGACGAAAAACTCTAAGGATTCATCACCCGCAAAACATTTAGCGGATAAGATTAAAACGGAAGAAAGGGTGCTTTTAAATTTTAAAGCCAATGATTTTTCGTACTTCTTGTAAGGTAGCATTAGCACTTTCGCGTGCTTTTTCAGCACCTTCTCGCGCTACTCTATCAAGTAAATCCTTGTTGGCAACATACTCATTTATCTGCTCTCTAATAGGACTTACAGTTTTACAAATATCCTCTGCTATCTGTTTTTTCAGGTCACCGTAACGTATAGAACAGTTATTCCACTTTTCTTCAAAATAATCATAGACCTCTGGTGTAGAACAGATTTTTAAAAACATGAATAGATTTTCTATCACTTCAGGCTTTGTGCTGTTTTCACTCTGCGGTCCATTGTCCGTCACCGCTTTCATTACTTTTTTAGTAATGGTTTTATCGTCGTCGTGTAGATAAATGCAATTTCCTTCACTTTTTCCCATTTTTCCACTGCCATCCAGCCCTGGAACCTTGATGGCTTGTGAATTGAAGTAAAAGTTTTGTGGCTCTGGAAACAAATTTACACCATAAATTCTATTGAATCTGGCTGCACATTTACGAGCCATTTCCATATTTTGTTCCTGATCTTTCCCTACAGGAACCTTCTTAGCACGGTGCTGGAGGATATCAGCCGCCATCAACGTAGGATAAGTAAAAAGTCCGGCATTCACATTGTCAGGTTGTTGTCTGGCCTTTTCCTTAAAGGTTGTGACACGTCCCAATTCACCTATATATATATTCATGTTAAGATAGAGGTATAACTCTAAAGTTTCCTTCACATCGCTTTGAATATATATAGCGGCTTTCTGCGGGTCAATTCCGCATGCAAGGTACTCGGCAAGTATAATTCTTACGTTATCCTGTATATCTTGTGGTTTAGGGCAAGTGGTTAAAGAATGCCAATCAGCAATGAAAAACATGCATTCATATTCATTCTGCATCTTAACAAAACTCTTTACTGCTCCGAAATAGTTCCCTAAGTGTAAATAGCCTGTAGGGCGTATTCCGCTGACGACTTTCTCCATTTTCTCCCTTTGCCTTGTTATCGTTTGATTTTATGCAAAGGTACATGAATTTGCACATTCTGCAAAAAAAGTTTTAAATGTTTTGCCGTTTACTTGAAATGGATTACCTTTGCACACAGTTGTTAAAACAACGGGCGTTTAGCTCAGCTGGTTTAGAGCATCTGCCTTACAAGCAGAGGGTCGGCGGTTCGAATCCGTCAACGCCCACTAAGGGGTGTTTCCCTGTAGTCTTTCGGGATTGCAGGGATTTTTATTTGTCCACTATTTTTTTCGTACATAAGGATCAAGAGGGTGTGTCAAAATAGACAAATTCTCTTTTTTCCTGTTATTTTTTTGTAGTCTTCGTTATACCCATGATGTTCCGTCCTTTCTTTCTCCAAAGAGCTTTTTAGCACTTAGCAGAGTTATGGTACAGTATTGTCAGGGCAACAAGGATGTCTCACGGGACGTCCCTTGCAGTCCTGCGCTCTGTAGCGGGCACTTTCGGTGCTATATCCGCTTTGGGTCTTTCCCCCGGCGATTGGACGAGGTTCGAGATGCAAGCGGTTGTACTTCACGAAAGCTTCTATACCCGCTTCTTCCATAAAACGGTAGTTTTCCTCTGAGCCATAGCTTGCGTCTGCCACGACGACGGACGCCGCACGCCACACCGAGCCAATTTAATTTTTAAATTTCGTACGCGCCCCTCTTAAATATGGGTTCGTGAAAAAAATAGCGGATAGCAGTAAAAAGAAATGAGCCCGGTAACAATACCGAGCTCAATACCTTGGAGGATAAATAACGTGGTTAGCGTCCTACTTATTTAGAGATCTATCCTCCTATTTATTTGCTTAAGAATAATTTCTTTATTCTGTTATCTGAACTGTAGCACGACGGTTGAATGAAATCGGTGAGAGTTCATCAACGCCACCGTTGCCTTTTGTGGTGATATTATCACGACTGATACCCATCTTTACAAGTTCGTTAGCAACAGTCTTAGCACGTTCTTCAGACAGCCACTTGTTGTGATTAGGCTTACCCGTAGCACTGTCAGCGTAGCCATTAACCATCAGCTTTGTATTATTCTCCTTAGCATACTTAGCAATAGCACGTACATTAACAAGATCTTTTTGAGAAGCAATATTTGTCTTGTTCAAATTGAAGAATACAGATACGGGAGTCGTTACAAACTCTTTAACTGCAGCGGGAGTTTCTACTGGTTTCTGTTTTGCTAACATTTCTTTCAAACGTGCATTCTCTGCATTAGCATCATTAAGCTGTGCATTGAGTGCGTCGATCTGCGATTGGGACAAAGCCTTGATAGCATCAACATCAGGAGTCGGTTCCCATGAAGCTTTACCCAAATTGAATGTCAAACCGAGTTCAGCATAGAAATTATTATCGTGAGAATCCCAGCCGCGGTTAGCATTTGTTTTTGTAGTTCCACCGTCCATGTCAGTCTCTAAACGATTCCAGCCTGCTTCAAGATGAAGTGCTGCATGACGGCTCAAGCGGAATGTATTCAAAATACCAACGCTTAAATCCATAGCATAGAAATCATGTGTCATTGTTCGACCAATTCCTGCGCCGGCAAATGGAATAAAGTTCCAAACACGATTTGGATTATAGCCACAAAGCATATTGCTCAGATTGAACAATGCATGTTCGTTCAAAATCCAATACTTATTTTCATCACCTGCAGCTGTTCCATTAGGAGTTCCGTAAACGGTTTTTCCCCAAACGCCTTGCAACTTTGTACGAAGACCTAAGCCCGGAGTGAACCATTTACCTACAGCAATGGCAGCGCCTGCATTAGAACGGAAATCCTTAAACGGACTTCTTGCAAGGCCCTTACCGTGCTCTTCACTTGAATACCAAGCGTTCCATTCTCCACCAACTTGAATAAACCAGTTGCTCCAGAATGAATTGGTTGCGACACTGTACTTTTGTGCAGGGTCTGAGCCTTGTGCCATTGAAGACAAAGATATGCCAGCAAAAGCTAAAACAATCAATAATTTTCTCATAACCTTTATTTATTTAACAATCAAAATATTTTCTTTTTACGTATTTACGTAACGCTAATCGATCGCAAAGATAGTAATAAAATTTAAATATTGCCATTTTTTTACTACAAATCAGAACTTTGAACCTTAAGATAGAGGTTTTTTAGTGTTTTGCCTTCTATTTTTAGGCTAATTAATTCAATAAATCTTCGATTTCTTTTTGCGGCAAAATATGCAAGATTGATTTACCATCGGGGGTATAATTCACATTTTCACAGCTGAACAAACTATTGATCAGATTCTCCATTTCGTCATTACTTAAAACCTGACCTTGCGGTATCGCCGCATGTTTAGCCAAACTCAGGGCCAATGCTTTTTGTATTTCGTCCATGACGTTGGTGTCCTTCTCTACTGCGGCTGCCAACATAGCATGTAGCAGTTCTATCACATTCAAACCTTCAATATCTGACGGAATAGACTGAACGGCATAAGTATTCTTACCCATATGTGTAAACTCGAACCCCAAAGAAAGTAGATCAGACATAATCTTTTCAAACATGAGCAATTCAGAGGCAGACAACTCTAGTAGCTCTGGAAAAAGGACTTTCTGCGAATAGCGATTCTGCGAAAACTGCCGATGTAGATAACGCTCATACAAAACACGGACATGCGCCCGCTGCTGATCGATGACCATCAAGCCTGATTTGACCGCTGTCATGATATATTTTCCTTTATATTGATAATGTAGAGGCGATTTTTCTTCTATAATCTCTTCCTGATGTATACCGAAATCCTTTCCTTGTTCAAAAATGGTTGGAATTCCCGATCGCCGAGCAGATAAACCTTCATATATTTTCTCCCAGTTGTCGGACGTCGGTTTGGCTGTATCGAGGCCTGATTTAAAAGGATTGTAATCGGGATTATAATCGACTTTAGGCATTGCGGAAGGCGACGACGCCGAACTAAAGACCGGAATCTCGGGTTTTCCGTTCGTATCAAATTCGATAGAAGGGATATCGTTGAACAGCCCAATTGCCTCCCTCACAGCTGCAAAGACGATTTGCCAAATGGCCTGCTCGTTTTCAAATTTAATTTCGGTTTTCGTAGGATGAATATTTACATCAATCTCTTGAGGATTCACATCAAAATAGATAAAATAAGATACTTGTTCGCCTTGCGGAATCAAACGTTCAAAAGCGTTCATCACTGCTCTATGGAAATACGGATGCTTCATGTAGCGTCCATTCACGAAAAAATACTGATGGGCTCCTTTCTTCTTGGCCGACTCAGGTTTGCCAACAAACCCCGACAGCTTACACATGGATGTATCGACGTTTAGAGGCAACAGATCCTGGTTGATACGTTTGCTGAAAATATCAACAATCCGCTGCCTGGTTCCCCCGGCACGCAGATTAAAAAGTTCGGACTGGTTACTATGGAATGTAAAATTTATCTGCGGATAGACCAATGCAATACGTTCGAAAGCAGCAATGATGTGATTTAACTCAGTTGTGTTCGATTTCAGGAATCGACGACGGGCCGGAACATTGTAGAAAAGATTCTCGACTGTAAAATTGCTCCCCACAGGACAAGAACAGATGTCTTGACCTGCAATTTTTGCAGCGGCAACAGAAAGATGCGTTCCCAAATCGTTCGTCCGAAGCCGCGTTTTCAATTCGATTTGAGCAACGGCTGCGATAGAAGCCAATGCTTCGCCGCGAAATCCCATGGTATGAAGTGAAAAAAGATCTTCGGCATTGCGTATTTTCGAAGTAGCATGACGCTCGAAAGAGAGGCGCGCATCGGTCTCGGACATGCCTTTTCCGTCATCGATCACCTGTATGGAAGTACGTCCTGCGTCAACCACCAAGACATTAACGGTTGTTGCTTCAGCGTCGACTGCATTCTCTACCAACTCCTTTATCACACTTGCAGGACGCTGAATCACCTCGCCGGCAGCAATCTGATTGGCAACAATATCCGGTAAAAGTTGTATGATATCTTTCATTCCTTTTTCTCTGTTCTCAATACATGTGCAGCTATCAAATAGCATTTCCAGCCCGTCTCCCTGGGGGAACGCTGTTTTCGTTGTTTTCTGCCCGTCTCCTTAAACGGAAATACAAAGGGGCATTACTGCAAATTCTCTTTCGCTGTGCGTTTCAAGCGTTGCAAAGGAGCCTCCTGACGTGCTTCATATTTCAATCCGCCGTCGTCTCCCTTACCTCGCCAAACGAAAATATCATCTTTACTCATCGGTCGAATTTCATCAAACCAAGCAAAAGAAGGTAACTTGCTCCGATCAGCTGGAATTTGTGTCATCGGATATGAAGTACCTACGGCTTTTGGCATCCAGATACGTTCTAAGACGCGATTCGGCGCAAAATGCATTCGCATCGTATCCGTTTCAAGATAATTCAACATAACGAGCGAGCTGTCCTGATCGTCGACCGGAAAGAAAATCGACTTCACATTGCTCACCGCCACAGCTTCTCTTATCTCGCCACGTTCGAAATAGGCATGCATCGCTTTAGACGAAATCTGGTTATAATGCTCCTTCGTGTCGGCCTTTTCAACCGACAGTGCCTGTCCTATGACATGTGCCTCGCGTATGGTACTGTCATTCATTAACAGTCGGATGGTCTCTCCCAACAGTTGCCTGTTGCTATTCCAAACAATGGGATCCTGATACATCGTCATGCAAGAATCTTGCGTACTGAACACCAGTGAATCGCAAACGGCCTGCATGTCTTTCCGATAGGCGCGCACCTTTTTATAGGCATGTATCTTCCGGTATACCGAATCCGTATCGATATTGAATGTAAACAACTTAAGCGTGTCGGCATGCATGTATAGCGTGTCTTTTTGAGAATAATCGATAACCACGGCCCGTTTGGTGGCATAGCCATAGCCGGTTTTCTCGTTGTACTGCAGGTAATCGGCCTTTAAAGAGCTCTTGTTCGCTTTATCTACAAAAATAACATTTCCATAACCATTGCTGTCGCCTGTCTTGCTGTCGTAATACAAACTGTCGCCCGTGATGGTCTTTTGCCCGTCAACGATGGTCGATCGACGGAACAACTGCGCCTGATCACTATGCGAATTGAAGAAAGCATCTGTCGTTTCTACCGTACTTGTTTTAGTCGTTATCGTCGAAGGTCCCAGAACATGCGCCAGCGATTTCTGCGTATCGTAATGTAAGGTATCGGTCGTTACCAGTCGATTTTCGCTGCGTAGCTTCACGTTGTAATAGAAGACGGCTTGACGTGTCTCTATATTGTATTCGCCCCAATCGGATACCAAACGATCTTTTCCGTCGACGAGCGTTCCGCCCTCGAAGAAGTAGGCATTCTTATAGAGCCGGTCGTAATCCAAGCTATCGGTATAGAGCGTTTGCTTGCGATGCTTCAATACAACATTTTTGCGGGCTCTCATCACCTGTTCCTGTCCATCGTAATCGGCACGGTCTGCTTTTAGAGAGAGCGTATCACCCTGTGTAAAGAATACGTGACCGTAAGCTTTCATCGAGTTGGCTTCTTGATAAAAATATGCGCTGTCGCATGTCAGTCTCCCGCCTTGATGCCTAAAGGCAACGTGCCCTTTAGCTATTTGTGCGTCGGGATTGGGGCCATACATATCATATCGCAATTCGTCGGCATGCAACAGTTCAACACGGTCGGATTGCTGTTTTTTTTGCTTGTTGCGCTGCGCCGGAAGCACTTGAACAAGACAAAGCCCAAACAGGCATAGAGTCACGATAATGTTGACTCTATGCCCGCTTGCCCGAAATGCTATTTCTGTTTTTTTTCTCATTTAACCCATCCTTGATACTCGTATTGACCGGTTTTATATCGGTCTTTCATACGCACGTAGGTATGTTTTATTTTATCTATCACCCATTGGTGAATCACTTTCTCTCGCTCCTTAGCTAGCACGATGTCTTTCATCACCTGAAAGTCTTCCGTAATGGAAGCACGATGGCCTTCGATACGATTTTTGAGTTTCACGATGGCGCAGACCGTTCGTCCCTGCTTATTGATCATTTGGAAAGCTTTCGACACGTCGCCCACCTTCATATTCACTACCTCACGAGCTACTTCTGTCGGCAGATCTTTCATTTGAAATTTGGATGTTAAACTATGCGAGTTCGCATCTTCAAACGACATCAAACCGTGGTTGTTTCGCGTATCTTTATCATCAGAGATGAATGTTGCAGTCTCTTCGAAAGAGTATTTTCCCGAACGAATTTCGTCGCCTATGGAATCCAATCGAAGCTGGGTTTTCTCCATTTCTTCGGCCGACACATTTGGTTTGAGCAAGATGTGGCGTACTTTTATTTTATTTCCTCGTTTATCGATCAGCTGGATGATATGGAAACCGAATTCCGTTTCGACAATTTTAGAAATCTTTTTCGGGTCGGTCAGGTTAAAGGCTACATTCGCAAATATCGGATCCAACTCGGCTCTGCCTCTGTAATCCAGTTCGCCGCCTTGACGAGCCGAAAGCGGATCTTGCGAATAAAGCCGGGCTAACGTGGCGAAAGATGTTTCGCCCTTTGTTACACGCTCCGTATAGGTACGCAGTTCTTCTTTCACCCTATTGATTTCTTCGGGTAATATTTTCGGTGTTCTGGTAATGATCTCCACTTCTACTTCTGTCGGCACAAACGGAATGCTGTCTTCCGGAAGATTCTTAAAGTAAGTACGAACGTCCGAGGGTGTAATCGTTACATCTTGTACTAATTTTCTTTGCATCTCCTGCACGAGTTGACTATTCCTGAAATCATCATGCAGTTGAATACGCATCTGAGCTATCGGCATCCCACGATATTCTTCTAATTTCTCTTTCGATCCGCCCGCTAAGTCTATCCAACGATTAATCTGCTGTTCAATCGCAGCACTGATTTCTGCTTCGGATACCTTGATGGAGTCAAGCTCTGCCTGATGTATAAATAGCTTTTGCACAGCAATCTGTTCGGGGATTGAGAAATCGGGATTACCCTTCCACTTAATACCCTCCATTTCATACTGTAAGCGTGTCATCTCGACATCCGATTTCATAATGGGTTCGTCTCCTACTACCCATATTACTTCGTCAATGACGCTACTCTCCGGAGCACGGGAAATTTGAGCCATTGCCGAATCTGCCGATTGTCGAGGCTTTTCCGCCTGTTGAGGTCTCGCACTCATACCAACGGTGAGCGTCAGCACAAATACTCCACAAAATATTTTATAACCTTTCATCATTATCGTCTCTATACCTAAGTTTATCCCTTTGGGGAATTAATGTTTATTAATCGTCGCCAGAACTGCTCGATCGATAATTACCGGATATTGCTTGCGCAAACTGTTTACCCACTGCTTTTCTAATTCTTCCTGATAGTCGGCAACAACCTGGGACTTGACATCCTGGTAGTCTTTAGGCAACTTCAATTTCTGTCCGAAAGTAGCAGAATATGGATAGCCTTCTACTATCTTAACCGGCGTTTGCGTCTTAAAAATATTTTTATCTACTAATGGGTTATCACCCTTCTTGAAAATTCCTTTCTCTACCTTAATGCGTAGAGCATTGTCATTGTTATTAAACATAGGACGCAATTTCTGAGACCATTGATCAAAGGGAATGCTCTTCACCGCTTTCCGAACGGCCTTGATATCAGCCTTGTCTTTCACATAATAAGCTATACCTTTAAACCGAGGCTCATCCCATTGGTACGTCTTCTTATGCTTTGCGAAATAGTTTGCTAGTGCCTTTTCATCATTTGGGGCCTTCGACCAAATCGTTTGGTTGCTGATATCGAACAACAGAAGTCCGTCGTGGTATTCTTTGATCAGGTACTTCAGGTTCGGGTCCTCTACTTCCAGCTCAGCACGTTTTCTGGCTAAAACATCTTCAGAGGTAACACCTCTGCCTGCGGATTTTGCAACCGAGTCTATTTTTTGCGAGATAATTTGTTCGCGGATTCCCTGCTGCTCAATAAAGCGAAGGATGTTATTGCGCAACGAATCGTATGGGAAGAAGTTTGATTTATCCTTTAACAGAACAATGTGATAGCCTGCGGGCGACAAAAATGGTTTGCTCATTTCGCCTTTCTTCATCGCGAAGACCGTCTCGTCGAATTCTTTCAATGTTTGTCCTTTTTCTATCCAAGCCAGTTCACCGCCGTGCATTGCCGAAGTTTTATCATCAGACAGCTGTTTGGCCAGTGTAGCGAAATCGGCTCCACGCAGCAAGGCTTGATAAACAGAATCGATTCGATGTTGTACTGCCACCCTCTGTTCTTCACCGGCCATTTGTCGCAATCTAATCAAGATGTGAGCCGGCTTCACCAATCCGCCGGCATTGTCTACGCGCCGTTGCGTTTCGCAATAAATCTGCCGAGCGCGCTGTTCTATATCGGTATCGGTAATGAAGGCCGGCTTGATTTGGTCGTCACGATAGGTAGCGAATTCTTTTTTAAAGGAAGAAAGCGTATCCATGCGGGCCGCTTCGGCTGCAATCACTTTCAGCTTGTAGTTCACAAACAAGTCGACATATTCGTCAATCGATTTTTTATCGATCACGCCTTCCGCATTATTTTTATTATACGAGTACTCAAACTCTGAGCGGGTAATAGGCTGCCCATTGATAGTCATCACTACAGGATCAGCTTGTTGGGCGTTGGCTACACTTGTACAATAGAGCATTGCCGCCAAAAGTTTTCTCGATTTGACCATGGTTTTCTTCTATTTTATCTTTTCCCGAATAGTCTTACTCGGGTCGACTATAATTAGGCGCTTCGCTGGTAATCGTGATGTCGTGCGGATGACTTTCCATCACGCCAGCATTGGTAATACGCACGAACTTGGCATCGTGCAACTGATCGATTGTTGCTGAACCACAATAGCCCATACCAGAACGTAGTCCGCCGATGAGCTGGTAAATAACTTCTTGCACAGTTCCCTTATAGGGCACACGACCGGCAATTCCTTCGGGAACCAGTTTCTTCATCTCGTTTACATCGCCTTGGAAGTAGCGGTCTCTCGATCCGTTTTTCTGCTCCATTGCTTCAAGGCTTCCCATACCGCGATAGCTCTTGAACTTACGTCCGTTAAAGATTATCGTTTCGCCCGGACTCTCTTCGGTCCCGGCAACCAACGATCCGATCATGGCGCAACTTCCGCCGGCCGCCAAAGCCTTGACGATATCGCCCGAATAACGCAATCCGCCATCGGCTATCAACGGAACGCCCGTACCCTGTAAGGCGGAATAGACATCGTAAACGGCCGAAAGTTGAGGAACGCCTACGCCAGCTACCACGCGTGTTGTACAGATAGACCCTGGCCCGATGCCTACCTTGACGGCATCAGCTCCATTCTCTACCAGCAATTTGGCCGCGGCTCCAGTGGCAACATTCCCTACAACGATATCGATGTGCGGGAAAGCTGTTTTTGCATCGCGCAGTCTGTCAATCACTCCTTGCGAATGGCCGTGAGCCGTATCAATGACAATGGCGTCGGCACCTGCATTGACCAATGCCTGCAAACGTTCCATCGTATCGGTCGTGACGCCTACCCCAGCAGCCACTCTCAGGCGCCCTTTCTCGTCTTTGCAGGCCATCGGCTTGTCTTTTGCCTTCGTGATGTCTTTATAAGTAATCAGCCCCACCAGTCTGTTATTTGCATCCAATACCGGCAGTTTTTCTATCTTATGTTCCTGCAATATCCGTGCTGCAGCTGATAAATCTGTCTGCAAATGAGTCGTCACCAAGCGCTCGCTGGTCATCACTTCATCGATTTTCTTGTCCAGCCGATGCTCAAAGCGCAAATCTCTGTTGGTAACGATACCCACCAAGTGATTATCGTCGTCAACAACGGGGATGCCTCCGATGTGATAGTCGCGCATGATATCGAGCGCATCTCGCACAGTGCGGCCACGGCGAATGGTTACCGGATCATAAATCATACCGTTTTCGGCACGCTTAACGATAGCAACCTGACGCGCCTGCTCGTCGATTGACATATTTTTATGGATCACGCCAATCCCCCCCTCACGCGCAATAGCGATGGCCATAGCAGACTCTGTAACGGTATCCATTGCGGCCGTAACAAAGGGAACATTCAGATCGATATGACGAGAGAATTGGGTTTTCAACTCTACCTCTTTGGGTAGCACTTTCGAGTAAGCGGGAATCAACAGGACGTCGTCGAAAGTCAGACCGTCCATGACAATTTTATTTGCAACAAATGACGACATATTATGGGTAACCTTATAAAAATTTATTGCGGACAAATTTAGCAATAAAAAACCACTTCTGCCGGCCTTTTCATCATTTTATCACCCATTTAATGGTATTTAACGAGCATATAAATAAGCCAGTAACGCCCATCAGTAGGCGATATGAGTAGCCAGTCATCCGACTTCGAGATAAAGTTTCACTGACGCATCGCC
>CAUQAO010000008.1:0-29786 GCA_963515815.1 uncultured Prevotella sp.
TATGAATTCGCAGCGTCGTATGGTCGTCGTTATACTCTATCGTTACCTGGCTCTTGGCGTCGGGCCGCAGATAAGTCATCTCTCGTCCCTCTTTTCGGATATCGGCCAGCGTGCGCATCAGTAGATGAGCCAAATCGAGCGAAACAGGCATATAGTTGTCCGTTTCTATCGTGGCATAGCCGAACATCATGCCCTGATCGCCGGCCCCCTGCTCCTCGGCCTTCTTACGATTCACGCCCCGCGCAATATCGCTGCTCTGTTCGTGTATGGCTGTCATCACGCCGCACGAATCGCCGTCGAACTGGTAAGCCGACTTCGTATAACCTATCTTCTTGATCGTTTTGCGAGCCACGGTCTGCAGATCTACGTATTCCGTAGATCGTACCTCGCCCATGATAACCACCTGCCCTGTTGTTACGAACGTTTCGATGGCGCAGTGCGCCTCGCTGTCATATGCCAGGAACTGATCGAGCAACGCATCTGAAATCTGATCTGAAACTTTATCGGGATGCCCTTCGGAAACCGACTCCGATGAAAATAAATATGCCATAAAAATATTTTATTAGTTAGGTACAGGCAAAGGTACGGCAAAAAACGCAATCCTACGAACGAAAAGCCATTTTATACCGCCGTTTGGCCACCGCGTGGGTGGTGTGCGAGGCCTGTCGCCGACTTTTTACTTAAAAGAAAGCGGGATTCGGCACTTTCCGAGTGCTGTAGAGTGTCTTTGAGCCGGTTGTATGGCACACAGCCTTTTCGCACCGGTTTTTCGGACTTGCACCTTTGTTTGGTTGGGTTTACCGACGATTTTCGTTACTTTTGCAGCCAAATGGTACTAAATTATATTTGGATAGCTTTCTTTGTTATTGCTTTTATCGTGGCATTGGTCAAGTTGGTCTTTATGGGCGACACGAGCGTGTTTCCGGCAATGATGACGTCAACATTCGAGTCGTCGAAAACCGCTTTTGAGGTTTCGTTGGGCCTCACGGGCATGCTTGCGCTGTGGTTGGGCGTAATGAAAGTGGGCGAACGGGGTGGCATTGTACGGGTGCTGGCCCGTGTACTGAGTCCGGTTTTTACGCGGCTCTTCCCCGACATTCCGAAAGGGCATCCCGCCACCGGTTCCATCTTCATGAATGTGGCGTCCAACATGCTAGGGCTTGACAACGCTGCGACACCACTCGGACTGAAGGCGATGGAGCAGCTGCAGCAACTCAATGCGAAGAAAGACACGGCCACTAACCCCATGATCATGTTTCTGGTACTGAATACGTCGGGACTGACACTCATTCCGATCAGCATCATGATGTACCGCGCCCAACTGGGTGCCGTACGACCTACCGATATTTTTATTCCCATTTTGCTGGCCACGTTTTTCTCTACGGTGGCGGGTGTTGTGGTAACGTCGCTTTACCAGCGAATTAATTTGCTCAACAGAGTTATGTTGGGCACCTTGGGCGGTATGGCCGTGGCGGTGGCGACAATTATCTGGGGGCTGAGCCGGCTGAGCGCCGAGACGATCGACTCGGTCAGCACAGGTGTGTCCGCCTTTCTGCTGATGACCATCATCACGGTGTTTATCCTGACGGGTGTGCGACGGCGAATCAATGTTTACGACACGTTTATCGAGGGCGCTAAAGACGGTTTTTCTACGGCCGTGCGTATCATTCCTTATCTGGTTGCGTTCTTGGTGGCCATCGGTGTCTTCAGAGCCTCGGGCGCCATGGATATGCTGATAGCGGGCCTCGGGCGGTTCGTAGGTTGGTTGGGCATCGATGCCGAGTTTGTGAAAGCGTTGCCTACGGCGCTGATGAAACCGCTTTCGGGCAGTGGTGCGCGGGGTATGATGATCGATGCGATGAATACCTATGGGGCCGATTCGTTTATCGGCCGGTTGAGTTGTATCTTCCAGGGGTCGACCGATACAACATTTTATATTCTGGCGGTTTACTTCGGCAGTATCGGGGTGCGTTACACCCGTCATGCTGTGGTTTGCGGACTGCTGGCCGACTTGGCCGGCGTCGTTGCCGCCATTGCCATTGCCTATCTGTTTTTTGGCTGATCCATTAAATTGAGACTATATGAGCAACTTGAAATCGTTGGCAAAAGATACGGCTATTTACGGCATGAGCAGCATCGTGGGCCGATTTCTCAACTATCTGCTCACGCCGCTGTACACCATCAAGCTTTCGGCGGCCAGCGGCGAGTATGGCATTATGACCAACATGTATGCTGTCACGGCGCTGGTACTGGTGCTGCTGACGTTCGGGCTGGAGACGACTTTCTTCAGGTTCGCTAACAAAGCTGGCGAGAATGCACAGCGCGTTTATTCTACCACGTTGATTGCCGTGGGAACGGGTGCGCTGGTGTTTGTCGTGTCAGTGTTGCTGTTTCTTTCGCCCATCTCGGCGTTCATGGGTTACGCGACTCATCCGTCGTACATTTGGGTCATGGCGCTGACAGTTGCCATCGATTCGTTTCTGTGCATACCGTTCGACTATCTTCGCTATCGCAAGCGCCCCGTGAAGTTTGCTGCGCTCAAGCTGTTTGCTATCGTGTTGAGCATCGTCCTCAATCTGGTGTTCTACCTGCTGCTGCCGATGTTGTACGAACGCTATCCCGATGCGGTGAGTTGCATTTACAGTCCGAACGTGGGCGTGGGCTATGCGTTTTATATCAATCTGGCTTGTTCGGCGCTGACGATTCTTTTCCTGCTGAAAGAATTGTCGGGTATCCGGCACGGTTTCGACGGACAACTCATGAAGCGCATGCTTTCGTACAGTTGGCCGATTCTGGTACTGGGCATTGCCGGCATTCTGAATCAGACGGCCGACAAGATACTCTTTCCGCACATTTACCGGGGCAGCGACGTGCTGACGCAGTTAGGAATTTACGGAGCGGCCAGCAAAATAGCCATGATCATGGCCATGATTACGCAGGCTTTCAGGTTTGCTTATGAGCCGTTCGTCTTCGGCAAGTCGCAAGACAGCGACAACCGAGACACGTATGCCAAGGCAATGAAGTATTTTATCGTCTTTACGCTGTTCGCCTTTCTCGTGGTGATCGGCTACATGGATGTGCTGCGCTACCTCATCGGCCGCGATTACTGGGACGGATTGCGTGTGGTGCCCATCGTCATGGCGGCCGAAATCATGATGGGCATTTATTTCAACCTGTCGTTCTGGTACAAGCTGATCGACAAAACCATCTGGGGCGCTTACTTTTCGGGAATCGGTTGTGCCGTGCTCATCGCAGTCAACGTCGTTTTCGTTCCGCGCTTCGGTTACATTGCCTGCGCCTGGGCCGGCTTCGCGGGTTACGGCGTGGCCATGCTGCTGTCGTACATCGTTGGGCAGAAGAAATATCCCATCGCCTATCCGATGAAGAGCATTCTTACTTACGTGGCGCTGGCGGCCGTGTGCTATTACGCCATGAGCAACTTCAACCGGATGCTTTCGACCGCCGCTGCGCTCTTGGTCAATACGCTCTTCATCGTGCTCTTCGCGGTTTATATCGTTAAGACCGATTTTTCTTTGCACCATCTGCCCGTGATAGGAAAACGATTCAAGAAATAAAACAAAAAACATCGACAATATGAAAAGATCAACATTACTCATTGCCGGCCTGCTTGCCCTCCACACGGCAAGCGCCGACGAAGGCATGTGGACGCTGTACAACCTGCCGCAAGCCGTGTACCAGCAGATGCAGGCAGAAGGTTTCAAGATGCCTTACAACGATTTGTACAGCGCTGACAAAGCCATCAAGAACACCGTCGTAAACTTCTCGGGCTACTGCTCGGGCGTGGTCGTTTCGGCCGATGGGCTGGTTTTCACCAACCACCATTGCGGCTTTGAAGCCATCCGAAGTCATTCGACCGTCGATCACGACTACATGCTCAACGGCTTTTACGCCAAGACACAGGAAGAAGAACTGCCTAACAAAGACATGTTCGTGAGCTTCATGATCGAGCAGAAAGACATCACGCCGAAGCTCGAAAGCATGAACTTCGACGCTTGCAACAACGAACGCAAAGCGGCCATACTCGACTCGCTGCAGAACGCGATGACCGATTCAATCAGGCGTATCGACCGATCGCTGCACGTCGAAATCGATCCCTTTTACGAGGGCAACCAATACTTCGCCACCACCTACCGGCAGTTCAACGACCTGCGACTGGTCTTTGCCGTGCCCAAGTCGATGGGCAAATTCGGCGGCGAAACCGACAACTGGATGTGGCCCCGACAAACATGCGACTTCTCCGTCTTCCGCATCTACGCCGACAAAAACACCAATCTGCCCGCCGACTATTCGAAAGACAACGTGCCCTATCGGCCCCAGCACTGGGCGCAGGTAAGTCTGCAGGGCTATAAAGACGGCGACTACGCCATGACCATCGGCTATCCCGGTTCCACCAGCCGCTATCTCTCGTCGTACGGTATTCGCGAGCGACGCGATGCGCTGAATGCGCCCCGAGCACAGGTGCGCGGCATCAAACAAGCCATCATGACCCGGCACATGAGAGCCGACGAAGCTGTGCGAATAAAATACGACTCGAAGTTTGCACAAAGCGCCAACTACTGGAAAAACTCCATCGGTATGAACAAGTGCATCGACTCTATCGGCATCATCGACCAAAAACAACGCTACGAACAGCGCATCGCCGAATGGCAGAAACAAACCGGCTATCTCGACGGAAAGTTGAACTTCGATACCATGCGCCGACTCTACGATAAAAACTTCGACGCCGCACGCGCCCGAATGTTCTTCAACGAAACTTTCCGCCGCACCAACGAGTTCACCACACGCGCCCTGAACCTGAACCAAAAAGAGGTATTCGGCCCCGAAAACCAACCGAAGAAACAATACATCGTCTTCAAAGACAACAGCGACCAGTGGGATGAAGCCTTGGACAAAGAGGTATTTGCCGCACTGCTGAAGAACTATAAAGACAAGGTCGATGCCAGGTACCTGCCCAAATTCTACCGCACCATCGAGACCGAATTCAAAGGCGACTATACCAAGTTCGTCGACAGGTTGTACAAAAAATCGTTCGTCATGAAGAGCGGCCGCAGAATATACATTCACAGCAAAAGCTACCTTAAAGATCCTGGTGTACAATACGGACTCGACCTGCTCGAAACCATCGCTCAACTCTCGGCCGACTTGTCCGAACATTCCGACAGCATCCTGCTGCAAGAAAAATACCTCTGCGCCGCCAAACTACGCATGGAAGAAGACTTGCCTCACTACTCAGACGCCAACTTCACCATGCGCCTCAGCTACGGACAGGTAGGCGGATTCTTGCTCGGCGGACAACCCTCGGGTTACTATACCACGGCCGAAAGCATGGTCGAGAAAATGAACCGCGCCGACCAAATTTACGAATATCGTGCCGAACCCGTCATGGAACAAATTCTCAGTGCAAACAACTTCGGTCCATACCAAGACAAAACCACCGGCAAGATGCACCTCTGCTTCCTCACCAATAACGACATCACCGGCGGAAACAGCGGCAGCCCGATGTTCGACGGCAACGGCCGACTGATCGGCTTGGCCTTCGACGGAAACTGGGACAGCCTGTCGTCCGACATCAATTTCGACACGCGTCTTGCCCGATGCATCGGCGTAGACATTCGCTACGTGCTACTCATGATGGACCGATGGGGCCACGCCGACCGTCTGCTGAAAGAAATCGGAGCAAAATAGACGAAACACGCCTCGGAAGTAGCCGAAAGCACACCTTCAGAGGCCAAAAACAATAAGAAACAAGGGGGCGTATTGCAATTTCTGCAATACGCCCCCTTGTTTTATGCCCAACCCGCGCCGATATTCCCTTATCCCCACCGGTTTTCGGCCTCCTCCTCGGCTTTCCTGCCTTCTCCCTTCCAACTACTTATCAGAAACTGCCACTTTTTTGTTGATCCAGCATTTCTGCGCCTCAACAGTTCAACTGTTGTTACAATTCGTTAATTAAACAGCTCAACAGTTGAACTGTTGTTATGATTTATTAATAAAATAATTCGGCAGTTCGACTGTTATTATAATTCATTAATGAAATACTTCGAAAGTTCAACTGTTATTGTGATTCATTAACTTTTCAGAAAAACAGTTCAACTGTTGTTGTGATACATTAACATTTCAGAAAAACAGTTGAAATGTTGTTGCATTATGTTAACAAAATACAACGACAGTTGGACTGTCAATATGTTGAAATTTGTAATAAAGAAAAAGTGGACGGGTTTCGGTCGAAAACGGTTGTGGAAATGCGAAATACGCGTCGTTTTGGGCTTCGCGCAGGGCGAAATAGGCGGATCGGCCCTCGGTTTTTCAACAAAACCCAGCGGAAGGGGCCGATTGCAGGTCGGTTTTTCGACGAAACGGAACAGAATAAGCGAAAAAACCGATGAAGAAGGCGTCTATCGGTCTTGATCGGAAGGGTAAAAGAAAAGAGCCACGCCAAAACGCCGGCACGGCTCTCTTTTTTTTCGTAAATATCGGGTGAAGCGACGAAAAATATTCGTCTTAGCTACCGAAATATTGGTTGGCCGACCCGTCACATCGGCCGGTTGGCTGAGGTGTACACGCCCAGTTCGGCGATTTTCACCATGTCGCGGCGTTTGAGGACGGTTATTTTCACGCTGTCGGCATGGAATGGCTCGAAGCGATGTATTTTTACGCGGCTGCAGTCTTTGGCCGGACCCTCGAAGAGCGTAGTCCACGTTCCGTTGAGGCAATACTCCAGGCGGTATTTCTCGATGCTGCCGCCGGTTGCTTCGGTAATTGTTATGAGGTCGATGGGTGGTGCCGAGTCGAGAGCCACCTGCCAGTAAGGCTCGTTTATCAGCTGGTTCGACTCCCAGGCAGTGGTAAAATTATCGTCGTTGGCAAAGTCCATCAGGCGGTAGTCCCAGCTCCACGACGATTCCGAGGGTCTGTTTTTCGCGATATTGCGGCCGATGATGGGGGCGTCGCAGGCAGGAATGGGTTTTACGGGGTCTTCATTTTTCCACAGTCGTCCTATCTCCTTCAAGGCTGCCAGGGCGTTGTCGTCCATCTGTCCGTCGCGGTTGGGCGCCACGTTCAGAATGAAGTTGCAGTGTGCCCGGTTATACGGAATGATGTTCTCGTTGACCAGCCATTTGGGCGATTTTAGTTTTGAAGAGGGGAACGAGCCCTTCCAGAACCATTGCTGCTGAATGGGCAGGCAGGCCAACGCCGGCAGTCGGTTTTCGGTGGTCGATATTTTCTGTCCGGCGCCCTGCTCGTACGATTTGATGTCGGTGTAGAACAGCGCCTCGCTGGGATATTTGGCAGCATTCAGGTCCATCAGCAGGCACTCGGGCTGCAGCGACTTGACGTAGTTGTATATCTCGTGAAACGGTACGTCGTCGTACGAGATGCGCGACCAGGGGGCATCCCATCCGTCGATAATCAGGGCCGTAATGGGACCGTAGTTGGTTAAAAGTTCGCGTAGCTGGGCTTTGATCATGTCGATTTTGGGGCGTGTTATCAGGTGCGGGCGCAGGCGATGATGGGTGTCGAGGATCGAATAGTAGAGCATCACCTTGAGACCGGCGTTGCGAAAGGCGTCGACGTATTCGCGCACTACGTCGCGCTTCAGCGGACTGTTCATCACGTTGTAATCAGTTGTCTTCGTGTCCCAGATGCAGAAGCCGCTGTGGTGCTTCGTTGTTAAACAGCCGTAGGTCATGTTGGCCGATTTGGCGGCCATGGCCCACTGATGGCAGTCGAGCCGCTTGGGGTTGAAGACCGATGGCGAGAGGTCAGGGTCGGGCCAGTCGTCGGGTGCGTAGGTCGGTATGTTGTAATGGATGAACATGCCGAAGCGCAGGTCTACGAAAGCTTGTTGCAATTGGTGCAGCGACTTGGTTTGCGCCCTTGCCGACCATGCGGCGAAAAGCGATAACAGAACGAATAGAATTTTCTTTTTCATAGTGCAGTATAAAGATTGAAAAGTGAGGGATAAACGAAAAGCGATTAGCGATCGTGATGAGAGAAAGGGTAACGGAACAGGCTTCTTTGCTGCAACGCCCGGGCTATTTCCGGCCGAAATCGGCGGGAACTTCGCCCCATTTGCCCGTCTCCCATTTCATGATGGGCACCTTGACGGTGTGCGTGCGCAGCCAGTGTTCGGCTCGGCGAATAATGCCGAACAATTGGTCGGTCTTCGGTGTCAGGGGCAGCTTGGTTTTGCATTGCTTCTTCTGCACCCAGAGAATGGCGTTATGGCTGTCGGAGTAGATGGTCTTGTCTGTGATGTGTTGCTGCTCCATCAAGGCCAATGCGTGTACGATGGCTAAAAACTCGCCGATGTTGTTGGTGCCGTGCAACGGACCGAAATGAAAAATCTGTTGACCGGTCGCCAGGTCTATGCCGCGGTATTCCATGGGGCCGGGATTTCCGCTGCATGCCGCGTCGACGGCCCATGCCGCGGCCCTTACCTCGGGGGGCAGGGGTAGCACCGTGTCGTGACGGTGGGTGGGTGGATTGACGAGGCGGTTATTCATCGGGCGGGGTTACATTCTTTCGGGCACTTCGATGCCGAGTAGCCTCATGCCGTTCTTAATCGTTTTGGCTACGTTCTTGGCAATGATCAGGCGTACCGCTTTTTCGGCCGGCCGGTCGGCGTTCAGAATGCTGTAATCGTGGTAGAACTGGTTGAAATCTTTCGTCAGTTCGTAGCAATAATTGGCAATGCCGCTCGGACTGTAATCGGTTCCGGCCTGCGCCACGGCCGAGCCGAATCCGTTCATTTTCTGTATCAGCTGAATTTCTTTCTCGTTCAGTGGTGCGTTGGCGGGCAAATCGTGGGGCAGGGTTATCCCCTCGGATTCGGCCTTGCGCATGATGGAACGGATTCGGGCGTAGGTGTATTGGATGAATGGCCCTGTGTTGCCATTGAAATCGATCGACTCTGCGGGATTGAACAACATGTTTTTGCGCGCGTCGACCTTCAGGATGAAATATTTTAAGGCGCCCAAGCCGACGATGCGCGAAATTTCTTGTTTCTCTTCTTCAGACATGTCGTCGAACTTTCCCAACTCGTCGCTGGTTTTTCGTGCCTGGTTTATCATCTCGGCTATCAGTTCGTCGGCATCGACAACGGTGCCTTCGCGGCTTTTCATCTTGCCGTTGGGCAGCTCGACCATGCCGTACGAGAAATGCACCAGCTCTTTGCCCCACTTGAAACCGAGGCGGTCGAGCAGAAGAGAAAGTACCTGGAAATGATAATTCTGTTCGTTACCGACAACGTAAATCATCTTGTCGATAGGGAAATCTTTAAACCGCATGTCGGCTGTGCCGATGTCCTGCGTCATGTAGACGCTGGTTCCGTCAGAACGCAGCAAGAGTTTTTGGTCCAGTCCCTCTTGTGTCAGGTCTGCCCATACGCTGTTGTCATCCTTTCGGAAGAACAAGCCCTTTGCCAACCCTTCTTCTACTTTGGCCTTTCCCTCAAGGTAAGTATCCGATTCGTAATAGATCTTATCGAAACTTACGCCCAACGCCTTGTACGTTTGGTCGAAGCCGGCGTAAACCCAGTTGTTCATCTTTTCCCAGAGTGCACGAACCTCTCGGTCGCCCTGTTCCCATTTAACGAGCATCTCGTGGGCTTCTTTCATCAGCGGTGCTTCTTCCTTTGCCTTGTTAGTCGCAGTCTCTTCGTCCAATCCTTCGGCCACGAATCTGGTTTTCAGTTCTTCTACCTGGTCTTTATAGTGCTTGTCGAAAGCCACGTAATAATCGCCTATCAGATGGTCGCCTTTCTTCCCGCTCGTTTCGGGTGTCTCGCTGTTGCCCCACTTCAGCCAGGCAAGCATCGATTTGCAGATATGTATGCCTCGGTCGTTAACGATATTCGTTTTCACGACCTTGTTGCCGTTGGCTTCCATGATTTGCGCCAGCGACCATCCCAGCAAATTGTTGCGTACATGCCCTAAGTGAAGCGGTTTGTTGGTGTTGGGCGACGAGTATTCTATCATCACCAATGGCGATTGTTCTGTAATCGTTTTCTCCCCGAAACGCTCGTTGGCATTGATTTCGTTGAGCAGTCCGATCCATGCTTCTTTTGCGATAACCAGATTCAGAAAACCTTTCACGGTATTGAAACCGGCTACCGCCGCACAACTTTTCACAAGTCTTTCGCCAATTTCCTGCGCCGTTTCTTCAGGCTTCTTTTTCGATATTTGCAAGAAAGGAAATACCACCAACGTGAGATTCCCCTCGAAGTTGCTTCTGGTTTTCTGTAACTGTACCATCGACACCGGTATGTCTTGACCATAAAGTTCTTTCGCTGAAGCGATAACCGAACTGATGATTTGGTTCTCTATTTTCATGCTGATATAAGTAAGATAAAAAATCACTGATGGAATGCAAAGGTACAATAATTAATCTATAAACCTGTTGCTACAAACGTTTTTTCACGGCTACCGAACCTCCGTAAATTCCGTAAATATTGATTGTTTTATTTTGCCCTTAATGCCGTTTAGAGTACCTTTGCAACAATAAATAATACTTATTTTTAACTTCAAAAAATATGATTCTTTTCTTCAAGACTCGCCAAGAAACCATTATTGCTACAGAGGTAAACCATCTATCGAATCAAGACGAAATCAATAAACTGTGCTGGCTGTATGGACAGGCAGTGCACTTGAATGAAGATAACATCGACGGATACTTCATCGGGCCACGTCGCGAAATGATAACGCCGTGGAGCACAAATGCCGTTGAGATAACACAAAACATGAATCTTAGCGGCATTTTGCGTATAGAAGAATTCTTCCGTGTATCGTCGGAAGAGGCTGAATACGACCCGATGTTGCAGCGTATGTATAAAGGACTGAATCAAGAGATATTCACTGTAAACCATCAGCCCGAACCTATCAAATACATTGAAGATATCGAACAGTTTAACGAAAACGAAGGATTGGCGCTCTCTGATGAAGAGATTGCATACCTGCACACGATAGAAAAACAAAACGGAAGGGTTTTGACAGATTCTGAAATTTTCGGGTTTGCGCAAATCAATTCAGAACATTGTCGCCACAAAATATTCGGTGGAACTTTCATTATCGATGGCGTGGAAAAAGAGTCGTCGTTGTTTGCGCTTATCAAAAAAACAACCAACGAGAATCCCGGAACAATATTATCTGCCTACAAAGACAATGTAGCCTTTGCACAAGGACCGATCATCGAACAATTTGCACCATCCGACCAATCTACTAGCGACTATTTCAAGATTCAAGAGATAGAAAGTGTGATATCGCTGAAGGCTGAAACCCATAATTTCCCTACCACAGTAGAACCTTTTAACGGTGCTGCAACGGGCACGGGTGGCGAGATTCGCGATCGTATGGGTGGCGGTGTCGGTTCTTGGCCGATTGCCGGAACGGCGGTGTATATGACATCTTATCCTCGTTTCAACAATACATCGAGAGCTTGGGAACAGATTCTACCAGTACGGAAGTGGCTTTATCAGACACCCGAACAAATACTGATCAAGGCTTCTAACGGTGCAAGCGATTTCGGAAATAAGTTCGGTCAGCCGCTTATCTGCGGTTCGGTATTGACGTTTGAGCATCAAGAAGACGGACAAAAATTAGGGTACGATAAGGTTATCATGCTGGCTGGCGGTGTTGGTTATGGTAAAAAGCGCGACTGCTTGAAAAAAGAACCGCAGAAAGGGAATAAGATCGTTGTCGTCGGCGGTGATAACTATCGTATCGGTTTGGGCGGTGGCAGTGTGTCGTCTGTCGACACCGGCCGATATACCAGCGGTATAGAGCTCAATGCCGTGCAAAGAGCGAACCCAGAAATGCAGAAACGTGCTTACAATTTAGTTCGCGCTCTGGTCGAAGAAGACAATAATCCGGTTGTATCAATTCATGATCACGGCAGTGCCGGACATCTTAATTGTTTGTCCGAATTGGTAGAAGAGTGCGGTGGAAAGATCGATATGACGAAACTACCTATAGGCGACAAAACATTAAGTGCAAAAGAAATTATTGCCAATGAGAGTCAAGAACGTATGGGATTACTTGTCGACGAAAAGCATCTCGACCATGTAAAGGCTATCGCCGAACGTGAAAGAGCGCCGATGTATATTGTTGGCGAAACGACTGGCGATGTCCATTTCTCTTTTGTTCAGGGTGATGGCATTAAACCTTTCGATATGGATATGGCACAGATGTTCGGTCATTCGCCTAAAACCGTAATGAAGGATGAAACGGTAGAACATCATTATGCTGATGTTACTTACCACAAAGACTTGCTCGACAACTACCTGAATAACGTGCTGCAATTAGAAGCTGTGGCTTGTAAAGACTGGCTGACGAATAAAGTAGACAGATCTGTAAGCGGAAAGATTGCACGACAGCAATGTCAAGGGGTACTGCAATTGCCACTTTCCGATTGTGGTGTCGTAGCGTTAGACTACCGCGGCAAACATGGTATTGCCACCGCTTTGGGGCATGCTCCGCAGGCAGGGTTGGCTTCGCCCGAAGCAGGCAGTGTACTGAGTGTGGCCGAAGCATTGACCAACATTGTGTGGGCGCCGCTGGCAGATGGGATAGAGAGCGTATCGCTTTCGGCCAACTGGATGTGGCCATGCAGATCGCAAAAGGGAGAAGATGCACGCCTCTATGCCGCTGTCGAGGCTCTGAGCAATTTCTGTTGCAGTTTACATATCAACGTACCCACCGGAAAAGACTCACTCTCTTTGAGCCAGCAATATCCTAATGGCGAAAAAATCATTTCGCCGGGAACTGTCATCATTACTTCGGGTGGCGAGGTAGAAGATGTCAAGAAAGTTGTTTCGCCCGTATTGGTGAACGACAAGAATTCGTCTCTTTACCATATCGATTTTTCTTTTGACGATCAACGATTGGGTGGGAGCGCATTTGCGCAGTCGTTGGATAAAGTAGGCGATGATGTTCCTACGGTAAAAGATGCCGAGTATTTTTCCGATTGCTTCAACGCTATACAGCAAATGATCAAAAAAGGCTGGATCATGTCTGGCCATGATATCAGTGCCGGCGGACTCATTACAACACTATTGGAAATGACATTCGCCAATACCGAAGGCGGTATGCACATCAACCTGTACAACTTTGGTAACGACGATGTCGTAAAAATACTATTTGCCGAAAATCCCGGAGTAGTCATCCAAGTTTCCGACGAACATAAAAAAGAACTGGCTGCCTATCTCGACGATGAAGGAATTGGGTTCGCAAAAATCGGTTACCCTACGCCAAATCATCGACAACTGGTCGTAGTTAACGGCGAGTGGGAGCACAACTTCGATATCGATAGTCTGCGCGAAACATGGTACAAGACTTCGTTCGAGTTCGACAAAAAGCAAAGTATGAACGGAATGGCAGAACAGCGGTGGCAACATTACAAGCACCAGCCCGTACAAATGCATTTCAACAGCAACTTTACCGGCAAGTTATCGCAATACGGTCTGAATCCCGATCGGCGCACCCAGACTGGTATCAGAGCCGCTATTATCCGCGAGAAAGGAACCAACGGCGAACGTGAAATGGCCTATTCGCTATACTTAGCCGGTTTCGATGTAAAGGACGTAATGATGACCGATTTGATCAGCGGTCGCGAAACGCTCCAAGACATCAATATGATTGTATTTTGCGGAGGCTTTTCCAATAGCGACGTGCTCGGTTCGGCCAAAGGATGGGCAGGCGCATTTTTATACAATCCGAAAGCGAAGGAGGCTCTCGACAAGTTCTATGCACGGAAAGACACCTTGTCATTAGGTATCTGCAACGGCTGCCAGTTGATGGTCGAGCTGGACCTGATCAATCCAGAACACAAACAAAAAGCCCAACTGCTACACAATGTGTCGAATAAGTTCGAAAGCAATTTCCTGACGCTGACTATCCCGCAGAACAACAGCGTAATGTTCAAAAGTCTCGAAGGGAGCAAGTTGGGTATATGGGTAGCTCACGGCGAAGGGCGATTCATGTTGCCCGAAGCAGAACAACAGTACCACATCGTCGCGAAATACAGTTACGAAGAATACCCGGCCAATCCCAACGGAAGCGATTATAACACGGCTGGGATATGTTCTGCAAATGGCCGCCATTTAGCCATGATGCCACATTTAGAGCGAGCCATTTTCCCCTGGCAAAATGCTTTTTACCCCCGTGAGCGGTCGACCGACGAGATTACTCCATGGATCGAGGCCTTTGTCAATGCAAGAAAGTGGATTCAAAGCAAATGAACAAGCTGCAAAACGATAGAGAGACCGTAACAAAAACAATTGCGAAAGCAGCCGACCGCCGCTGGGCAACTTTGTTCAAGACCTTTTTCAAGATTGGTTTGTTTACACTCGGCGGCGGCTATGCCATGATTCCGATGATCGAGTCTGAGGTAGTAAATCGCTATCGATGGATCAATAAAGAAGAATTTATCGACCTGATTGCCATTGCGCAGAGTTGTCCAGGCGTTTTTGCCATCAATGTCAGCATCTTCATAGGCTACAAGTTAAGGAAAACCGGCGGCGCCCTGTGCACAGCTTTGGGAACCGCTTTGCCGTCGTTTCTCATTATTCTGCTCATCGCCATGTTCTTCCACAATTTCATTCGCGTGCCCTGGATAGCCGCCATGTTCAACGGCATTCGGCCGGCAGTCGTAGCGTTGATTGCTGTGCCGACATTCAATTTGGCCAAGCGTGCGCAGATATCGCTCGTCAACTGCTGGATTCCCATCATTAGCGCCCTGTTGATATATGCTGTCGGCGTCAATCCGGTGTTCATCATCATTGCGGCAGGTATCGGCGGTTACATCTACGGGCAGTTTATCAAACCCACCGAATAAATGATTTTTTTCAAACTCTTTCTCACATTCTTTGAAATCGGACTGTTCGGTTTCGGCGGCGGATACGGCATGCTTTCGCTCATTCAAACCGAGACGGTGGTACATCACCACTGGCTTACTACGGCCGAGTTTACCAACATCGTAGCGATTAGCCAAATGACTCCCGGCCCCATTGGCATCAACTCGGCAACCTATTGCGGCTATGCGGCGGTACAACATGCGGGCTACGGTGTGCCCATGGCAGTGTTGGGATCGTTGACAGCCACTTTTGCGCTGGTATTGCCATCGCTTGTACTGATGATTCTTATTAGCAGAATGTTTATGAAGCATGTCGACGCGCCCGTTGTGCAGAATATTTTCAGCGGGCTGCGGCCTGCAGTGGTAGGCTTGTTGGCGGCAGCTATTTTGCTCTTGATGAATGAAGACAACTTCTCTTCTGTTATCCGGAATCCCTGGCAGTTCTGGATCAGCATCGGTTTATTCGTTGCCACATTCGTGGGAACAAAGTACATTCGCATTCATCCCATCCGGATGATAGGTTATGCTGCTTTCGCCGGCTTGCTATTGTTGTATTGACAGCGTTATGCAGGCTTAATTTAGACTTTAAGACTCGAAAAAGTCGTCATGTACACGGACATGACGACTTTTTTTTGTTATTGCGAGTCAGAGTAATTTGCGACGAGAGAAAAGGAATCCGATGCGAGTCAGAGTAATTTGCGACGGGAGAAAAGGAAGTCGATGAGGGCCAGAATGATTTGCAACGGAGGAAAAGGAAGTCGATGAGGGCCGGCGTCGATTACAACAGTACTTTTACTTTTCATATACTCTTAAAATCGGCGATTTTATTAATGTATATTTTTATATAGTCTAAAAATCCTCGATTTTGTTAATATATTTTTTAGTACAGTATAAAAATCGAGGATTTTGTTAATGTATTTTTTTATATACTCTGAAAATCGAAGATTTTATGAGTGTTCTGAAAATTTTTCCTCTAAAACAAATTGCATTGGGCTGCGAGGAGTTCTTTTTCCTCTAAAACAAATTGCATTGGGCTGCGAGGAGTTCCTTTTCCTCTAATACAAATTACATTGGGCTGCGAGGAGTTCCTTTTTCTCTAAAATAAATTACATTGGGCTTCGAAGACTTCCTTTTTCCCTAAAATAAATTGCATTGAGCTTCAAGAGATTTCTTTTCTGTAAAAATAGGTCGACACGGAGCATCAATGAATAGCATGAAGGGCTTCGAAGGGGTACACTTTCGGTCGTTGAAGGTCGTGAGGCTGTTTTGAAACCGATTTTTGGACAAAAAGAATTACAAAAGTGAGCGTGTAGCTGTCTGCTGACATTCGACGAGGTGCCTGATTCTGAAAATTTAGGCAGATGCGGCTAAAAGGATCACCGGAAGTAGGAGTCTGGGTGTACGCATACCTTATTTATTAACGATGAAGCTGGGCGAAGCTATAAAATTGTACTTTGGCAGGTTTTTGTTTCGGCTTGTTCTTTTGGTATAAATAATGCTAAAAAGATTGCTAATGAAATTTTATTTGCGTAATTTCGAAAGCAAATCGAACAATCTACTTTATTTTTTTATGGAGACAAAAAAGAAATATTGTGTTATCTTGGCGGGCGGAAAGGGCAAGCGTTTATGGCCTTGCAGTCGAGAGGAATATCCAAAGCAGTTTATCGACTTCTTCGGCAGCGGACGAACGTTGTTGCAGCAGACTTTCGATCGTATGAAAAAGGTGGTTCCGGAAGAGAACATCTTCGTCAGCACCAATGAAGGCTATCTTGCGCTGGTGCGCGAACAATTGCCCGACGTTGCAGCCGATCGTATCCTGGCAGAGCCTATCCACAGGAACACTGCTCCCAGTGTAGCGTGGGCAGCGCACCGCATTGCGCGCTATTGTAGCGATGCAGCTTTGCTGGTTACTCCATCGGATCAAATGATACAGGATGAAGAGCGTTTCGGGCAGGATATCGATGAAGGATTCGCGTTTGTAGCGCAAAAAGCAGGGTTACTGACTCTCGGAATTAGGCCCACACGGCCCGAACCGGGGTACGGATATATCCAGCTGGGCGATCCCGATGTACACGGGGTGTATCGGGTGAAATCGTTTACCGAAAAACCCGAACGCGAGTTTGCAAAGATGTTCGTGAAGAGCGGTGAATTTTATTGGAATACTGGAATGTTCATGGCGACAATCGATTTTTTGTCGCAATGCCTTGACAGGGTGCTGCCGGATGTGCTTCGCAACTTCGACGCGCTGAAGCGGGACTGGACGATAGCCGAAGAACAGCAATTTATGGAGAAAAACTTTCCGTTGTATCCCAATCTTTCGGTCGATTATGGAGTACTGGAGAAATCGGAACATGTTTACGTGATGAAATGCGGCTTCGGATGGGCCGACGTAGGCACTTGGCACAGCATTTACGAGGCCATGCGCCGGAGCGAGACGGATAACGTGATCATCGACTGTGACGTGATGACGGACAACAGTTTTGGCAATGTCATCAAGCTGCCCAAGGGTCGGTTAGCCATCGTGAACGGGCTCGAGGGGTATATCGTAGCCGAGCACAACAACGTGTTGCTGATCTGTAAGAAGGAAGATTCGTCGGCACTCGTAAGGAAGTATGTAAACGAGGTGCAGATGAAGCGCGGACCGGAATTTGTGTGATTGTTTCGGGGTTTCGGCAGTCTATGACTTTGTTTGTACCTTGTTGCCGGTCATGTCGATCCACTGATTGTCCTGGCCTTTGTCGTAAAGCTCGATTTCGGCACCCAGTGAAGCCTCGCTGGTGATGAGACGAGTGTCGCTGTCGCTGATTTGTCCGATAAACTGATTGTAAATGAGGATAGCGTTCTCGTTGCTAAGCAATTTACAGGTGGTATTGATGAAAAGGTGCCTGAAAACATGCTCTGTCAGTTCCGAAACAGTGTCGAAGCGCTTCGGAAGTTCGATGGTTCGTTCGGTATGGCCCACCTTGAGGGTCAGCTTTCCGGTTTCGCGGTTGGTTTTGCTGAATCGGAGTTTAATGCAAGCGTAATCGCCGGTACGCAGGCACATTACGGGCTTGCCAAGTGTGGTATTGAACACGATTTGGTTGATATTGGGGGCGATGCAGGCCAGTTCTTCCGAAGAATAGGACAAATTGTGTACATTGTTCTTGGATGTCATGTTCTTCCCGCTGTCATCGTTGGCCCAGAAACGTCGGTAGGGCGAATTTCGGATATTATACTCCCAGTCCTGTATGTCGTAATCGATGCTACCCCTCCATTGCCCCGGTACAGCCTCGCGTGCATAGTTGCCGTCGGTCGATAGGATCGTTGTGTAGTTTTCGATGTTGAAATTGATGAGGCTGATGGCCTGACCAAACTCGTTTGGTCCGAAATAGGGGTAATTGGCCGAAACCTCATCGCAACAGTTTATCAACGTGATTGGATGACACCAGCAACCGAACTTGTGCTGGTACGCGTTGAATCGATAACCGTATTTATTGCCGATGGCGCCCAACTGTATACATACAAGATGTTCGCCACTGAGCTCGAAGCCTACACCGAGACCTACGGCGTACGTTGACTTGAAAATCGTTTCGCTTCCGTTATTCGATCCCTGCAGTCCTCGTATTCCGATGCATCCATCGACACCTACATGCAGCGTTTGGTCGGGTTCCCAACTGCGATTGTAGTGCGGGGTTCCCAGACGGCAGGCATCCACATTCAACGCACCAAGAAAGGCTCCATCGATACAGATAATCGGCTTCTGATTGTCTGGAAGCCATATCGTAAGGTTGTTTATCGTTAGTTCCTGGGACATAATGGCGTTGTAATCATCCTTTGTATCGCCGCGAATCACTGCATACTGTGTCGTGTCGCTCAGTTGATCGTAACATTTCTGAGTAACGACGATCCGACTTCCGGTCAGACTCGGTTTCTTAGGGTTGAATGGTCCGTTGGCTCTCTCGGATCCTGTAATCTTGATTTTCGAATGGTCGTTAGTCTTGATGGCGTAATGTGGTCCGGCGTCAGTCTTCAGGAAGTCGTCGATGTAATAGTTTCCGGCAGCCAAGTGCACCGTTCCATTGCGTTTCAGAGCGTTTATGGCTCGCTGGATGGTCAGCTGATCGTTTTTTCCGGTACACACAAGGTCGGCTCTTTCTTTGTCGGCCGAATACGAATCGGCAGCCGCTACATAAACGTCATGACCCGATTTGTTCTTCAACAAGGGGCCTTGCGCATAACAAAAAAATGGAAAAACAAAAAGAATGAGGCTGCTTAAAACTTTTTTATTCATAATGCAATGGGTTTTTTATACATCAAAAAGAATGAGAAAGCGCATGAACACTGCGCACTTGACAAAAGTACGACATTTTTGTCTGAAAACTTATAAAAGCATGTTGCATCAGTGTAAAAAAGTACAAAAAACAGTCGACAAGCCACAGCTCGGCAAGTCGAATGTGCCTCCGAACCGATTCGCGCAGTCAAAAAGTTTTCATTGAAAATAAGTTCCGCATGTTTTCTTGACTTTTGACAATTAGCAACTTACGATATATATAAAAAAGGTAAGTTAAAGTAGTAATTATCTAAAAAACATATTATTTTTGCAACAGTAGTGTAATTATTTCAAAGTGTATGTTTCGGATAAGCATATTTTCTATTGTCCTTCTTTTCCATTGTTTGTCTTCATCAGCCTTCACTGATCATCCTGCTACACATCATTGGTATCGAATCTACTGCGATTCTCTTCAGGGAGCCAATATCGATGCTGCAATAGCCTATCTCGAAGCGCTGAACATGAAGCCGAAAAAAACAATCGTTGTCGGAATCATCGATTCGGGCGTTGATACAGCTTCAATCGATTTGAAAGATGCCCTTTGGACCAATCGTAAGGAAGTGGCAGGAGATGGGAAAGACAATGACCGCAATGGTTATGTTGACGATATACATGGTTGGAATTTTTTAGGCACGCGCGATGGAAATTTCAATATGACGAGTGCCGGAACTGAGGAATTTAGGCAATTTAAGCGGCTCTACCCCAAATACAAATCATCGACACGAGAACAGGCCAAGGATAAAAACGAGTTCGATTTCTATCAACTGATGAAGAAGAAAGCGGGTATCAGCAACTACTTGCGTATGTTTCAGATGAGTTTGTTAAAACACAATGCAATGAATATGGCAGATTCTATTGCCCGGATTCATGCCGATGAAGATACGCTATCGGTGCAAGGCATATTGCAAATGACAATGACCGATTCGCTTTTGGAAAAGTCGCTCGAACAACTGTACACTGACTTGCTGCGCGCCAAACAAGATATGAAATGGACAGCCTTCAAGAAGCAACAAGCCGATCGGCTCGATCTGATGCGGAGCCGGATCGAAGGTATTGAGAAAGACCAGGACAAACGGTTGCTGATGGGCGATGATTTGACCGATGCCGACGATCGCTTTTACGGCAACAACATCCTTACACTCGACGATAGTTATCACGGTACGTTCGTAGCAGGAATTGTAGCCGGACAGGGGAAAGGCTCGCAAGCTTTGCATGGTGTGTATCCGCAGGCTCGAATTATGATCGTTCGGGCTGCACCCGATGGCGACGAATACGACAAAGATGTGGCAACATCTATTCGCTATGCGGTAGATAACGGTGCGAAAGTTATCAATATGAGCATCGGCAAATATACTTCGCCAACTCCCGATATGGCCAACCGTGCCATAGCCTACGCCTTGAAGAAAGATGTTATCGTTATTCAGGCTGCCGGCAATCAGCATCTTAATATTGATACAATAGCTTATTTTCCCACTGGTATTGATCGCAACGGAGCATTCTATAAAAACTTTTTAAGAGTGGGAGCCTCTGACCAGTATGGACATTGTTCTGCGATGTCTAATTACGGTAATGAACATGTTCACCTCTTTGCACCCGGCGAAAAGATTACTTCTGTTACGCCTGGAAATGGCTACGCAACTGAAGACGGCACGTCGGTAGCAGCGCCGGTTGTCAGTGGCATTGCTGCTTTGCTGCGCAGCTACTTTCCGAAACTGAAAGCATGGCAGGTATGTGCTATTCTTAAGCATAGCTGTCGGTCTCGCTTTGATAGTAAAACGAATACGACTTTCGGTATCGTAGACGCTTTAGAGGCTGTAAAACAGGCAAAAACAATCGACTGAAATAAATGAGAAAACTATTTTTAGCATCGTTCTTGATATCTGTTATATTTGTTCAGGCAAGACGTACCGACTGGGATAGCGTATCCGCACATTCCGAACCGGTAGTGATGAAAAAGTTGGGCGATTACGTTCTTTCTACCCCTTCGTGGATAGAGGGTTCTATCTATGTAAGTTATTCTGAAATGGAGAACGGGCAGTTGGTTCGCTATATCATGAATGCGGCTACCGGAAAAAGAGAAAAATTGATTCGTGATATTCCGTCTTTTTTACGTCAGTATAAATCATTGACCGGCGACTCTACATTTAGCGATAAGCAGATCAGGTATCTTATGGTAAAGTTCGATACGAATACAGCCGATCGGTTTACATTCACCTCGAAAGGTTCCGTAAAGCTATTTGATCGGAAAAAAGGAAAGCTGATGCTACTGAAAGATTCGAAAGAACCGGAACGTCGTAATATTTTCAATTCTTATATGCGTTCTACATCGACTGTAGACTCGACTTTTACTATGCTGGGCGATCGTTTCAACTTATATGTTAGGAATAACATGACGGGACAAATACTCCAGCTTACCACCGACGGAAAAGAATATGCGTCATACTGTTATCGGGCGGCAAAAGATACATTGACGGAGAAAAACGTAGCCGGAACATGGTACGGACATCGCTTTATATATTTAATGCAAGATGATAGCGAAGTAGGCGATCTTTATGTCATTAATGCATTAGCCAAACCACGACCGAAATTAGAAACCAAGAAAATGCCGCTGCCTAATGAAAGAGGAATCAGACGTTTCAAACTTTTCTGGTATAATGCCGATACGGGCGAAGCTAAGATGTTACCTATAGATCGTTTCAAAGATCAGAATGTATCGTTAGATTATACACGGAATGGGCGTGAGATCTATTTTACCCGCCGCAGTCGGAGTTTCGATACGCTTGAGCTGTGTCGTATCAGCATTGAGACAGGACAAGTGTATACGCTGATTACAGAGATAGCTAAACCCCACTTGAATGTCAATGAGTTTAATTACCGACTTATTAATAGCGATAAACAGATTGTATGGTGGTCTGACAGGGATGGGAGAGGCAATTACTATCTGTATAATAGCGACGGAAAGTTGCTAAATCGTATTACACAGGGAGCAAATATAGTGGCAGGTTCAATCGTACATATAGATTCGATAACACAGCGAATGATCTTTGCCGGATATGGCGAGGAGCAGGGAATAGATCCTAATTATAGGTTTTATTACAGCGTAGGATTGAATGGAAAGGATCAATATCTATTAACTCCGGGAAATGGTATGCACGACTTGTCGCTATCAAGTGATCGACGATATGCGGTTGACACCTATTCTCGGATGGACCTCCCACCGATTTATCGGGTGATTGATATGAGTCGTCCAAAACGCAGTTTTGAAATAAGGCGTGCAAATGAACAGCTTCTGATAAAAGCAGGATGGATTAAGCCTAGACTTGTTCGAGTAAAAGCAGCAGACGAACAGACCGAATTGACGGGTGTAATGTACCTGCCCTCTCATTTCGATGAAAATAGGAAATACCCTATCATATCGAATGTGTATCCCGGACCGCAGACAGATCAAGTGCCTCGCTCATTTGCCATCGACGATAATGGTAACCAGAGCTTAGCCGAATTGGGTTTTATCGTCATCAATGTTCAGCCTCGCGGAAGTTCTCCTGTACGTGATAAGTCTTTTTATACCTATGGCTATGGCAATTTAAGAGACTACGCAGTGGCCGACGACAAGTATACTATCGAGACATTAGCTCAATGCTATTCGTTTATCGATTTAAATAGAGTGGGCATCTATGGACATTCGGGCGGAGGAGCAGAAACAGTTACCGCCATGCTTACCTATCCCGACTTTTACAAAGTTGGAGTTGCGGTATCAGGCAATCATGATAATAATATCTACATACAATGGTGGGGAGAAACTTATCATGGTTTGTCAACAATCCCTACAAATATGGAGTTAGCGGGTAATTTGAAGGGAAAATTGTTATTGATGTCGGGCGATGTAGACGATAATGTGCCTTATGCCTCAACACTGCGAATGGCAGATGCATTGATTAAAAAGAATAAACGATTTGATTTCTTCATTTTTCCCGGAATGGATCATAGCGTATATGGTGCTTATTATGACAACCTGATACGCTATTATTTCCGCGATCATTTGTTGAACTCCATTACAAGAAATATCGATATCGTAAATCATCAATAATTTTTAAATACTTTTTTATGAGAGAAAAAGCATTATTATTTATCTGTTTTTGCCTGATGACAATTGGCTTAAATGCTCAAAATACCCGGACGAGTGATGCCATGGTGCAGGTAAATACTACTATTACCGACACGTATGGTAACCCTTTAGGAGGAGCAACAGTGAAAGTAACGGGTAAGCCCATCGGTGTTGTTGCCGATTTAGATGGTAAAGTGTCGTTCTGGGTAGATAAAGGTAACACGATAACTGTTTCTTATTTAGGAATGAAGTCGAAGGTTCTGAAAATTACGGCACCTTTATCTAAGGATATTGTACTGGAAGATGATGCTTCGGAACTTGATCAAGTGGTTGTTACCGGTTATACACGTACCACTAAACGTCGTACAACAGGTTCGGTAACAACCATTACTGCTGAAGATTTAAAGAGTAATCCGATGGCCAACCTTGATATGTTGTTACAAGGGAAGATGGCCGGTGTAGACGTAAAAGCAATATCCGGACGCCCCGGAGAATCTGCTAAAGTTCGTATACGTGGTACTAATACTATTACCGGTAATGCCGAGCCGTTATGGGTTGTCGATGGCGTACCTTTGCAAAAAGATTTTCCTAGTATCAGTAGTAACCAGATACGTGCAGGCGATTTCAGCAATATTTTTTCTCAAGGAATTTCAGGTATCAATCCGAATGATATCGAAAGTGTTACTGTTTTAAAAGATGCATCAGCTGCAGCAATCTATGGTTCGCGTGCTGCCGGTGGTGTAATTGTGGTTACAACCAAAAGGGGAACTCAAGGAAAGCTACGTGTTAGTTATTCTACCAACATGTCATTAGTAACAAGTCCGCCGCGTTCAGCCGATCTGATGACTTCTCCTGAAAAGCTTGCTTGGGAGCAAGAGCTGTGGGATGAGTTTTCTAAGCCCTACTTCGATAAGCAAGAACGCTATCCTGTTGTTGGTGTAGTGGGTATGATTCGGTCTGGTTATGGAAATTATAAAGGGATGACGAAAGAGCAGCAAGATGCTGAAATAGCTCGCTTAGGCAGTCATACGACAGACTGGTTTAAAGAGCTTTTCCGCAATTCCGTATCTACAAGTCATAACATTTCTTTGTCAGGAGGTTCTGAAAAAAGCACCTACTATGTGTCAATGGGCTATTCGCAGAATAACGGTTTGGTGAAGAAAACCGATTATTCTCGTTATAATATCAATTCAAAGTTGGATATTAAGGCCAATCAGCGGGTTAAATTAGGTTTATCGATGGACATGGGTTGGCAGACTTCTAATAGCCCTTCGCTCAATGTTGATTTATTTAAATATGCCTATTTTGCTAATCCTTATGAGCGGCCTTACGATGAAAAGGGAAATTATGTTCCAGACAATACCTATCACAATATACGTCTGGCCAATGGCTCAAAGAATGCTTTGCCTTTACCTGATAATGGCGTAAATATCATGCGAGAAATCGACAACACTTCCAGTAAGACAAAGAATTTCTCTACAACGGTCATAGGAAACATTTCGGTGAATATCTTTGATAATTTAAATTTCGAAGGGCTGGTATCATATAATTATACAACGAATAACGGAGATAACATAAACGGAAAAGATACTTATGCTGCATGGCTTGATCGGCCGTTCGAAAAATCGACATTTACTTCGAAAAGGGTTTATTCCTCCATTACGCAGACTGCCTTAGAAAATAGCAGTTATAATGTTCGTGGACAGTTCCATTATTTCAATACTTTCAATAGAAAGCATTATATCAGCGCACTATTAGGATCTGAACTCCGTGGACAACATGCTAAAAGTATCTATACCAAGCGTTATGGTTACGATCCCATTTCGGGTAATTCATCTATGCCGTCCTATTCTGGAATAGAGCATGTAAGCGAGACCGATTTACAATCGTATGCCGCTATCATTGATCAGCTATCCGGGCAAAGAGTTTCTGACGATCGTTTTGCTTCGTTCTATTTCTCTGCCGACTATGTATACCACAATCGTTATGTATTCAGTTTTACAGGAAGAACAGATGGATCGAATAATTTTGGTAGCAAAGAACAGTTCAATCCGACGGGTTCGATCGGTCTTTCATGGAATGTAGACCAAGAAGCATTTATGGAGAAGCTCAAGCCTGTTATCAGCAGTTTGTCAGTTCGAACAGCCTTTGGATATACAGGCAATATCAATAAGTCGGTTTATCCACAATTGGTAATGGACTATAGGACTGATTTCCGTAGGACGGAAGACGACTATTTCCGAATGGGGTATTTAAAAAATGCGCCTAATGCCAGTTTGCGATGGGAGAAAACTCGCGATATAAAATTATCTGTTGATTTAGGTCTCTTCAAAGATCGTTTAAAATTAATGGGCGAGATCTATCACCGTACTACTCGCGATGCCGTTACTAATGTTAGTGTTCCTTATACAACAGGGTTCTCTTCGCAGAGTTATAACACTTCTTCCTTATCCAATTCCGGTGCCGAGTTAACTGTTTATGCCGCATTGATTCGAAATAAGGACTGGAACTTGTCCGTCAATGCCAATATTGCATACAATAGAAATAAACTGATCAGTTTTGAATCTCCAGTGTCGGGATTAGCTCAAGGTACTTATGTAGGTTATCCTTTGGGATCGATTTTCAGCGGAAAGGTGATGGGAATCGATTCACGATTAGGACTCATTACCTATCAACCGCGTCCGGATGCCGTGTTTGAAACGATATCAGACCGGAACAAGGCCGAGAATTATCTGTTCTATCTCGGAACATCCAATGCACCCACCAACGGAGGATATACCGTGAACTTGTCGTACAAGCAGTTTAACATAAGTGTTGGCGGATCGTATTCGTTGGGCGGAAAAATACTGAATAACATTAAGTGCCCGGTCGATCATACAAATATCAGCGGTACAAAGACAGAAGAAATACCGTCACAGATCAACGATTTGTACGTACATCATCTCAATGTATTGCGCAGTGTAGTGAACCGGTGGACGACAACCAATCATCGTACGGATGCCAACCCCCGTATACTTGACGCTTATGGAGTTCAATACGGATTGAAAGATTATGTCATTACGTCGAGTGAAATTACGAAGGCTTCACTCCTCGAGAATGTCTCTTACTTTAAGCTCGGTTCGCTCTTGTTGGGTTATACATTCAACCCTAACCAGCTTCGCCGTTTCTTCATCAACTCATTATCCATTTCGTTCATGGCAGACAACTTGTTTACCATTACCAATTATTCGGGTATCGATCCCGAAAGTCCGGGAGCTGTTTATCCGATGGCGAGAAGTTTTTCAATGGGTGTTTCAGTAGGATTTTAATAGATTTGATAACAATGAAAAAGATATTTATCATAGTTTATAGCTTTATCGCTGTCATCGTGCGATAATTATTTGGATGTAAAGCCATATGGGCGAACCATTCCTAAAACTGCGGAGGAGTTCTCGGCATTTATCCATGCCCAATTGTATAGGATAGATCAAGGCGAAAACACTTATTTTATGGATAATTCTACTACGATCAGTTATTTCGATCTTTCTGCCGGCGACGATTTTGAAGCATCTCTAACCAGCAACAGTGGTCGCAATTTGGATGTATACATAGGTACTATTTTAGGTTTCAAATCATTCCCCTCCGAGGCCTATTCGAGCCAGTATCAAACCATCCGCGACTGTAATATTGTGATTGGCGAGATGAAGGAAGAGGGAACGGACGAGGCAGATAAAGTACGAGCTACAGCTTATGCCATGCGCGCAGCATGCTATTACCAGCTATTGCGTTGGTTTTGCGATGTGCCCGAAAAAAACAATATGGCGAATCAGTTAGGAGTTCCGCTCGTTACCCAATTCGATATGGAAGAGCGCCCGGTACGCAGCTCTATGCAAGCCGTAGTCGATTTGATCGAGAGCGATTTGAAGAAATCCATCGCGTATCATGTTCACGACGACCTGTTCCGCTTTACCGAGGATGTTTCTAAAGGCTATTTGGCTCGCTTGTATTTCTGGACCAAGCAATGGGACAAGGTGCTTCCGATTGCCGACGAGCTGTTGAAGGTACATCCGATACTGCCCATCGACAAATATGTACAGGTTATGAAAGAGGCGTATAAGTTAGGAACCAATCAGCTCATCAAATCCTATCGTTTATCGACCGCCGGCAACCAAACTTTCGAAGGCGACCAGACCACTGCCAGATACCGGCCGATTAGTATTCGTTTCTTGAGCCATTTTTCGGAAACCGATACGGCAAACGATGTACGATACAAATTCTACGTGAATAAAAAGCGTGTTGTGACCAAGACCTACTTCTGCGGAATGCGTTCGGAAGAGTTCAAACTGATGCAAGCCGAATGCTATTATCATCTGGGACAAATGGCCGAAGCGCTTGCTGCACTCAACGAGCTGAGGGCAGCGCGTGTCAAGGATGTGCTTCCGTTCACCATCGGAGCGTTGCCCAATCTCAACGACAGAGAGATCATAGAAACAGATGCCGAAGGCAAAAGACTTACGCCTCTGATAGGCGCAATCCTGAGCGAGCGCCGCAAGGAACTGTTTTTCGAAGGCGATCGCTTCTTCGAATTGAAGCGCAATGGGCGGCCCGAATTCTGGACGGCCTACAATGGCCGAAAGTACACCACGTTGAAGTACATGTACACTTTCCCCATACCTCACCGAGAAATTCAAATCAACGGCGGTATCGTTCAGAACCCTGGATATACCGAATTAGAGTCAAACTAAATAAAAAAGGAGAATGGATATGAAACGTTATATAACAATCATTTTTTCGTTAGTCGTCGTGATATTGACTGCTGTTACGACGCTATCATGCCAACAGGCAGACGAAGTGCCACCGCGTCAAGAGTCAACCGTTACGACCAAGAGATACAGAATGCCCGATCCCGTTTTGCTGACGAGTGAAGAAAAAGAAGAGATCGATGCCATTTCCGACGAGTATCATCAAGCTACTGACGATTAAAAAAGAGACGATTATTAAGATGAAGTATATCTATTTATGGTTGTTTGCCGTGAGTTTAACCGAGGCATTCACCGCCTGTTCTCACGACGAAGAGGACAGCCTATACACAGAGCTGAGTTTAGACGAACCCCGCTACAAGCTGGGCAATAACGAAGGCGACAGCGTCGAAATAGCCGTCGTGACCGAAGGCAAGGCCCTCTCTACGCTCAAGATACCTTATCGGCTGTCGTCTACCACAGGTGCCAAGCTCGATGAAGACTTTACCATTTCCGACACGGTCTTCACCCTGCAGAAAGGCGATTCGGTAGCTTACCTCAAAGTGTTTCGCAAGCGAGTAACCTCCGAAAAGGCATTCTTGCTGACTCTGAAGCCCACAGAAGGCGTAAAACTCGGCGCACTCAATTATATACAAGTCGACTTGATAGGCTCCAACGTCTATACATTTGTTGATCCGACCACCGAGTTAGCGCTCTCCAAAGACTGCAAAGTCAGGCTTGAAACGGCCACCGGTCAACGATTCGTCTTTACCAAGAAAACCCGTCTCGATGTAGATGTCGACCCATCCTCGACCGCCGTCGAGGGCGAACACTTTATGTTCAAAGACGGAGTGAAGAAAGCCGTCTTCAACCGCAATCAGAATATCGGAACCGTATCCATCGTGTTCCTGAAGTTAGAAAAAGGAAAAGACCACATCGTTTTGCGCCTTTCGGAGTCTAACAAATTCGTACCCGGCGCCAACCCCGCCATCGACGTCCACATTGTCGGCCCCACCGATTTCTCCGGAACTTGGCAGTTCCAAGGCGTATCCAACGATCGCTGGTGGCGCAATTCCATGGGAGCCGATCCGGCATATCTGGTAGACACGGTCAAAACCGACCGCATCATCCTCGCGGGCGACCCCCTCGTAGGCTTCAACTTCACACCGCAGCTCACCGGCAAGCTCAAAAACTATTTCACAACCGCCTGCTATGCTGCCTTCAAAGCCGAACGCGAGAATTATCAGCAAGAGGCCGGAGGTTGGCCGCCCCCACTGCTCTCGCTCGCCGAATACGAATTCGAGACTGTCAACGTAGCCTTTTCAGATGCCGTAAACATTACGCGCAAAGCCCTCGTCGGTCTGCGTATCTTCAAAGACGCTAAACGCAACAGGGTGCTCGAAGTCAACGTCTACGATTTCGAACCGGCCGACCCCCATTGGGAACAAGCGTTCAAGAGCATGAAGTACGGCCTCTCCGAGCCGCCCTACTTCTTAGACGGGCCACTGCGTCTGCAATTCACAGAAGTAAAATAAAAAAGCATCCCGTACATCAAGGAGCCGTGCCGAAACAATGGCACGGCTTTTTTCGTACCTACAGAGCAACCGTCGCCCAGTAATTTGCAAGATTTCTTCCCCATCGTTTGCACGGTCCGGTTTTATTCCCTACCTTTGCCCCCGTGAGTAATAGCAACACTACATATCGGATGAGCGGCGCAAGCCCGGCGCAAGGTTTTTTCGAGAATCTTGCAAATTTTACGTCCGATTGTTTGGTAGTCTCG